>CACZUX010000055.1 GCA_902784475.1 uncultured Bacteroidales bacterium | reverse complement strand
GGCGGGGTTCCACCTCTTCCCATTCCGAACAGAGAAGTTAAGCCCGCCCGCGCCGATGGTACTGCACACCCGTGGGAGAGTAGGTAGCCGCCGTTTTTACACAAAGACCCTTTGAGAGCAATCTCGGAGGGTCTTTTGCGTAAAAGGCTTCGTACTCTCCCACGGGCTGTAGGTAGCCGCCGGATTAGTTATTCACTTCGTTCGTCAGCGTGAGAGAAAGAATGTCCCCCATGCTGTGAATGCGTTCGAAGAGTCCCAGGAAGTCGGTGTCATCCTTGGAGCGCACCATAAAGTTGATGATGGTGGTGCCTTGCGTGTAGTCATAACGCAAGAATTCATCGGAGATATGCACTCTGTAATCGCGGAAACAGGCACGATAGGGCGTGCCGTCGGTGATGATTTTGTTCACCTTGAGGCGCACAATCTTCTGTTCTGCACTTTTGAGGAAAACCTTCTCTATCTGCTCCAGGATGCGATAGACTACCAGGATAAAGATGCAGGCCGCAACAGAGACGACATACATGCCGGCTCCGACGGCGAGTCCCAAGCAGGCCGTCATCCATATGCCGGCAGCCGTAGTGAGGCCGCGCACGGAGCCCTTCATCTGTATGATGGCGCCGGCACCCAGAAAACCGATGCCGGAAATCACCTGCGCCGCAATGCGTCCGGGGTCGCCGTTTTTCAGTCCCAGATACTCTTGCGGAATATAGATGCTCACCAGCATGGCCATTGTCGCGCCCATAGCAATGAGGGAGAAGGTGCGCATGCCTGCAACCTGTCCCTTTTGGCGGCGTTCCACACCGACAATGGCGCCCAGCAGAAGGCTGAGCATCAGCTTGAAGACGGATCCGATGACGGTCACGTCCTTGGCGCAAATGTCCTCAATAAGCTGTTCCCACATGGCAGTTTACCATTCGGTGATAGATTCGCCCTTGCCGTCGGGGGTCAGGAAGAAGAGCGGTGCGGGATTGGTCTGCTCGGTGGAGTAGTAGTGGAGACCTGAATCGTTGGTGCGGGGATACCAGTGCTTGAGCAGTTCGATCATCTCGGCGGCAGCCCAGAGCATGGGGCCGTAGCCGTGAGCTGCGGCGCTCGATACGGGGCGATAATAGTAGAATGCAGGGTCGAAAGCCATGCCGGTGCCGACGCAAGTGCCTTGTACGCGGCCCTTATCGTCCACTTTCGTAGAGAGTGCGTGCCAGGCCAGTTGAGCCACACCGCCGTAGGTGATGCCTTCAATCCAGCCCTCGTTGATGCCCCGGGCGATGCAGTAGCAGTAGATGGCGGTGCAGGAAGTCTCGAGATAGGAGTCGTTGCGGTCGAGCAACTGATGCCACAGGCCTTCGCTGCTCTGCAGGTCGCAGAGGCCGTCCACATGTTTGCGGTATTGCTCCAGAAGGCGCGGGCGCAAAGGATGATCCTTGGGCAGAAGGGTCAGCAGTTCGGTGTTGGTCAGGAGGGCCCATCCGTTGGCTCTGCCCCAGGAGTAGGAAGGCTGCTGGCGCAAACCCTCCACATATCCGTGACGGTAGATGCGCTTCTCCGGGCGCCACATGCGCTCCACGAAGCGGAAGAACATCTCGGCTGCAGCGTCGAACGACTTGGGTTCGGAGGCCCAGATGGCATACTCGGCAATGGCAGGAATGCCCATATAGACGTCGTCCAGCCAGATGGTGTTGAGCTGCGGACGTGTGCGGGCGAACATGCCGTTGGGCAGTTTGTACTGCTCCTTGAAGATGAAATGGTTGTAGCGTTTGATGTACTTGTCGAAGCGGCCGCCTTTGTGGCCGTCCATCTTCATCATGGCCGTTGTTATGGTGCCGCAGTCGTCGAGTGCCGTCAGACGGCGCAGAGGACGTGCCGTCACGCTGTCGAGACTGCTGTTGACATAGTCTGTATATTTTGTTTCCTTAGTCACCTCTGCGGCGCGCATAAGGGCCTGATAGGTGATGCCCCACTCATAGGAGTCAAGTCGGAAAGTGCCCTCCTTGCACCAGGAGAAGATGCGGTCGAGCGTAGCCTTGACGTCCTCGCTTTTGAGGGCGCCGTAGGGCATCTTGTAGTCGGGAGCCAAGAGGTGCAGCGGCGTGTTCTGGTCGTTGATTTCTTCTTCGGCCTGCACGGGAAGAGCGAGTGTCAGGGCGAGAAGGGGGAGAATCGTGTGTGTCTTGAACATGGTGATTATTACCTATATTTATATGTATGTTATCTGCGAAGCAGGTTAAACCAGTCCTCTGCCGTCTTCGGGCCGTCCTTTTCGCGCAGGGAGCAGACGGAGAGGGTGTAGCTGATGTGGTGGTTGACGGGCTGCAGCACGGCCAGATAGTCGATGTCGGTCTCGAGGGTGGTGACGACATATTGCAGGGGCACCTTCACGCCGATACCCACGCCTTCGACGAGGTCGGGCGCATTCTTGTCGGGCACGTTGCGGCCCCAGGAGGCCAGCAGCATGGAGGCGTTGCGGGGATCCACATCGGGGCGTCCCATCATTTCGACGAAGCCCTGATTGCCGATTTCGAGCTTCTGCACGCCGGTGGCGAAATAGTCGTCCTCCGTCTCGCCCTTGAAGTAGATGTCCACCTCAAGCTCGCGGCTGCCTTTGCGCATGCAATAAACCTGCTGCATGTAGATCTTGTGGCCGTTGAACATCCAGTCGCGGTCCCACACCATCACGGCGCAGGTGTCGGGCCCTTCGCGCATGATGCGCTGTCCGCGGGCGGCAACAGTGTCCACGTAGACGGTGTGTCCGGTCATGATGCCGTCGGCATCCGTGCCGTCGGGGATGAAGCCGCGCAGCGAACCTGCCGCTACGCTCTGTCCGGCCCACAGGATGTCGCAGCCGAGCCCTTTGGCCAAATCCTCGCGCGTGGAATAGAAATTGGTGAGGTGCAGCTCCAGCTGGCGCCCGCTCTTGCCGAAGAGGTCGATGCTCTGACGGTGGTCCATATAGATGCGGAGGCCCCAATATTCGTTCTCCATCATGGCGCCGTGGCCGTAGATGGCGTTATAGCTGTCGAGTGTGGGCACGTCGCCCTGAAACTCTATCTGGTTGATGCGGGGATAGGTGTGTTTGTTGTCCCACAGTTTCATGAAAGCCTGCACCTGGGCCGTTGCGGCGACGAGATGGAGGCTCAGCAGGAGAAGTGTAAAAAGTCGTTTCATATACAGGATGTTCGTGATGCGTTAAAAGTCGAGTCCGAGGGTGGTGGAGAAGCATCCGGTGTGAATGCTGTTGTCGAAGTTGTCAAAGCCGAAGTCTTTGAAACTGTCGCGTGCCGCGTTCACCAGTCCGATGCTGTAGCCCAGCTCGAAATAGAAGTTGCGCATGGACAGGCCGCAGCCCATCTTCAGCCCCAGGTCAAAAGCTCTCAGGCCGCCCTCGCTGAACGTGTCGCGCTTGTAGCGCCCACGGTCGTCTACGGGATAACGTTCGGGGTCGGCTCCGTAGAATCGGGTCTCTCCGCTCACGCCGAAGGCCATGAACATGCCGACGAAGGGCTGCACCTTGAAATGCTCGACGCCCGTCTGTATTTTGTATTTGAAGATGGCGGGAATCTCCAGAAAGTGCTGTCTGATGGTGACGCGGTCGTCGCGGTCGTTGTTGACGTAGGCACCTTTGCCCTGATAGAGCAGGCCGGTCTCAATGAAGATGGGGGTCGATTTGGAGAGCATGAATCCGGCCACCAGACCGCCGTTGAATCCCACGCGGCTGCTGTTGTCCACATCGGGGCCGTAGAACATCACTTGTGACACGTTCATGCCGAAACGCACGCCGAAATACTGGCTGCGTTCGTAGTTGCCCCAGCGCTCGGAGAGGTTGATGGCCTGCGCCTTTTTGGGCATTTGGTTGGGGTTCTGGGCTGAAATGTTGGCTGCAGCGAATGCGAGCAAAAAGCCCAGTATGATGTTTTTCCTCATTTCTATCCTGTAAGAAGGCTGTTATTTTCAGCACAAATATACAAAAAAAACAGGAGATGCGCCCCGGCCTTGGTGTGTTTTTAGTTCTATGTAGGATTTTTTTTGTAAATTTGCGCTCGAAAATTGTTATTTGCGTACAAAATGAAAGTACTGAAGTTTGGCGGAACCAGCGTCGGTTCCGTGGAAAGCATACAGAACGTGAAGCGCATCGTGGAGGGCGAGCGTGAGCAGGTGATTGTCGTGGTGAGTGCCCTGGGCGGCATCACTGACCAGCTCATCCGCACTTCCTCTCAGGCCGTTTCCGGCGACGGAGCTTATGCCGAGTCGTTCCGTGCGATGGTCGAGCGCCACGATGCCATGATCGAAGCAGTCATAGCTCCGGAGCGTCGCGCCGCTCTCATGGAGACGGTGCATGCGCTCTTCGACGAGCTCAAGAGCATCTATCAGGGCGTTTACCTCATCCGCGACCTCTCGCCCAAGACGGAGGCCGCCATCGTGTCTTACGGTGAGCGCATTTCTTCCCGCATCGTGGCCGCTATGATTGAAGGAGCCGAGTGGTATGACGCCCGCAGTTTCATCAAGACTGCCAAGCAGGGCAACCGTAACGTCCTGGCTCAGGAGCGCACGGTCTCTCTGGTCAAGGAAGCGTTCAAGACCTTGCCCAAGGTGGCCATCGTGGGCGGTTTCATTTCCACCGACGTGGAGAGCGGCGAGATTACCAATCTGGGCCGCGGCGGCAGCGACTACACCGCCAGCATCATCGCTGCGGCGCTCAATGCCGAGGTGCTCGAGATTTGGACCGATGTGGACGGCTTCATGACGGCCGACCCGAAGGTCATTTCTTCGGCCTACGTCATCCCCGAGCTGTCTTATGTGGAGGCCATGGAGCTTTGCAACTTCGGCGCCAAGGTGGTCTATCCGCCCACCATTTATCCCGTGTGCCGCAAGAACATTCCCATCCTCATCAAGAATACTTTTAACCCCGAGGCTCAGGGCACCATCGTCAAGCAGAATGTGCAGCTGGACGAGCACAAGAGCATCAAGGGCATCTCCTCCATCAAGGGCACCAGTCTCATCACCGTGAGCGGTCTCTCCATGGTGGGCGTGATCGGTGTGAACCAGCGCATCTTCACCTCTTTGGCCCAGCACGGCATCTCGGTCTTCATGGTGTCGCAGGCATCGTCGGAGAACAACACCAGTATCGGCGTCCAGGACAGCGACACGGACGAAGCCTGCCGCGTGCTCGACGAGGAGTTTCAGAAGGAGATTGAGGACGGCCGCATGTTCCGCATGAAGGCCGAGCGCGGCCTGGCCACTGTGGCCATCGTGGGCGAGAACATGAAGCGCACGCCCGGCATCGCCGGCAAGCTCTTCAGCACCCTCGGCAGAAGCGGTATCAGCGTCATCGCCTGTGCTCAGGGTGCCAGCGAGACCAACATCTCGTTTGTCATCCAGGAGAACAGCCTGCGCAAGGCGCTCAACTCCATTCATGATTCGTTCTTCCTCTCGGAGTACCAGGTGCTCAACCTCTTCATCTGCGGTGTGGGCACCGTGGGCGGTCAGCTCCTGGAGCAGATCCGTCTGCAGCAGGAGAAACTCAAGAAGGAGGAGGGCCTGCTGCTCAACGTGGTGGGCGTGGCCAGCGGTCACAATGCCATCTTCGACCGCAGTGGCATTGCCCTGACGGAGAACATGCGTGAGCGTCTCAAGAGCGCTCCCAAGAGCGACATCCGGCGTTTGCGCGACGAGGTCATCGGCATGAACATCTTCAACAGCGTCTTTGTCGACTGCACCGCTTCGGCCGATGTGGCCGGGCTCTACGGCGACTTCCTCGATCATAATATCAACGTGGTGGCTGCCAACAAGATTGCGGCTTCCAGCGATTATGAGAACTACCGCCACCTCAAGCAGGTGGCTCAGAAGCGCGGCGTGAAGTTCCTCTTCGAGACCAACGTGGGCGCCGGACTGCCCATCATCCGCACCATCAACGACCTGCGCCACTCCGGCGACAAGATACTGAAGATTGAGGCCGTCCTTTCCGGCACGCTCAACTTCATCTTCAACAAGATTTCGGCCACCGTGCCTTTCTCCAAGACTGTGGAGATGGCCAAGGCTGAGGGCTACAGCGAGCCCGATCCCCGCATCGACCTCTCGGGCAAGGATGTCATCCGCAAGCTGGTCATCCTGACACGCGAGGCCGGCTACAGAATCAACCAGGAGGACGTGGAGGCCAACCTCTTCATCCCGAAGAGTTTCTTCGACGGCACGATGGAGGAGTTCTGGGCCAACCTGCCGTCGCTCGACGCCGATTTCGAGGCGCGTCGCCAGCGCCTGGAGAAAGAGCACAAGGTGTGGCGTTTCGTGGCCCGCTACGAGAACGGCAAGGGCAGCGTGCAACTGGAGGAGTTCGAGCAGGACCACTCGTTCTACGTGCTCGAGGGCTCCAACAACATCGTTCTGCTCACCACCGAGCGCTATAAGGAGTATCCCATGCTGATACAGGGCTACGGTGCCGGCGCTTCCGTCACGGCGGCCGGTGTGTTTGCTGACATCATGAGTTTGGCTTAAGCGTATGAAGCACATCATCATCTTGGGCGACGGCATGGCCGATTGGCACCGCGACGACCTGGGCGGCAAGACGCTGCTGCAATACGCCGACGTGCCCCACATGGACTGGCTGGCCCGCAACGGGCGCAACGGCCTGCTGAAGACGGTGCCCGACGGCTTCCATCCCGGCAGCGAGGTGGCCAACAGCAGCATCCTGGGCTACGACCAGCATAAGGTTTACGAGGGCCGCGGCCCCCTGGAGGCGGCCTCCATCGGCGTCACGCTGGAGGAGGGCGACCTGGCCCTGCGCTGCAATCTCATCTGCGTCGAGGGCGACATCCTGAAGAATCATTCCTGCGGCCGTTTGGAGACGGAGGAGGGCGACACGCTCATCCGCTATCTCGAGAAGGAACTCGGCAATGACCGCATACATTTCTACACCGGCGTGCAATACCGCCATCTGCTCGTGATCAAGGGCGGCGACAAGCGCATCGACTGCACGCCGCCTCACGACGTGCCCCTGCAGACCTGGGCCGACAAGCTGCCCAAGGCACAGTGCCCCGAGGCCGAGGAGACGGCCCGCCTCCTGGGCGAACTCATCCGCAAGAGCCAGGAGCTCCTGCCGCAGCATCCCCTCAACCGGGAGCGTGCCCGCAAGGGCATGGACATGGCCTCCAGCATTTGGCCGTGGGGTGGGGGCTATCGTCCTCAGATGAAGCCTCTCACGGAGATCTATCCCCAGATACGCCGCGGCAGCGTCATCACCGCCGTCGACCTCATCCGCGGCATCGGCACCTATGCCGGCTTGCGGGTCATCCACGTGCTCGGTGCCACCGGCCTGTGGGACACCGACTACGAGGCCAAGGCCCGCGCGGCCATTGAGGCACTGCAGACCGACGACTTCGTCTATGTCCATGTTGAGGCCAGCGACGAGGCCGGCCACGACGGCGACCGCGATCTCAAGCTCCGCACCATAGAGAATCTCGACCGTCGTCTCATCGCCCCCATCTTGGAGGCCACGCAGACGCCCGACTTCGAGCGGCAGTTCGGCGACCGGGTGGCAGTGGCTCTCTTGCCCGATCATCCCACGCCTGTGGCCCATCGCACCCACACGGCCGACCCCATCCCCTTTGCCGTCTATGCGCCCGGCATTGCGCCCGACAGCGTTGAGACTTTTGACGAAGACGCTGCCAAAGAGGGTGCCTATGGCTTGCTGGAGGGTCGCCAGTTCATCGACGCCTTCATGCAGGTGTAAACCGAAATAATAAGCAATAACCCACACAGATGAAATACTATTCCACTAACGGACAAGCTCCCCTGGCCACGCTCGAAAAGGCGGTGGTGAAGGGTTTGGCCGAAGACCGCGGGCTCTACATGCCCCAAACCATCAAGCCGCTGCCCAAGGAGTTTTTCGAGCAGTGCGACAGGATGACGTTCCAAGAGGTGGCCTGCACCGTGGCCGACAGCTTCTTCGGCGAAGACGTCGAGCGCGAGGCGCTGCACGGGATTGTCCGTGACACGCTCTCTTTTGACTGCCCCGTGGTGCGCGTCACCGACAGCATCTACAGCCTCGAACTCTTCCACGGCCCCACGTTGGCCTTTAAGGATGTCGGCGCGCGTTTCATGGCCCGCCTCTTGCAGTATTTCCTCAAGAAGGAGGGCGCCCGTGGCGAGGTCAATGTCCTCGTGGCCACCAGCGGCGACACGGGCAGTGCCGTGGCCAACGGCTTCCTCGGTGTGGAGGGCATCCGCGTCTATGTGCTTTATCCCAAAGGCAAGGTGTCGCCCATCCAGGAGTGCCAGTTCACCACTCTGGGGCGCAACATCACGGCCATCGAGGTGGACGGCGTCTTCGACGACTGTCAGGCTCTGGTGAAGTCGGCCTTTATGGACGCCGAGCTCAACGCCCACATGCGCCTCACTTCGGCCAATTCCATCAATGTGGCCCGCTTCCTGCCCCAGGCCTTCTACTATTTCTGGGCCTATGCGCAGATGAAGCGTCTCGGCCTGGAGCAGCAGCTGGTGTGCTGCGTGCCTTCGGGCAATTTCGGTAACATCTGCGCCGCCCTTTTCGGCCATCGCATGGGCTTGCCCATCAAGCGCTTCATCGCGGCCAACAACGCCAACGACGTCTTCTTCCAGTTCCTGCAGACGGCGCAGTATTCTCCGCGTCCGTCCGTACAGACGCTGGCCAACGCTATGGACGTGGGTGATCCTTCCAACTTTGCCCGCATCTGGGACCTCTACGGCAAGAGCCACGAGGCCGTCACGGCGCTCATCTCCGGCGCAACTTACAAGGATGAGGACATTGCCCGCATCATGCAGGAGTGCTATCGCGAGACGGGCTACACGCTCGATCCCCACGGTGCCTGCGGCTATCAGGCCCTGAAGGAGGGCTTGAAGGAGGGTGAGACCGGCTTCTTCTGCGAGACGGCCCATCCGGCCAAGTTCAAGGAGAAGGTGGACGCCATTCTTTCCGCCGACATCGCCATCCCCGAACGCCTGCAGGCCTTCATGAAGGGCGAGAAGCAGTCGGTGCCTATGTCCAAGCAGTTCGCCGACTTCAAGCAGTACCTGATGTCGCGGTGACCGTCGTTGCCCACATAGAGAGTCCTTTTCAGAGCAAGTTCGGCATCCCCCGCCAGAGCGGTCTGGCACGTGTGGAGGCTTGCATTGTTTTTGAAAAGGAGTTTCGTCAGCGTGAGGCGTTTCGTGGTCTGGAGGATTTCTCCCATCTCTGGCTCCTGTGGCTCTTCGACCGTGCGGAGGGTTGGTCGCCCACCGTGCGTCCGCCCATGCTCGGCGGCAACCGTCGCATGGGGGTCTTTGCCACGCGCAGTCCTTTCCGTCCCAACCACATAGGTCTCTCCTGTGTCGAGCTGCTGCGTGTGGAGCTCGACACGCCCCGGGGCCCGGTGCTCCACGTTGCGGGGGCCGATCTTTTGGACGGCACGCCCATCATCGACGTGAAGCCTTACCTGCCCTTCACCGACGCCCGTCCCGAGGCGCGCGGCGGCTTCACCGAGGAGGTCTTGCGCAGCCGGACACCCCTGGAGGTCGTGATGCCCGAAGGGCTTGACGTGCTCTCTCCCGTGCAGCAGGAGGCGCTGCGCCAGGCGCTGGCTTCCGACCCGCGTCCTCAGTATCAGGACGATGCGGAGCGGCTCTACGGCCTCACCTTCGCCGGCTGCGAGGTGAAGTTCCGCGTCTCGGGCAGTCGGCTCGAGGTGGTCTCGGTGGTCAGGGCAAATTGATTTTTTTTTGAGACAAAATGACGCAAAAGGGGACATAATGTCCGCCCGATGCGTCGTTGCACGCTCTTTGCTGCACTGGGTGGGTGAAAACACAAACCAACTTAAACCACCAACAGCTATGATGAATCCAATGAACAACCAGCAGCAGGAGCAGAAGGCCCTGGAGCTCTATGCCCGCAATCTTGTGGACGAGGCCCGCAAGGGCAAACTCGATCCCGTGATCGGTCGCGACGAGGAGATCCGCCGCGTCTTGCAGATTCTGTCCCGACGCACCAAGAACAATCCCGTGCTCATCGGTGAGCCGGGCACCGGCAAGACTGCCATCGTGGAGGGTCTGGCCCATCGTATTCTGCGCGGCGACGTGCCCGAAAACCTGAAGAACAAACAGCTCTACAGCCTCGATATGGGCGCACTGATCGCCGGCGCGAAGTATCAGGGCGAGTTTGAAGAGCGACTCAAGAAGGTCGTGAAGGAAGTCGTGGAGTCGGAGGGGAGCATCATTCTCTTCATCGACGAGATCCACACCCTCGTGGGCGCCGGCCAGACGCAGGGCGCCATGGATGCCGCCAACATCCTCAAGCCGGCCCTGGCCCGCGGCGAGCTGCGCTCCATCGGCGCCACCACGCTCGACGAGTATCAGAAGTATTTTGAGAAGGACAAGGCCCTGGAGCGACGCTTCCAGACCGTCATGGTCGACGAGCCCGACACGATGTCGAGCATCAGCATCCTCCGTGGCCTGAAGGAGCGCTACGAGCAGCACCACCGCGTGCGCATTCAGGACGACGCCATCATTGCCGCCGTGACGCTGTCCCACCGCTACATCACCGAGCGCTTCCTCCCCGACAAGGCCATCGACCTGATGGACGAGGCCGCCGCCAAGTTGCGTATGGAGCGCGACAGCGTGCCCGAGGAACTGGACGAACTCACGCGGCGTCTGCGTCAGCTTGAGATCGAGCGCGAGGCCATCAAGCGTGAGAAGGACGAGGTGAAACTCAAGAAGCTCGAGGCCGACATCGACGCCCTAAAGAAGGAAGAGGGCCGCATGCGCCAGCAGTGGGAGCGCGAGAAGCAGGAGGCCAACCGCGTGCAGGGCTTCAAGGACCAGATGGCCGCCCTGCGTCAGGAGGCTGACCAGCGTGAGCGCGAGGGCGACTATGCCCGTGTGGCCGAGATACGCTATTCCAAACTGCCCGAGCTGGAGAAGGCCATTGCCGCTTCGCAGCAGGCCTCTGCGGAGGCTTCCCCGCTGCTCAAGGAGGAGGTGACGCCCGACGACATTGCCGATGTGGTGAGCCGCTGGACGGGCATTCCCGTGGCCAAGATGATGCAGTCGGAGCGCGAGAAGCTGCTCTCGCTGGAGGACGAGCTGCACAAGCGTGTCATCGGACAGGAGGAGGCCATCCATGCCGTGGCCGACGCCGTGCGCCGCAGCCGTGCCGGCCTGCAGGACCCCAAGCGCCCCATCGGCAGCTTCATCTTCCTGGGCACCACCGGCGTGGGTAAGACCGAGCTGGCGCGCGCTCTGGCCGAGACGCTCTTCGACGACGAGAGCATGATGACGCGTATCGACATGTCGGAGTATCAGGAGAAGTTCTCCGTCACGCGGCTCATCGGCGCCCCTCCGGGCTACGTGGGCTACGACGAGGGCGGACAGCTCACCGAGGCCGTGCGCAGGAAGCCCTACAGCGTGGTGCTCTTCGATGAGATAGAGAAGGCGCATCCCGACGTGTTCAACACGCTGCTGCAGGTGCTCGACGACGGCCGTCTGACCGACTCCAAGGGCCGCACCGTCAACTTCAAGAACACGCTCATCATCATGACCTCCAACTACACGCGTGAGCAACTCTTCCAGACCGTGCGTCCGGAGTTCCTCAACCGTGTGGACGACATCATCACTTTCGAGTCGCTCAGCCGCGACCAGGTGAAGGCCATTGTCCGCCTGCAGTTGGCTACGCTCAAGAAGCGCATGGACGAGAGCCAGATCACTCTGGAGGTGCCCGAGGCCGTGACGGACTTCCTGGCCGAGAAGGGCTACGACCCCGACTTCGGAGCGCGTCCCGTCAAGAGAGCGCTGCAGCACTATCTGCTCAACGATCTCTCGAAGGCTTTGCTCTCGGGCAGTGTGGACAAGACGCGACCCGTCAAGGTCAGCGTGGCTTCCGACGAAGCCCTTGCCTTCAGCAATTAACGGATAAAGAGCATCTCGCGATACTTGGGCAGAGGCCAAAGCTCGTCGTCGACGATCAGCTCGAGCTTGTCAACGTGGCGTCGTATCTCTTCAATGAGCGGCGCCACGTTGTCGTGATAGGCCATGGCCTTCTCGTGGATGTCCTCCATGCGGTTGGCCACCTTGCGGGCGTCGATGAGGCGCTGCACGTTCTCCGTGATATAGGCCGAGTGCTCCGAGATTCTCTTGATGAGCAGCACGTTGTTGGCGCTGAGCGTCTTCACCTCCGAGGGCGGGAACACGGTGGAGAGGCGGCTCACGTTTTCGATGAGCTGGCTCTGGTAGCGCGTGGCCACGGGGATGATGTGGTTCAG
>CACZUX010000054.1 GCA_902784475.1 uncultured Bacteroidales bacterium | reverse complement strand
GCGGTTGGAGAGGTGGTCGATATCGTCCACGTTGGCCTTCGAGTTAACCAGCTCGATGAGGTACTTGATGATGGCGATGATATCCTCCTTGGTCAGCACGCGGATGTTGTCATCGATGCTGAGGTTCAGCTTGTGGTTGATACGGTAACGGCCCACGTCGCCGAGGTCGTAGCGCTTGTCCGAGAAGAACAGGTTGAAGATGACTTCACGGGCACTGGCATCGTCGGCAGGCTCTGCATTACGCAGCTGACGGTAGATGTAGTAGATGGCCTCGTGCTCCGAGTTGGAGGTGTCCTTCTGCAGGGTGTTGAAGATGATGTCGAAGTCAGTGCCCTGAGCGTTCTGCTTGTGCACCAGGATGCTGGCCACGCCGCTCTCGAGAATCTGATCGATGTTCTCTTCGGTCAGTTCGCTCTCACGGGGCAGGAGCACCTCGTTACGCTCGATGCTCACCACTTCGCCCGTATCCTCGTCGACGAAGTCCTCGTGCCAGGTGTGGAGCACGTTGGCGGCGAGCTTCTGTCCAGCGAACTTCTTGAGGTTCTGGCGGTTCACCTTCACCTCCTCGGCCAGATCGAAGATCTCGAGAATCTCGCGGTCGCTTTCGTAGCCGATGGCACGCAGCAGGGTGGTCACGGGCAACTTCTTCTTACGGTCGATGTAAGCATACATCACGTTGTTGATGTCCGTGGCAAACTCGATCCAACTGCCCTTGAAGGGGATGATGCGGGCCGAGTAGAGCTGGGTGCCGTTGGTGTGCAGTGAGCTGGAGAAGAACACGCCGGGAGAGCGGTGCAACTGGCTCACGATGACACGCTCGGCACCGTTGATGACAAACGTGCCGTTGTGGGTCATGTAGGGGATGTTGCCCAGGAAGACCTCCTGAATCTGGGTGTCGAAGTCCACATGCTCGTCGTCGGTGCAGTAGAGTTTCAACTTGGCCTTGAGGGGCACGCTGTAGGTCAGGCCGCGCTCCAGACACTCCTCGATGGAGTAGCGGGGCGGGTCGATATAGTAGTCCAGGAACTCCAGAACGAAATTGTTGCGAGTGTCCGTGATGGGGAAGTTCTCGCTGAAGACTTTGTAGAGTCCGTCGTTCTTGCGGAGTTCAGGTGGAGTATCCAACTGGAGGAAGTCCTGAAAAGACTTCAGCTGCACCTCCAAGAAATCGGGATAAGGCATCGGATTCTTGATAGATGCAAAATTGACACGGTTGTTGATAATTTTAGCCATGAACTTTCAGCTTTTCGCTTTGCGTGTGTATATACGTGTATTTTTTTAGACGCAAAAAGGTAAAGAACCCCCTACCAGGGGATTCCTTACCGTATGTCCTGCGTAAACAGGTGATTACGTGTAGGTTTGGGGTGAGAGAGAACTTACTTCAGTTCTACCTCTGCACCGGCGTCCTCGAGAGTCTTCTTCAGAGTCTCGGCGTCAGCCTTGGCCAGACCTTCCTTCAGAGTGCTGGGAGCACCGTCAACGAGATCCTTAGCCTCCTTCAGACCCAGGCCACAAGCCTCCTTCACTGCCTTAACAACAGCGAGCTTGTTAGCACCGGCAGCCTTCAGAACAACGTCGAAGCTGTCCTTCTCCTCAGCAGCCTCAGCAGCTGCGCCGCCAGCGGCGGGACCGGCTACAGCAACAGCTGCAGCAGCGGGCTCAATTCCGTACTCCTCCTTCAGGATGGTTGCCAACTCATTCACTTCCTTCACAGTCAAGTTAACCAACTCTTCTGCGATAGCTTTCAAATCTGCCATTTTCGTATAAATTTATTTGTTTGTTAAAATTGTTTTTGTTTCTTGGCGTTAAGACTTTTAACGCTTCTCCAGGGTCTGGAGCACACCGTGAATGGTGTTCTGGCCGCTCTGCAAGGCAGAGAGAACGTTCTTGGCGGGAGACTGCAGCAGAGCCACGATCTCGGCGATAACCTCGTTCTTGCTCTTGATAGCGCAGAGCATGTCGAGCTGGTTGGCACCCACGTAGATACCCTCCTCTGCATATGCAGCCTTGAGTGCGGGCTTCTCCTGCTTCTTGCTCTTGAGCTCCTTCAGCATCTTGGCGGGGGCGTTGGCCACCTCAGTGAAGAGCACAGCTGTGGTGCCCTTGAGGACGGGCTTCAATGCCTCGAAATCCACATCGCTGGCCTCCAGCGTCTTCTCCAGCAGGGTGTTCTTGACGAGCACCATCTTCAGATTGCTCTTGAAGCACTGGCGACGCAGAGCGCTTGTAGCGGCGGCATCCATACCCTCCACGTCTACCAGGTAGAAGTGGGGATACTTCTGAATCAATTCACCCAATTGGGCGATGATAGCACTTTTATCTTCCTTTCTCATGATTCGTAGCAGTTTTTAGATTTCCTCAACAGCCTTGGGATCCACCTTGATACCACGGCTCATCGTACTTGAAAGATAAACACTCTTAACGTAGGTACCCTTAGCAGCACTGGGCTTGAGCTTCTGGATGGTTGCCATGAACTCCTTAGCGTTCTCGGCGATCTGCTCGGCGGTGAAGGACACCTTGCCAATAGAGGTGTGTACGATACCGGTCTTGTCCACCTTGAAGTCGATCTTACCGGCCTTCACCTCACGGATAGCCTTGGCCACATCCATGGTTACGGTACCACTCTTGGGGTTGGGCATCAGGCCGCGGGGACCCAGCACACGACCCAGAGCACCAATCTTGCCCATGATGGCGGGCATGGTGATGATGACGTCGATATCGGTCCAACCACCTTTAATTTTCTCAATGTATTCGTCGAGACCCACGTAGTCGGCACCGGCCTCTTTGGCAGCGGATTCGGCATCGGGGGTACAAAGACAAAGCACACGGGTCACTTTACCGGTGCCGTTGGGCAGAGACACCACGCCGCGCACCATCTGGTTGGCCTTACGGGGGTCAACGCCCAGACGCACGTCGATGTCGACGCTGGCGTCGAACTTGGTCGTGGTGATTTCCTTTACCAAGGCAGCAGCCTCTTTCAGAGTGTAAGCTTTCCCTGCTTCAATCTTCTCGGCCACCAACTTCTGGTTTTTCGTCAGTTTACTCATAGTTAATTGAAGTTTTAATGTTATGCAGGGAATTCACCCTTTACTTTGATACCCATACTTCTTGCGGTACCGGCTACGAGGCGCATGGCGCTCTCCACGGTGAAGCAGTTCAGGTCGGGCATCTTGTCCTCTGCGATGGTCTTCACCTGATCCCAGGTGATTTCGGCCACTTTCTTACGGTTGGGCTCAGCCGAACCGCTCTTGATCTTGCACGCTTCCATCAGCTGTACGGCTACGGGAGGAGTCTTCACGATGAAGTCGTAAGACTTGTCGGCGTAGTAAGTGATGACAACAGGCAGGGTCTTTCCGGCCTTATCCTGTGTGCGGGCATTGAAGGCCTTGCAGAAATCCATGATGTTGATACCCTTAGAGCCCAAAGCGGGACCTACTGGGGGTGAAGGATTAGCTGCGCCGCCCTTTATCTGCAATTTGATAAATCCAGCAACTTCTTTTGCCATTTTCTTAATCTTTTAGAGTTTTTCAACCTGCATAAAACCAAGCTCCAGAGGCGTTTTGCGTCCGAAGATCTTGACCCTCACCTTGAGCTTGCGCTTTTCGTTGTTGACCTCTTCCACCACAGCGTCGAAGTCCTTGAACGGACCGTCGATCACCTTGACGTTCTCTCCTACCTCGTAGGGGATCACGAGCTCTTCAGGCACCTCCTGAAGCTCGTCCACAGTGCCGAGCATCTGGGACACTTCAGCCTCACTCAGAGGCATGGGCACCTGACTTCCTTTGGAAGCTGACAGGAAGCCGAGCACATTGGGGACGCTTCTCAACGAAGCTTGGGTCTCACCCACGAATTCCGCCTCCACGAAGACGTAACCGGAATAACGGTTCTTCTCCTTGACGACGCGCTTGCCGTTACGCACGGCGAGCACTTTTTCCGTGGGGATGAGCACCTGAGATACGTGACGGGCGATATCGGGATGCTGAGCAATCAGCAACTCGATGTACTCCTTCACCTTGCCTTCTTTTCCGCTAACGGCACGCATGACGTACCATTTCTTTCCGCTTTCAGCCATCTCTGAGTACTCTCTTATTTATTAGCGCAACCAATTGTAGATACCTTCCATTCCGGTCTGGAACACAAAGTCCATGGCAAAGATGACCAGCGCAATACAAAGGGAAGCTGTCAATACAACGACTGCACTGTTCATCAACTCCTGACGGGAAGGCCAAGTGGTCTTATACACAAGTTCTTCGTAGGAATCTTTGCAATACTTGATGATATTCTGAATCATATTCCTATTTCTTTCTTTTTAGCACGGGAAGAGAGGCTCGAACTCCCGACACCTGGTTTTGGAGACCAGTGCTCTACCAACTGAGCTATTCCCGTATATCGGGTGGACGGTGATGGGCCGCCCACCCTCTTTAGTGTTTGCTTTTTCCTTTCGGAATCGGCTTTTTAGTCGAACACCTCGGTGATCTGACCGGAACCTACGGTGCGGCCACCCTCACGGATAGCGAAGCGCAGACCTACGTTCAGAGCCACAGCGTAGATGAGCTCAACGGTGATCTCAACGTTATCACCGGGCATTACCATCTCGATGCCGTCGGGGAGATGAATCTCACCGGTGCAGTCCATGGTGCGCAGGTAGAACTGAGGACGGTACTTGTTGCCGAAGGGAGTGTGACGACCGCCTTCTTCCTTCTTCAGGACGTAAACGGAAGCCTTGAAGCCCTTGTGAGGAGTGATGGCACCCGGGTGGGTGATCACCATACCACGACGAACCTCGTTCTTGTCGATACCGCGGAGCAGCAGACCTACGTTGTCGCCGGCCTCACCCTGATCGAGGAGCTTGCGGAACATCTCAACGCCGGTGATAACGGACTTCTTGTCCTCACCGAGACCCAGGATCTGAACTTCGTCACCAACCTTAACGACACCAGTCTCGATACGACCGGTGGCAACGGTGCCACGACCGGTGATGGAGAAGACGTCCTCAACGGGCATCAGGAAGGGCTTATCGATGTCGCGTACGGGCTCCTGAATCCAGCTGTCGCAAGCGTCCATCAGCTCCATTACCTTCTCCTCCCACTCGGGCACACCGTTCAGGGCACCCAGGGCAGAACCGCGGATGATGGGGGTATCCTCTTCGAAATCGTACTGTTCGAGCAGCTCACGCATTTCCATCTCAACGAGCTCCAGCATCTCCTCGTCGTCTACCATGTCACACTTGTTCAGGAAGACAACCAGACGGGGAACGTTCACCTGACGGGCGAGCAGGATGTGCTCACGAGTCTGAGGCATCGGGCCGTCAGTAGCGGCTACTACGATGATAGCACCGTCCATCTGAGCGGCACCAGTTACCATGTTCTTCACATAGTCGGCGTGGCCCGGGCAGTCCACGTGAGCGTAGTGACGCTTAGCGGTCTCATACTCTACGTGAGCGGTGTTGATGGTGATACCGCGCTCCTTCTCCTCGGGAGCGTTGTCGATCTGGTCGAAGCTCTTAACCTCAGACAGACCCTTCTTGGCCAGCACGGTGGTGATGGCGGCGGTAAGAGTAGTCTTACCGTGGTCGACGTGACCGATAGTACCAATGTTCACATGGGGTTTGGTACGTTCGAATTTCTCTTTTGCCATAGCAGTTTTTAATTAAACGTTTAATTAATATATTAATAATGTATATATAATCACTCTCTTCTCTTTCGTCCGGCATGCCGGATGAGCTGCTTCCGAGAGTTGAACTCGGGACCTCATCCTTACCAAGGATGCGCTCTACCACTGAGCTAAAGCAGCAACAAGTCTTTTTTCCTGTGTCTCGGGCGCTCCCGAGGGACTTGGAGCGGAAGACGGGGCTCAAACCCGCGACCCCCAGCTTGGAAGGCTAGTGCTCTATCAACTGAGCTACTTCCGCATGACTCATTAAAGCCCTTTTGGGGCTAATTCGGGCACAAAGGTACAACTTTTTGACGAAAGAGCGCACAAAAGGAGAATATTTTTTCAAAAAAAGCCCTATTTTTTATTCTTTGCGCCCTTTGCTCCGCTTTTCCCCTCCTTTTTAATCTCTCGGGTGGGCTTTTTTGTAGGCTTTCTTGAGATCTTCAAACACCAGGTGCGTGTAAATCTCTGTAGTTCCCACACTTTCGTGGCCCAGAAGCTCCTTGATGCTCATCAGATCGGCCTCGTGGTTGAGCATCGCAGTGGCGAAGCTGTGGCGCAACACGTGAGGGCTCTTTTTCTTCTGGTCGGTCACCAGCGCCAAGTTGTGCACGGTGACGCTGCGGAGGTCACCATAGTTGATGCGACGCGTGCGCTTGCGGTTCAGGAAGAAGGCCCTCTCCTCCCCCGTCTCGCCTCTGAGCGTGAGGTAGTGGCCGATGGCCTTACGCAGCTCCTCGCCGAAGGGCACGATGCGCTGCTTGTTGCGCTTGCCCGTCACCTTGAGCTGACACTGCTCCGTGTCCACGTCCTCCACATCGAGGCCGATGAGTTCCGCAGCGCGCAGCCCGGTGGTGTAGAGCATCAACAGCAGGAGCCGATCGCGCTGCCCGTTGTAGTCGGGCGTGAACTGCACGTCTTCGAAGAGTCGGTCCATCTCGCCCTCGGAGATGAAGCCCGGCAACGTGCGCTCCCTCTTGGGCGCCTTGATGAGCCGGGCGGGGTCTTTGTCCACGTAGCCCATGCGCAGCATGTAGCGGTAGAAGGCCTTCACCGCGCTGAGACATTTCGACACCGTGGTGGCTTTCAGCCCGTCGTCCATCATCTCCACCACCCAGGCCCGGATGACGTCGGAGGGCATGTTTTCCCACGAGAGCTCACCCTCCTGGGAAGACCAAAAAGCCTGGAACTTCTCCAGGCAATCTCGGTAGGTGATAAGAGTCCGCTCCGAACTGTTACGCTCGAGGCGGAGATAATCGAAGAAGCGGTTTAGCACTCCTCGGCGCGCTTGAGCTTCTGCACGTAGATGGCGCGCTCCATAGCCAGGCGCTTCAGCACGCTGGGCTTGTCGAACTGCTGACGACTGCGCAGCTCCTTCACCACGCCGGTCTTTTCAAACTTACGCTTGAACTTCTTCAGTGCTCTTTCGATGTTCTCACCGTCTTTAACAGGTACTACAATCATGTGTCTGTGTAAATTACTTTATAATTGTGTTTTAATTTTCGCGACCGCAAAGGTACGACATTTTTGTGAAAGGAAATCACTTTCTCCTACATTTTTTTGCATTTTCTTCAAAAAAAATATAAAAAACGGGCGCCAAACCGTCGGTCGGCGTCCGCTTTCATATCTTTCGCGCCCCCTTCTCGCGGGTGCGCACGCATACTTATTTTTAAAGGTTGGGGTTCATCTTGCCCCACTCTGCTACGGGCGGGATGATGCCCAGGCCGATGATCTCGTCTCTCATCTTGCCCAGATGCTCCACGCTCTTCTCGAGGTCGGCCATCTCCTCGGCAGTACCCTGAGGTGCGGTGAAGTGTACGCCGGTCTTGTCAATGGTGGTGGGCATAGCCATCATCACGTTCTTGTAGCCGCACTTGTCGCAGTTCACATAGCAACCTGCGGGCAGCGTGAAGGGAGCGCCGCCCATAGCGGCCTCAATCATCTTGATGCTGCAGTATGCGGGGCTCTGGAAGGAGCTGCGGCCGCGCAGCTTGATGATGTTGCTGCCGCCCTGTGTGGTCTTCAGCTTGATCTCGGCGAACTTCTCGGCGCTCAGGCCCATCTCCGAGAGGGGCTTGCCGTCGATCTTCACCTGGCTGGCGAATACGGCCATCTGCTCGCCGTGACCGCCGTAGGTGTGTGCGCCGGTCACCTTGTCCTGCTGCACGCCGAACTCCTGAGCCAGCGCCTGCTGCAGACGGGTGGAGTCGAGGGCGGCCAGAGAGGTCAGCTGGTTGGGCTTCAAGCCGCTGTGGATGAGGGCCGTGAGGGCCGTCACGTCGGCGGGGTTGAAGATCACCACCACGTGCTTCACGTCGGGGCAGTACTTCTTGATGAAGTCGCCGAACTCGGCGGCAATCTGGCAGTTGCCCTTCAAGAGGTCTTCTCGCGTCATGCCCTCCTTACGGGGAGCGCCGCCGCTGGAGACGATATACTTGGCACCGGTGAAGGCCTCCTCGGGGTTGGTCGTCCAGGTGATGTTGGCACCGGGGAAGGCGCAGTGGGCCATTTCGTCGGCCACGCCGTGCATGCCGGGCTCAAAGATGTCATACAGGCAGATGTTGGGCGTCAGACCCAGCATCAGCGCACTCTGCACCATGTTGCTGCCGATCATGCCGCCGGCACCCACAATAAGCAGTTTTTCGTTAGTCAGAAAAGCCATAGTCGTAATGTTTTTATAGGTTTTTTGGTATAATCCAAGCGCAAATATAGCATTTTTTCCGCAAAAAGAAAATTTTGTCCTCCTTTTTTTAAATCTTTTTATTACTTTTGTCCGGCGTATATTTCAAAACTGACTTTAACCCCTTCGTTCGAAAACATTTTTTATGGCGATAATAAAGACTCTTCAGGGCATACCCGCACCCCGTTTCGGGCGCCACTGCTACTTCTCCGAGGGCGCCGTCATCGTGGGCGACGTGGAGATGGGCGACGACTGCACCGTGTGGTTCAACGCCGTCGTGCGCGGCGACGTGCACTACATCAAGATCGGCAACCGCACCAACATTCAGGACAACAGTTGCCTGCACACGCTCAACGGCAAGGCGCCCTGCATCCTGGGCGACGACGTCACGGTGGGCCATTCCGTCACGCTGCACGGCTGCGAGGTCAAAGACGGCGCACTCATCGGCATGGGCGCCACGGTGCTCGATCACGCCGTGGTGGGTCGCGGGGCCATTGTGGCTGCCGGCGCCCTGGTGCTCTCGGGCACACAGATCGGCGACGGCGAGCTCTGGGGCGGCGTGCCGGCCAAGTTCATCAAGAAGGTGGACCCCGAGCAGACCGCAGCGCTCAACCAGACCTATGCGCGCCACTACATCGAGTATTCCGACTGGTTCCGCCAGGCCGACGCAGACCCCGCAAACACGCAGGTGGTCACACGGAGCGAAGAATACAAAACAATTGATAATTGATAATTGACAATTGATAATTGATAATTAGGGATGAGGAGCGTGTCGTTTTTCATGGTGTTTCTGCTGTCGCTGAACATGGCGGCGCAGCAGCCCGACGAACCCATCGTCTTTGCCTGCGACTCCACCAAGGCCGTCTGCCTGAGGGCCGGATGGGACACCGACGGCGACGGCGAACTGAGCTATCGCGAGGCGGCAGCCGTCACCCATTTGGGCGAGGAGCGCTTCGCCTTCAACCGCAGCGTGCTCTCCTTCGACGAGCTGCAGTATTTCACCGGGCTCCGGAGCATCGACCGCCGCTCTTTGGCAGACACCTACAACATGGCCACCATCACGCTGCCGCCTCAGTTGGAAGAGATTGAAGAGAGGGGCTTCTGGTCGGCAACGGGCATCACCCACATCACCCTGCCCTCTTCGCTGCGCAAGATGCACGCATTAAGCTTCTACCACTGCGAGCAACTCATCGACATCACCATCCCCGGCGGAGTGGAAGCCGTGCCCCACAGGGCCTTCATGTGGTGCGGGAAGCTTGTTCAAGTCACATTGCAGCAAGGCGTCGGCAGCATCGACAGCGATGCATTCCGCTATTGCCCGCGCCTGCAGGAGGTCTCACTGCCCGCCTCGCTCAAGAGCATCGGCGATCGGGCCTTTTTCGGCGATTTCTTCATCAAGATGATCACTTGCACGGCTCCGGTGCCGCCTGCTTTGGGCGAAAACGTCTTCGAGCCCCGCGTCTGCTCCGAGACCACACTCTTTGTGCCGCAGGGCAGCCTTGAGGCCTACCGCAGCGCCGAAGGCTGGAAGCTGTTTCGCTACATCTCAGAGCTCTTCTGAGCGCGTTCCTTCACCTTTCTTATTTTCTCCGCCATGCTGTCGTTCCAGGCTTTCAGCATGGGCAGCAGCGTGTCTTTAATATCCGCCATCTCCCGCTCGTCGTAAGTGTTGCCCAGATTGTCGATGTACTGCCTCATTGCCCGGTTGACGTCCATGATGCTCCGCGTCACCCGCGTGACCCAAGGCTCCTCCCAACGGGTCAACGTGTCGAGCATCTGCTCCAAACGCGTAGCCTCCACCTGCTGGCGCAGCCTCATCTCCCATGCCCCCACTACTTTGGCCTTCTGCCGTCCGGCCACCGCATCCGCATCCATCGTGGCGATGACCTGCTTCATGCTGTCGTTGCTGCGCTGCATGGTCTGCTCCATCTGCTGCACATTGCTGTGGAGCGCCGCTATTTCGGCGTCACGCTCCTGCAGCTGCACTGCCAGCGAGTCTGCCGTCACGGCCATCATCTCGCTGTCGGCATGGCTTGCCCGCCACGCGTCGAAGTCGCGCTCCGAGGCGCGATGTTGCAGCGACACACCGGCGACAAAAGCCACCGCCAGCATTACCGCCGCAACGGCGACGTAGGCCATGCGCCGCACCAGGAGACGACGCGCCACGATGCTTTCTTTCATCTCCTCCACGCTCTCCCATCGCCGCTCTATCGGACACAGACAGCGCGCTATCGAGCGGCGGTAGCTCCACGGCAGGGGCATGCCCTGCATGATGACGCCCAGACTATAGATATCGTTACGGGCGTCGGGCTTGCCGCCGGCGGCCTGCTCGGGCGACATGTAGCGTTCCGTGCCGGCCGACTGTTTGAGGAAGGCGTGCGCACGGGTGTCGGCCAGTCCGAAGTCGATGAGCTTCACGTGGCCGCCCTGCGTCACGATGATGTTGGAGGGCTTGAGGTCGCGGTGCACGATGCCGAGGGAGTGGATGTAGGCCACGGCGTCCGTCAGCTCGTCCATGAGGCGCGCCGCCGTCCGGCTGCTGAGCCCCTGCTCCATCACTTCTTTGAGTGTGCTGCCCTCCACATATTCCATCACGATGCACTCGCCCAGTCCGGGCACGTCCTCCAGGCCCGTTGCCTGCACGATGCCGGGGTGCTGCGCCTTCATCAGCAGCTCAAACTCCTTGTGGAGCATCTCCACGTATTGCGTCAGCTCCGAGAGGTCGGGCTGCAGACCCTTCAGCAGCCACCAGCGCCCATAGCGCTTGCCTTTGCCCAGGATGTTGATGTCGCCCTCGCTGATCAGCTGTACCTCGGTGAACACGGGGCTGACGCCTTCGAAGCGCCCCTCCCCTATGCCGGAGGCCGATGTATCGACGCCGCTGTTCATATCTTCTCGAAGCGCACGCCGCCCTTTTTGCCGCACACGTAGGACACGCCGGGCTCATTGTCGCGCTGCAGCTCGTCCAGATAGAGCGGCTCGCCCTCGATGACGAGGCCGCAGAGGAAGGTGTCGCCCGCCTTCAGCTTCGTGTTTTCCGAGGCGACGACGCTGAAGTGCAGGCTACCGTTGTATTCGATGTCGCACACGCGGTCGGGCAACCACGTCAGACGCAGCCTGTCGCCCTTCCGGAGCTCCGTGCCCACATGGATTCTGCGGCTCATCACGGCGTTGCTGGTGTCCGTGAGTTCTTTGCCCTCCTGCGCGATGAGATCGTCCATATCGGAGTATCCGAGGAAGCGCGCCACGAAGTCCAGCGTGCTGCGTCGGGGCTGCTCCACGTCCTGCATGTTGCCCCAGAGGCGTCGCAGTGTGTTGCGGCTGAGTATCACGCCGAGTCGGCCTTGTATGGCGCCGCTCAGCTGCTCGAAGTCTTTCGGGGTGTGCAGCGTGCGCCCCAGTGTTCGCTCCACCGCCTCACGCAGTTTGGCGATGTCTGCCCGACGCACGTTTTCGGACGCCGTTTCCGGACTTATGGGCTTCTCGTTCATCGTGTTATTCATTTTCTGACTGCAAAGATAACACTTTTTTCGGAACTATTCACTTTTAACTTTTAACTTTTCACTCCCAAACCGTTCCTGCGCCCCAAACGGGCCAATACGGGCCCGTTTCGTGAGATACTTTTGAGAATTTTTATTGCCCTACCCTCACACCTTTCAAGGGAATACTACAACGCATCCCAGCGTGCAGAGTATGATTCCAGCAGGCGGGGGGATATCTGCAGTTCTGTGGCCGTCTTGCGCCAGTCTTTGACGGCGTCACGCACTTCTTCGATGACGGCTCCTGCCTCCTGTTTTTCGAGCATGTAGTTTTCGCTGGCAGAGAGCAGCGCACTGATGTCCGACTGGTCCGTGTATGAGTCTATAAGCAAGCATTGGCAATGCTTCGCTCCGGGATTGACGTCATAGGCGGCCCAACAACTCCGCATCCTGAAGCTGCCTGCCGAGGGCGTCGTCAGCGGCAAGCAGGGTGATGTCCTTTTCCAGATTCAGCGCGAAGAGCACGCGTGCA
>CACZUX010000053.1 GCA_902784475.1 uncultured Bacteroidales bacterium | reverse complement strand
CCTGCAGTTTATGGAGCGCATGCTGACGGAGCAGACGAATGAGCCCTTCATGGCAGCCGTCTTCACCGCATCGAGCCACCATCCCTACCGCATCCCCGAACAATACGAAACGCAGTTCCCGGACAATCCGGAGAACCCGATGCACCGCTGTGTGCGCTATCTCGACCTCTCGCTGCGCCGTTTCTTTGAGGCGGCGAAGAAGGAGCCCTGGTTTCAGAGGACAGTATTTGTCATCACCGGAGATCACACCAACGCCAGCAGCCGCCCGGAATATCAGACGGAGTGGGGCGTGTTTCGCGTGCCGGTAATCTTCTACGATCCCACGGGGGAAATCTTCCGACCCGAGCGGCGCGAAGGCCCCGTGCAGCAAATCGACATCATGCCCACCGTGCTCTCGGGCCTGAAATACAACAAACCGTATATCGCCTTCGGGCAGGATGTGCTCTCGACGCCCGACTCTCTGCTTTGGGCTGTCACCTGGCAGGGCTCGCTCGCCATGAGGGGTGGCAATGAAGCGCTGAGGCGCGCCGTGGAGCAAAGCTACATGCAGCGTATGTTGGGCGACAGTCTGGTGATAGGCGGAAAGGAGGAAAGGAGATGATGAAATCGCTAAAATCTTTTCTGCTGACGCTACTGCTTTGGACGCTGACGGGCACTGTGGGCCACGTGCTTTTCCTTTTGCTCTACAGCGGACTGATGGCCGGCACGGCATGGAGCGAAAGGCTGCTTGCAGTGGTATATGGCCTGAAGTTAGACGTCGCCGTCGGCGCCTACCTGACGGTGATTCCAGCTCTGCTTTTGATGATTGGTGCAGGCCATCGCTGGATGAAGGTCCTATGGAGCGCTTACTTCGCCCTCTTCGGCGCTGTCTATGCTCTGGCTACCGTTGCCAATCTGGGGTTATACGGGCCCTGGGGATTTCCGCTCGACTACACTCCCGTGCTCTATTTGAAGACTTCCCCCGCCGAGGCTTTTGCTTCTGCATCCTTTTGGCAGATATCGGCTGCTGCAGCGACAATGTTTCTTCTGGCCTGGGGCGTGTGGCGCCTGAGGCCCCGCTATGAATCCTCCCCCGAATGGGGCGGACGCTTGGTGCTGCTTCTGCTGACAGGAGCGCTGGTGCTGCCGATGCGCGGCGGCCTCAGCACCGGCACGAACCACACCGGCACGGTGTATTTCTCCGAAAACATCAGGCTCAACCACGCCGCCGTGAACCCCGTGTTCAGTTTCATTGAGAGCGCCACACATCAGGAAGACCTCTCTTCGCAATACCGTTTCATGAGTGACGATGAGGCGGAGCTTTTGGTGGACAACCTCAATCACGAGACGGATACGGTGGCTCAAGAGCTTCGCAACATACTCTTCACGGCAAAGCCCGAGCGCATCGTGCTGGTCATTCTGGAGAGCTTCTCCACGCAGCTCATGGAGGAGGCCGGGCTGGTAAAAGGTGCGATGCCCCGGCTGGAGCAGCTGGCTGCGGAGGGCGTGTCCTTCACCCGATTCTACAGCAACACGATGCGCACCGACCGCGCTCTGGTCAGTGTCCTGAGCGGCATCCCCGCATTTCCGACCTACTCGCTGATGGACCAGCCCCGCAAGACGGCGACGCTGCCCTCGCTGGCTTCGGCCCTGAAGCAGGCAGGCTACAGCACCCGCTACTACTACGGCGGCGACACGAACTTCAGCAACATGCGCTCATATCTGGTGGCGGCGGGATTTCAGGACATCGTCTCGGAAAAAGACTTTCCTGCGGCCCAGCGCACGGGGAAATGGGGCGTGGCCGACGGGCCAGTGTTCGACCGCGCTGCGGACGACTTGGAGAAGATGCCCCTTGGACGCCCCTTGCTGGCGGTGGTGCAGACCTCCAGCAGCCATGAGCCCTTCGATGTGCCGAACCACAAGGCACTGGCGCATCCGGCGCTGAATGCCTTCCACTATGCCGACTCCTGTTTGGGGCACTTCGTGGACAGGCTGCGCCGCCAGCCCGGATGGGAGCGTACGCTGGTGGTGGCGGTGGCCGACCATCAAGGATGCTACCCCGAGGTGATGGACAACTACACCCTGGAGCACTATCAGGTGCCGTTGGTGATGACGGGCGGCTTGGTGCGTGCGCCCAGGAGAATAGACACTTTGGGTTCGCAGACGGACATGGTTGCCACGCTACTCTCCATCGTCGGCGTTTCTTACGAAGCTTTCCCCTGGTCGAAAGACCTGCTGAACGATGGCGTGGCACACTACGCCGTCTTTGCCGTGCCCGACGCCGTGGGTATGGTGCGGGACGGGGGTGCTCTTATTTGGGACAACACCTCTTCTAGAGTGATGCTCTCCACGTGGCCCGAGGGGCGGCAGGAGCAGGCATTGCAGACGCTCAAGGCATATTATCAGAAACTATATAAGACTGCTGACCGACTATGACATGGCGCGAACTGAGATACAGGCTGTTTTCGTGGAGAAAATTCCCTCCCGTCACGCCCTCCGATGACCCCATCGACGTGGTTATCCCTGTGGTGGCCAAAGACCTGAGCACACTGCCTCTCTGCATCGAAGGCGTGAGGCGGCAGGTGCAGCATCCGATAGAAAACATTTATCTGGTGGCGCCCGACGACGAGCGGGTGAAGCAGTTCTGCCGGGAACAGGGTCTGGTGTTTGTTGAGGAAACGACGGTGCTCGGCTTCGGCCCGAAGGCGCTGAATCTGGGCAATCGCAGCGGATGGCTCTTCCAACAGTTCATCAAGCTGAGCGGACGGGTGGGCACCTGTCGCCACTATCTGTGCATCGACGCCGACCACGTGCTGATCCGCCCCCATGTGTTCCTTTCTGCCGCCGGCGAAACGGTGTTCTACATGAGTTACGAATGCCATCAGCCCTACTACGACAACATCCAGAGGCTCATTCCCGAGCTGAAGCTGGCGGATCTCTCTTACGTAGCCCACAAGATGCTCTTCTCCAAGACGCATCTGGAGGCGCTCCACCGACGTTTGGAGCAGGGCGGAGTGAAAGCTTGGTGGGAAGTGGTGCTTGAAAGCTATGATCGGACGCAGGGCTCGGGTTTTTCGGAGTTTGAACTCTACGGCAACTTTGTGCAAAAGAAACTTCTGCGCCCCTGGCTGCAGAAACGCCTGCCCAATAAGAAGATGACCGACTACGAGACGCTGCGCCGGCGCTATAGCGGAGGACGCGCGTCCCTGACGTTCCCCCAATACATGCGACAAAACCAATGATATTTGCACGCGATAAAAGTCAGATGTGCAACAACCTGTTGCAGTTTGCCCACGTCTATGCCTATGGACGCGAGCACGGGAGGCACGTGCTTTCCATGCGTTTCTCATACAAATATCCTTATTTCCGCATACGTTACACGAAGCATACCAGCTTTGTGCTGTATCTTGTTGCGAAGGTGTTGGCGGCGTTGCGCATTCTGCCGACAGCCTCCTACCGGGACGGATGCGATCCCGCGGCGCTGGAGCGCATCGTGGAGCGTCACCGCAACGTGGTGGTGGCGGGATGGAACGTGCGCTACTACGATCTCTTCCTTAAATACCGCGATGAAATCTGCAGCCTCTTTGAGATCGACGCGGCTTACACGTTGCCCGTACAGGCCAAGATGAGGGTGCTGGACGAAGAGAAAGGCGTGCGGCTGGGGCTGCACATCCGACGGGGCGACTACGCACAGTGGGCCGACGGCCGCTATTTCTACGACGACGCTACCTATGCGGCTTTCGTGCGCGGCTTCGCCCGTCTGCATCCCGGAGAGACGGTGCATGTGTATCTCGCCACCAACGACCCTGCCGTGACGGAGGAAGCGTTTTGCCGCATCCTCCAGGAAAACGCCGTAGAAGGGGAGGCGCAGCCCAGGGTTCATCTTTTGGGCGGTACGCCACCGGAAGACCTCTATATGCTCTCGCAGTGCGACGCCCTCATCGGTCCGCCCAGTACGTTTACGCTTGTGGCCGCGATGTATCGCGACATTCCCCTTTGTCGTATGGACCAGGCCCGAGCAGACGCGCTCTCAAAGGAGGATTTCAAGAAGTTTGACTACTGGTTTCGTCGCATCGTGTAAAGATGTCTCTGGCGGATTCAACGGCTTTGGCGCCAGAATTGGAGGGGCGAACGGCCACCCAAATCATTTCGAGCCACACCAGCATATAGCCAAAAACATCGAGCCAGAGGTCTGCGTGGAGGAACTCATGCACGGAGACAGGGCAGAGTACGTCGCTGGGTACCATGCCGAAGAGCACGAACATGGACCAGAAAAGCACCTTGTCGTAGACCGTATGCTTGTCCCACAACCAGTAGCAGAGCATATAGCCCGAGAGGGCGATGATGTAGGTGTGTGTCTCGGGGCAATCGCTCAGGAGAATGACGTAGCCCATGAGGACACCGAGGGCATGGGCACGGAACTTGAAGTCGCACCAGCGGTCGTGGCGCCAAAAGAATAGAATGCCCAAAACGGTCAGCACGCCAAGTTGGAAAAGGCGGTAGTTGGCAAGAAACAACTGCTTAAAACCCGGAGCAAAAAGCAGACCAACGAAATCAGAATCACTGTGATGGGACTCAATCATCGACAGCCAGCTCTGATAGAGTGGAATCAGTCCGTCGACGCCCACTTTGAGAGCCGGCATGAGGAAGAATATCAGACCGCAGGCTGCAACGTAGCCCATGTGACGCCAGAAGCGCGGGTAGCAGAGCAGCAGGCCGAGCTCGATGCCGCCGTAGATCTTGGTGCAGGCGGAATACATGATGAGCAACACGGCCCAGAAGAACTGGCCGCGCTCCATCAGCGTGAAGGCAAAGAGGAAGATGTAGCACACCACCGTATTGAACTGGAAACAGAAGATGCTCTGTTCCAGGACCAGCAGCAGGAAGAGGAATATCTTGAGCCGGTGGTCGGCATACTGTTTGGGCAAAGTCCATATGGACAGGAAGAAAAGGGTGTAGTTGGCCAGATTCCAGATGAACGGCCCGAGCCACCACGGCGAATAGGCCACGGGGGCAAAGAGGAAATTGAAGTTGGGGGTGTAGAGAAAGTAGATGCGGTGGGCCTGCACCCAGTCGAGGGTATAGACGCAGATGCCGTTGAAGAAATCGATAGTGGAATCTCGATAGTCATAGTAATTGGTACAGCGACCCCGGAAAGTCTCCAAAGCAGTAGCCGTGATGGCTACCAACATGCCAAGGATGAATACGTTTCTCGGATTGGAGAAGAAGGTGACAAGCGCCTGAGCTATTTTTTTCATACTGGAGTGAATTTATGCGTGAAGACAAAACGCAGTATGGCGTACTGTACGAGCATGGCCGTCACGATGACGGGAATCGGTGCCACATAAGGCGGGACGCCCAACCACAGGAAGAGGTTGAGCAGGACGATGTGAAGCACGTAGTTGACTGCGTGGCTGCCAGCAAAGCCTGCGAACTTGCTCCAAGCGGGCCTGGCGCGGAAGGTGAAAATGCTCGTGAGGTAGAAGTTTGCAAAAAAGCTCGCGATGTAAGCTATGGTGTAGGATAGATTCACCTCCACCATGCTCCATAACAGCAGGCAATAGAGCCCGTAGTGCAAGGCGGTGGAAACTGCGCCCACGATGCAGAAGCGGACGAAGCGGCGCTCAATAAGCGAGGAGAAGCGCAGTGATTTCATCTATCTCGTTGTCGGTGAGTTCGTAGAAAAGCGGCAGGCGCACTAAACAGTCGCCGTAGCGGTCGCACTCGGGTAGGGGGCGTCCGTCGTGACGGGGTGCGTAGTAGGCGCTCGAATGCAGGGGCAGATAGTGGAACGTGGACTGCACACCGTGGTTTTTGAGGTAGTTCATCAGCGCCGTGCGCTCCTTCAGCGAGGGGCAGAGCAGGTAGTACATGTGGGCATTGTTGGTGGCGTAGTCCGGCGTCTCCGGCATCACGCAGATGCCGTGGCGCAGACGTCCGAGCAGGGCCTCATCGTATTGATGCCAGATGTGCAAGCGCTTGCCTTGTATGTCGTCCATCTGCTCCAACTGGGCCCACAGGTAGGCGGCGTTGAACTCCGAGGGGAGGAATGAACTGCCCATATCACACCAGCCGTATTTGTTCACCATGCCGCGGTAGAACTCGGCGCGGTTGGTGCCCTTCTCCCACAGGATCTCGCTGCGGTGTACAAAGCGCTCGTCGTTGACCACCAGCATGCCGCCTTCGCCGCTGCTGATATTTTTCGTCTCGTGGAAAGAGAAAGCTGCCAGATGGCCGATGCCGCCCAGGGGGCGTCCTTTATAGTAAGCGTCGATGGCGTGCGCGGCATCCTCCACCACCAGGAGATGATGCTCTTCTGCCAGAGCCATGATGGCGTCCATGTCGCAAGCCACGCCGGCGTAGTGCACCACGCAGATGACGCGGGTTTTCTCGGTGATGAGCGGCGCGATGGTCTCGGCTGTGATGTTGGGGTTCTCCCTGCCGCTGTCGGCAAAGCGCACGGTGGCACCTTCTCTCAGAAAGGCGAGCGCCGACGACACAAAGGTGTAGGAGGGCACAATGACCTCGTCGCCCGGATGGAGCTCGCACAGCATGGCACACATCTCAAGGGCGTCGGTGCCGGAGGTGGTGAGCAGACACTTGCGGAAGCCGTAACGCTTCTCGAAGAAACCGTGACACAACTTGGTGAACTGGCCGTTGCCAGACATCGTGTCGCTATGGCAGACCTCCTCAATGTAGGAGAGCTCGCGACCCGAGAAGTATGGTTTGTTGAACGGTATCATGCGATGAAACGACTAAATATTGAGTGTATCCTGAACGATGAACACGGGGCGTCCCTTCACCTGATCGAAGATTTTGCCGATGTAGAGGCCCAGGATGCCCATCATGAAGAGCAGCAGACCGCCGACAAACCAGATGGAGAATACCGTCGTGGTGTAGCCCGCCACTTCGTTCCAGCCGGCAAACTTGGCAAAGATGTTGTACACCGCCATGAGAAACGAGAAGAGACTCATGATGAAGCCCAGCGTGACCGCCAACTGAAGCGGCCGGTTGGAGTTGGAGATGATGGCGTTGAAGGACAGGCGGAGCAGGCGTGAGAGGTTGTAGGAGCTCTTGCCTTCCAGTCGGTGGTCGTGCATCACGTCGATGCCCGTCTTGCGGAAGCCCAAAGTGTGGATGAGCTCGACGAAAGAGCGGCTGTATTCGGGAATGCTGCAATAGACCTTGACGATGCGCTTGGAATACACGCCGAATTCGGCCACGGCTTTGTCTGTGGAAAATCCGCTCAGGAAGTCGTAGACGCGGTGGAATACGGCGGAGGACATGCGCTTGAGGAAAGTGTCATCGCGATGCACGCGGCGGGCACTCACGATGTCGTAGCCCTCCATCGCTTTGAGGAAGAGCGCCGGGAGATCCTCCGGCTTGTTCTGCAAGTCGCAGTCGATGACGGCGATGTAGTCGCCCTGAGCATATGACAGACCGGCGGTGATGGCATAAGGCTGGCCGAAGTTGTGGGCCAGATTGATGCCTTTCACCTTCTTGTCGCGGGCACACAGGGTCTGGATTTCCTCCCAAGAGGCGTCAGGCGAACAGTCGTTCACCAGAATAATCTCGTAGTCGGATGACAGCGGGGTGATGGCTTTGGAGATGCGTGCCACCAGTTCTTCGAGCATCTTCTCCCCGTGATACACGGGAGACACCACACTTAATTTTGAAGCATTCATGGTGCAAATGTACGAAAAAAAGTCATATTAACCAAAAACTTTAAACTTTAAACTTTAAACTCTAAACTTTATTTTGTACTTTTGTGTTATGATTCGACCGGATTTTCAAAGCCACAAGTTCTGTATGCGCCAACTCCACGGATGGAGCAGAGTGACGTATTGGTGCATTTGGAGTGTTATTTGGCTGTATTCCCTCATTCCCCTTCGTGTGCATTATGCCGTTTCTGATGTACTGTATTGCTTGGTCTATTATGTCGTAAAGTACCGCCGGGGCATGGTGCGCCGAAATCTTTCGGAAAGTTTCCCCGAAAAGGATGCAGAAGAGTTGCTTAAGATAGAACGGGAGTTTTATCATTGGTTTTGCGACTATGTCATTGAGACGTTCGCACTGGCTTCCATGTCACATAAAGAAATGCGACGGCGCGTTACCTATCACAACATGGAATTCATAAGTGAGCTCTTTGACAAGGGCTACAATGTGGCCCTTTACATCGGTCACTACTGTAACTGGGAATGGATAATCTCCATCGGCTTGCATTTGCCTGAGTGCGTATGGGCGGGGCAGGTGATTCACGAACTGGACTACAAACCCCTGGACAGCGTCTTCCTGAAATTGCGCAGCAGCATGGGCACGGAGAGTGTGACGCGCGACGTTATCCTTCGTAAGATCGTGCGCGTGACCCGTCAGGAAAAGCGACAGATGGTGGTCGGTTTTATTTCCGACCAGAGCCCGATATATCAGAGCGCCCATTATTGGACCAATTTTCTCAATCATCCCGATACGCTGGTGCTGACAGGCACAGAACGTATCGCTAAACAGTGCAACTTTGCCTGCGTTTATCTGGACGTCTCGCGTCCCCGTCGGGGCTACTACGACATTAATGTGGTGCCGATGGTGGAAGAGTCCAAAAATGTGCCGGATTGGGCAATCACAGAGCAATATTTCCGCCTTTTTGAGCAGACGATTCGCAGGGCGCCGCAGTATTGGCTGTGGACGCACAACAGGTGGAAGCGGGATTTGGAGGGGCTGAAGCAGTACAATGCTACCGTCAACAAGACCCACAACCGCACCGAAAACGCCAAAGAAGAAAGCACCGGCGCATGAGACTCCTGCATATCATAAGGGGACATATTTATAAGAACAGCCACCTGCTTTTTTATCTCAAGGGGCTGTGGCGGCAGATGTTGCCCGACGCGTTTTGCATGATGCGTCTGCGTAAGCGTTTGGGGGTGTTGAAGAAATACAGCGATGAGGAGCGGCTCTACATCCTCGACAGAGTGAATTTCTACTGTCATCTGGAGGCGCCCATTACGTTGGCCGATAAGGCTTATCCCCTTTCGCGCTTCACTTTGAAGAAAAGAGACCGTGAGGTGACGGGCAAAATCAACAGCACATACTTTTACGACTGCATGGAGTACACCCGCTTCTTCCCCAAGCGTCTGAAGTGGATGATGCTCAGTGGCGACGTCAGTCATACGCTGCCGCAACCGGGATTCACCAAAAGCCGTCCCATCTTGCCGCCCGAAGAGCCGAACAACAATATCCTGCTCAACATGGACAAGGTGCGCCATTTCCTCTGGGTCAGGGATCCGTTTGCGTGGGAACAAAAGCAGACGCGCATCCTCTTTCGCGGGGATGTCAACGGCAAACCCCATCGCGAGCGTTTCCTGGAGATGTGGCAGCATCATCCCTTGTGCGACGTGCAGGCCGGAGGCGGTCTCACACTCTATGATCATTTGAAGTATCGCTACATCATGTCGCTTGAAGGAAACGATGTAGCTTCGAATCTCAAATGGGTGATGTCGAGTAATTCTGTGGCCGTGATGCCGCGCCCGAAATACGAGACCTGGTTCATGGAGTCGCGCCTGCGCCCCAATTATCATTATATAGAAATCCGCCCCGACTATTCTGATCTGATTGAACGGATCGAATATTATGAGCAACATCCGGAGGAGGCGAAGGCCATTGCGGCGCACGCTCATGAGTGGGTGAAGCAGTTCTGGAATCAGAAGCGGGAGGGCCTGATTTCGCTGCTCGTTCTGGATAAGTATTTTAAGGGAACGGGTCAATTCTGAATCTCCTACAAACTCGTCTTAAAGTATTCTGACGGGTGTTGGAGTGGCAGATAAAAATCTCAAAAGAACTAATACACAGGGGGTGTCCCTTGCCGTTCGTCATGTTGCTCATGCGCGCATTCCGGACCAGCCGGCAAGTTTGTCCAGCTCATAGAAGACGGTGTCCAGCCACGTGCCGCCGTACAGGTCGGGATATTGCTCTTTCAGCAGCTCTTTCCCGACGATGTTTTTGCTCCCGAGCCTTTTGGTCATGCGTCCCCTCAGGCATCGGCGCTGCAGCGGCGTCAGGGGGATGCGCTCGAGCATGTGGCGCACACAGCGTGCGTTCTCCGCCATGTTTTGTCCGCTTTTATCGGCGCGCACCGTGACTTTGGCGGGGTGTTGCCGGAAGCGGTTGAGCGTCAGGGGTATCTCGGCCACGCGGCCCTGCACCATCACGTCGAACCAGAAGATCCAGTCTCCGCAGCTGCGGTAGGAGCTGTATTCGCCGGACACATCCTTCAGAGCCTCTTTGCGGAACACCACCATCGAAGCGTTGTAAATCACATTTCTGAAGAGCATTCTCTCGAGCGCAAACTGGCGGCCGTCATACACGCCGTTGCCTGCATACAGTGCGGGCTTGTCGGGCGAGGCTTTCATGCGGCGGCCTTCGGCGTCGATATAGACGGAGCGCGTGAAGGTCATCTGGATGTCGGGGTCCGCAGTCAGGCGCCGGAGACTTTCTTCCAGGAAGGTAGGTTCGGCCACGTCGTCGCTCTCAGCAATCCAGATGTATTCTCCCTGCGCCAGGCTGAATCCCTTCTGCCACTGGAGAAACGGGCTTCCGGAGTTGGCCCCGTTGTACACGATGTGGCTGACGTGGGGATTGTCGCGATACGCCTCCATGACGGCTCTGCTGTCATCGGTGGAGCAGTCGTCCAGAAGGATCAGTTCGAAGTCCTGACAGGTCTGGGCCAGAATGCTGTCGATGCGCTCCCTGAGATAGGGGGCGTAGTTGTAGTTGGGTACTATGACGGAAACGCTGCTCATTTCAAATATTTGTCCACGCCGTTCGCCGCTCGGGTGCTGTGTGACGCTATCGCTTCGGCGAAAAGTGCCTCGTTGGCCTTGGCATGATTCTTTGCTGCCATTGGATGATAGATGTGGCGGATCAGCCCGCCGAACTTCAGGCGCTTCGGACGGATGCCGCTGAAGTAGAGCCGGGCGGTGAACTCGTGGTCTTCGCTGCCCCATCCCTCTATGTCTTCGTTGTAGCCGTTGACGCGGATGAAATCCTTGCGCCAGAAGGCCAGGTTGCAGCCTTTGATGCGTGAGATCCTGTAGCTCTTGGTGAAGCGGGCGACGGCGTTGCGCAGCATCCGGCTGCGTATGCAGTTGAAGTAGTGCGACGAGGCCACCTTGCCGTCTTCCGTGAGTATGATTCTTCCTCCGTAGACGAAGTATCCTTTTTCGGCGATGTTGCGGTGATCCTCCACGAAATGCCGTTCGGGCACGACGTCGCCGTCCATCTCGATGATGTAGTCGCCGGTGGCTGTAGCAACGGCTTTGTTCAGAATCATGGAACGGCGGAATCCCTTGTCTTCGTGCCACACATGACGCACGGGGACGGGCGACGTTTCGGCATAGCGTCGGATGAAGTCCGCTGTGTCTTCGCGCGATCCGTCGTCGGCAATGACGATCTCATCCGGCATCACCGTCTGGCGGGCAACGCCTTCAAGCACACGTTTGAGTGCCTCCACCCAGTTGTAGGTGGAAATCAGCAGCGTGATGCTGAACGGTGAGGCGCCGTTTCCGTTGCGGCCGGAAGTGTCGGGGCGTTGCGTTTGTTCTTGGGGGTACATGTTGTTATGGGTGTTGTGGTGGGTATTATTCCGGGAATTCAAATTCGAGCTGTTCGGGCGGGAGCAGACGGAAGGTCATGCGGTGGTAAGGTGTGGGGCCGAAGCGGCGGATGGCCTCCCGGTGTTCGGGTGCGGGGTACCCTTTGTTGCCGTCCCAGTGATACTGGGGATATTCCCCGTGAATCTTCTGCATGAAGTCGTCGCGATAGGTCTTGGCCAGAATCGAGGCCGCCGCGATGCTCATCATCTTGCCGTCGCCCTTGACGACGGTCTCGTGGGGAACGGGTTTGCCGCTCGCGGGGGCCTTGTAGGGGTAGAAGCGGTTGCCGTCCACCAGGATGTATTCGGGGCGCGTGGAGAGCTGATCCAGAGCGCGATGCATCGCCAGAATGGATGCGCGCAGGATGTTGATCTCGTCGATCTCTTTGTTGTCCACGATGCCGACGGCCCAGGCCAGAGCCTCGCGCTCGATGACGGGGCGCAGTTCGTAGCGCACGCGCTCCGAGAGCTGCTTCGAGTCGTTGAGACGCTGCAGTTCGCTCGAGGCGATGTCGAGATCGGGCGGCAGGATGACGGCGGCCGCGAAGACGGGTCCGGCCAGACATCCGCGTCCGGCTTCGTCGCATCCGGCCTCGAGGCGTCCCTGTATCATCGCTTGTTGCAACATGTCAGAACATCGATTGAACGCGACGGACGGCGGCCGCGAGGGCGTCGACTTCTTCGCGGGTGTTGTAGAGGGCAAAGGAGGCGCGACAGGTGCCTTCGATGCCGAGGCGGTGCATGAGGGGTTCGGCACAGTGATGGCCCGTGCGTACGGCAATGCCCAGACGGTCGAGCAGCGTGCCCATGTCAAGGTGGTGAATCTGACCTACTTGGAAGGAGACGACGCCGTGCAGGGGACGTCCCTGACGCAGGCCCCAGATGTGCATCCCTTCGATTTCCGAGAGACGTTCGACGGCATACTGCGTGAGGGCCTCTTCGTGGGTGCGTATGGTTTCCAGGCCCAGACCTTCCATATACTCTATGGCGCGCGCCAGTCCCGTCGAGGCGACGTAGTCGGGCGTGCCGGCTTCGAACTTGTAGGCGCTCGAAGGAGACGTTGCGGATCATCTCGCCGCCGCCCATGTAGGGGGGCAACTGCTGGAGCCAGGCGCGTTTGCCGTAGAGCACGCCGATGCCGGTGGGGCCGTACATCTTGTGACCCGAAAGGGCGAAGAAGTCGCAGTCGAGCGCCTCGACATCGATGCGTCTGTGAGGGGCGCTTTGAGCGCCGTCCACGAGCACCGGAACGCCGTGAGTATGTGCCGTTTGGATGATTCTCTCAACGGGCGTCTCCACACCCAGCACGTTGCTCACATGCGTCACGGAGACGAGGCAGGTATGCTCCGTGAAGAGCCCTTCGAGGGCCTCGAGATCCAACTCGCCGTCGTCGCTCATGGGGATGACGCGCAGGCGGAATCCGGCCAGCTGCCAGGAGACGATGTTGGAGTGGTGCTCCAGGGCCGAGACGATGACTTCGCGAGCGGGGTCGTCGCTGTGGAGGCGCGCCATCGAGGTGGCAACTAGGTTGATGCTCTCCGTCGTGCCGCGCGTGAAGACGATCTCCTCCGTCGAGGCGGCGCCGAGGAAGCGGCGCACCGTCTCGCGGGCGCCTTCGTGCAGATCGGTGGCGCGCTGCGAGAGGAAGTGCACGCCGCGATGCACGTTGGCGTTCACGTTGTAGTATTCCTCCGTCATCGCCTCGACCACCGCACGCGGCTTCTGCGTCGTGGCGGCGTTGTCGAGATAGACAAGCGGGTATTTGTCATAAATCTTGCGTGAGAGGATGGGGAAATCGTCGCGCACGGAGCTGAGGTCGTATCTGTTCACGGTTCGTTGTTTTCCAGTTGGGGCAGGGGGTTGGTGGCGCTTTGCTTGGCCCCCAGTTTGATGAGTTTGCCGCAGGTCTGCAGGATGCTCTGGCCCGAGGGCTCCAGCTTGCGCTGCCCGTCTTCGTAGGCCTTCTGGGCAGCGTCAAGTGCGCGTCCGACGGCTTCGTAGCGCTTCACGAACTGGCCCACGCGGTCCATCATCTCGCCGGCCAGGTCGAACACACGCTTCTGATTTTCACTCTGTTCGATCTGCGTCCATGTGAGGGCCACGATGCGCAGCGCGGCGTAGAGGGTCTGCTCGTCGGCGATGAAGACGTTCTGCTCCATCGCGCGCCGCCAGAGGTCGGGCTTCTCGTTCATCGCCGTCCACAGAGCGCCAGTGTGGGGTACGAACATGATGACGTAGTTCATGCGCACCTTCGGGGGCTTGACGTAGTTGCTGTAGTCCTTCTTCGAGAGCGAACGCACGTGCTTTTCGAGCGACTCCACGTGGGCTTTGAGGTACTGTTGGCGTTCGGCCTCCGTCCCGGCGTTGACGTAGTTGATGAAGGCCGTGAGCGACACCTTGCAGTCGATGATCACCTCGCGCTCCTGATCCAGATGCAGGATGACGTCGGGGCGCAGCGTGGCGCCTTCTTCCGAGCGCACCGTCTGACCCGAGGCGTCGCGCAGGGCGGTCTGCGTGTCGTAGTGTATGCCGCGCTTGAGGCCCTGACTCTCAAGCAGTTCGTCGAGTATCGTCTCGCCCCAGTCGCCCTGCACCTTGCTGCCGTGACTCAGGACGCGCAGCAGCTCGTCGGTGGAGTGCATCGTCAGTTCGCCCTGCTTCATCATGCGCTCCAGACTCTCGCGCAGAGGGTTGACGATGCCCGTGATGTTTTGCACGGAACTTTCGGCGAATTCCTTCTGGCGGTCTTTCAGCATCTTGTCGGTCGAGAGCTTCACCTCGGCGGTGACGCGCTGCAGCGTCTCCTCGAAGCTCTCCTTCTGCTGCTTCTGGGCGTTCTCGTAGTGCTGCTGCTGTTGGCGGAGCACTTCGCCGCTGTGTTGCCTTTCGGCCGCCAGCTGTTCGGCGGCGGCGCGCTGATGGGCGGCGAGGGCTTCCTCGTAGCGCTCTTTCTGCGCCGCAAGTTGCTCTGCTGCAGTGCGTTGCTGCGTGGCGAGCTGGTCGGCGGTGGCCTGTTGCTGCGCCGTGAGCGTGGCTTCCAGCTGGGCCCGTTCCTGTTCCAGGGGCGCACGTTTTGCGCGCTCCGCGAGCAGGCCCGCGAGCCATCCTATTCCTCCTCCCAAGAGGAGCATCACTACGGAAACAGCGTAAATCATGCCGCAAAGATACAAAATTCCTGCGACATGTGCAAGAAATGCCGCAGATTTTTTAGGGTACGCGCACGCAGTCTTCAGCGTGAGCCCGTCTCTCCCGTGACTTTCTTTTGACAAAAAATGGGCCAAACAGCGGCTCTGCGCGGTCTCTGCGTGGTCTCTGCGCGGTAGAAGAACGAGGGCTGAAAAGAATGAGAAAATGCAGTGTACGCCACAAATATTATGTTTTAGGATAAAAGAAAAGGGTGTGTTTCTTCGAGTTTCAGAATCCGAAATTTTGACAAAACGGAAACGGCGGCTGCTGATGTTCCCGAGGGCGAAAATCTGTTTCCCCGCTGGGCCGGAAAATTTCTCCCGTGGGAGCGCCGATTTTTGTTCCCTAACTGGGGCCCAAATTTTCTCTAACTGGGGCGCAAAATTTTTTTAGTTGGAAGGCAAATGCGGCCCTTAGGCAAAAATTCTTCGCCGAGTTCTTGCAATTGACGCAAAAAAGACGTATCTTTGTCCCCTTAGAGAGTAAACTCTCTCGGGAAAAAGCATCACAAACAAACAAAACATAAACGACAATGGGAAAAAAAGCACTTCTGATGATCCTCGACGGATGGGGCATCGGCAACAAAGGTAAAGGCGACGTGATTTACAACACTCCGACGCCCTACATGGACTATCTCAACCAGAACTACCCCCACAGCCAGCTGCTGACCTGCGGCGAAAACGTGGGTCTGCCCGACGGACAGATGGGCAACTCCGAGGTGGGACACCTCAACATCGGCGCCGGACGCATCGTCTATCAGGATCTGGTGAAGATCAACCGCGCCTGTCAGGACGGCAGCATCCTCAAGAACAAGGAGATCGTCTCCGCCTACACTTACGCCAAGGAGCAGGGTAAGAGCGTCCACCTGATGGGTCTCACCAGCAACGGCGGCGTGCACTCCTCGCTCGACCACCTCTTCAAGCTCATCGAGATCGGCAAGGAATACGGCGTGAAGAACACCTTCGTACACTGCTACATGGACGGCCGCGACACCGACCCGCAGTCGGGCAAGGGCTTCATCCAGCAGGTGACGGACGAATGTAAGAAGGCCGGCAACGCCGCCATCGCCAGCATCGTGGGTCGCTTCTACGCCATGGACCGCGACAAGCGCTGGGAGCGCGTGAAAGTGGGCTACGACCTCATCGTCAAGGGCGAAGGCAAGCAGGCCACCGATATGGTCAAGGCCATGCAGGAGAGCTACGACGAAGGCGTCACCGACGAGTTCATCAAGCCCATCCACAATGCGACCGTCGACGGCACCATCAAGGAGGGCGACGTCGTCATCTTCTTCAACTACCGCAACGACCGCGCCAAGGAGATCACCATCGCCCTGACGCAGCAGGATATGCCCGAGCAGGGTATGACGACTATCCCCGGATTGCAATACTACTGCATGACGCCCTACGACGCCTCTTTCAAGGGCGTGCACATCCTCTTCCCCAAGGAGAACGTGGAGCAGACGCTCGGCGAATA
>CACZUX010000052.1 GCA_902784475.1 uncultured Bacteroidales bacterium | reverse complement strand
GAGAATAAAACTGAGGCTTAATGGCATGTCGCCTGTACAATACAGAAAGATGCTTACAGCTTCGATTGTTTAACTGTCCAAACTTTGGGGTTCACTTCACATCGTGTGAGTTAACCCGATCGATCGTTTGAGTTAACTCAGGTTTTTTGGCGGCTTTTTTGCAACAACGAACGGACACAAATGAAGTAAGATGTAAGAAGGAAGAGGGAAGAGGGAAGAGGGAAGAGAAGGCTTTGGAGAGAGAAGGATCTCCAATCAGTCTCAAATCTCAGATCTCAGTTAAAAAATACGGGTACCCTATTCACTTGAAAAAGCCTCTATATTATATATAACTTATTAATATATAAATATATATAAATGTAAATAAAGATGAAATCAGAAAAGGTGGTACCCTCGAAAAAACAACTGAGATTTGAGATTTGAGACAGAATCGGATTTAAGCCATCCCCTAAAAGCCAATAACACAGCAAGATACGTTGTTGCTGCAAAAGCGCTATCTCTCGCTTTTATTCTCAAAAGCAGGACAATTAGTCTCAATAAAGGGCCGTTTTAGGCCTAAAAAGCATACGCGAAACAGCATTTTGAGCATCGTTCACCCTCAAAAGCGTTCGTCATCGTCTTCCGGAAAATTCGACTTGCAACACCGATTCGAGGCCTTTTTCCCAGAAAAGTGCAATAAAACTCTGCTCTCACAGACCTGTTCCCCTGCGCAGCGCCTGCACAGCGCCTGCGGAACTGCAGAACGAAGTGAAAGCAATTCCCGTATGAGGGCCCTCAGAGTATTCCCCAGACTGTCCAAAATCCAAGGGCCTCTAACTGGAGAAAATCGGTTTTCTAACTGGCGCGCAAATTTTCTCTAACTGGAGCGTAAAACTAAATTTTCAATTATCAATTATCAATTATCAATTATCAATTATCAATTATCAATTATCAATTATCAATTATCAATTAAATTCCGTATCTTTGCATCCGATTTACGAAAAAAATATCTAAAAAATGAGCTGGACAGTGTTGATTCTTGCGGGGCTGTGCGAAGTGGCTTTCACCTATTGTCTGGGGAGAGCCAAAGAAGCCTCGGCGACGGAGTGGGGGATGTGGATCGGAGGCTTCGCCGCCTTCTACGTGCTGAGCGCCGTGCTGCTGGCACGCGCCACACAGACGCTGCCTCTGGGGACAGCATACCCCGTGTGGACGGGCATCGGCGCCATCGGCGCCGTGTTGGTAGGCATATTCATCTTCGGAGAGCCCGCCACATTCTGGCGACTCTTCTTCCTGACCACGCTCATCGGCTCCATCATCGGACTGAAGTCGCTGGCCTGAGAGCGCAGCGACTACTTCTTCCTGAACGCGCTGCGGAAGCCGCGCACCAGCTTCAGGCCGAACATCACGCCCTCGAAGATCATCGTGCCCTTGGACACGAGCTGCGAGAACTGCTCGATGCGCGTCTTGGCCTTCGGCAGGGGAGCGATGGCGGCAGAGAAGCTCTCGTTGAGCTGCTGCTGACTCTTGGCAGCCTCCTCGTGCACCTGAGCCTTGTCCAGGCCGGCAACGCCGAAGACGTCGTCGGTGATGGCGCTAACGGGCTGCTTGATCCAGGCGCCGCGCTTGGCCCACACCACGATGAACAGCAGCAACAGCACCGCAAAGAGGATGAGGAAGCCCAGAGAGGGGCTGCCCGTGAGCTCGCCCAGGCAATGGGCTACGGCAAAGGCCAAAAGCAGCAGCACCATGCTGCCCAGCATGATGAGCACGAAAGCCACGATGACGGCGGAGAGGAGCCTCGAGAGCCCCTCTGCCGTCGTCACGGCAATGCTGCGCTTCTGCAACTCAAAATACTCCTTGAGCTGCACGAAAAAACTTTGCTGTTCGTCCACCTTATTCGGCTTCAGGTTCCAACTCCTCGGCGATGTCCTTCACCAATTCGTCCATCTCCTTGCGACCCAGACGGATGCCGCGCTTCTTGAGAGCCTCGGCAATCTTCTCGCGGGTCTCAGAGCCCTTCTCAGGCGCCATCAGAATACCGCAGGCAGCACCAACGGCTGCACCGGTGATAAATGCGAAAAGGAAATTCAGTGCTTTCATCGTTCTTTAATATTAAAGGTTAATACAAGGTTGGTTTCAAAGCTTAAAAATCACTTAATTCTTGTGCAAATATATAGTTTTTTTCTTAATGTATCCTAATATCGGCAAAAAAAATGCACAAGAATGCGCTTTTTTTCGTACCTTTGCGGGTGAAATCGCGAAAAAAACGTAAAAATAACCCTCAATAAACGCAAAAAAAGCAATGAACAAGAAAGTGATGATGGGCGCAGCCCTCGCAACCGTGTTTGCCATGACCAGCTGTAAGAGCAGCGAGAGTGCTTACAAGAAGGCCTACGAGAAGGCTAAGGCCCAGCAGACCGAGCAGCCCGCTGTGACTGAGGTGACGCCCGTGCAGACCACTCAGAACGTGAGCGTGACGCCCGTGGACAACACCGACTACAGCAACGTGGCCGTACGCACGGAGAACGTCACCGTAGTGACCGGCAACCCCCTGAAGAGCTACAGCGTGGTGGTTGGTGCCTACAGCATCAAGGCCAACGCCGACCGCACCTGCGACTTCATCGCCTCCAAGGGCTATCAGCCCCAGATCGTGATGAACCAGGAGAGAGGTCTCTACAGAGTGGTGGCTTTCACCAGCGACAGCAAGGCTGAGGCCGCACGCACCCGCGACGTGGTGAAGAATCTGCGCAGCGACTTCGCTGAGGCTTGGCTGCTCTACCAGAAGTAATTGGGACGTATACTGGCCATCGACTACGGCAAGAAGCGCACCGGACTGGCCGTCAGCGATCCGCTGAAAATCATCGCCGGAGCACTGGACACCGTAGACACCGCCCGACTGATGGACTGGCTCAAAGACTACCTCAGGCGGGAAGACGTGGAGCAGTTCGTGGTGGGGCTGCCGAAACAAACCAACGGTCTGGACAGCGAGAATCTTCCTCGCGTCCGGACCTTTGTCACTCAGTTGGAGCAGACCTTCCCCGGAGTTCCCGTCGTCTGGTGGGACGAGCGTTACACCTCGGTGATGGCGCATCAGACGATGATCGAGAGCGGCATCTCGCGCAAAGCCCGACGGGACAAAGCGCTGGTCGACCGCATCGCCGCCACCATCATCTTACAAAGTTATATGGAAAGCAAGGGATGATACTTCCAATCTACACTTACGGACAAGGCGTGCTGCGCCGCGAATGCGAAGAAATAGAGCCCGGACACCCCGGGCTTGAACAGCTTATCGCCGACATGTGGGAGACGCTGGCCAAGAGCGAAGGCATCGGACTGGCGGCGCCCCAGGTGGGGCAGGCGCTGCGTCTGGCCGTCATCGACCTGAGACCTCTGGCCGACGACTTCCCCGAATACACCGACTTCAGGCAGGTCTACATCAACCCCTATATCGAGGAGTATGACGAGACGGAGAAGGACACCTCGGACGAGGGCTGCCTCTCGCTGCCCGGACTCCACGAGAAAGTGACGCGCCCCACACGCATCCGCGTGAGCTGGCAGGACGAGAACTTCGCGGAGCACGAGGAGTGGGTGACGGGTTATCTGGCCCGCGTGATGCAGCACGAGTTCGACCATCTGGACGGCGTGCTCTACACCGACCGCGTGAAGGGGCTGCGCCGCCAGCTGCTCATGCCCAAGCTGCAGGGTCTGCAGAAGGGCAAATTCTCGTGCAGCTACAAAGTCAAAGCTCCCCACAAGTGAAGCGCCTCGGGCTCATAGTGCTTCTGGTTGTGACTATGGCCTCCGCCCTGAGGGCACAAATCAACACGGACCGCGTCATACAGATGGGGCGGACCGCCATCTACTATGAGGACTACGTGCTGGCCATACAGCGCTTCAACCTGGTCATCGGGATGAAGAACTGGCTGCCCGAGCCCTACTTCTATCGCGGGCTGGCGAAATTCTATCTGGAGGACTACAAAGGCGCCGAGATGGACTGCTCGCAGGCCATCGAGCGCAACGCCTACAAGTTCGACTACTACTATCTGCGCGCCCTCTGCCGCTGCAACCAGGACCGCTTCGACGACGCCATCACGGACTACCGCTCGGCCATCCGTCAGAACCGCGTGGACCGCAACTGCTGGTACAACCTGGCCGCATCGCTGCTCAACACCAAGCGCTACGACGAGGCCGATGCCACGCTCGACACGATGCTGACGCTCTGGCCCCGCGACCCGCAGCAGATGTCGATGAAGGCCCAGGTGAGTCTGTGCAAGGAGGACACCGTGAAGGCCGAAGAGTGGACCGACAAAGCGCTGGAGCAGGACGAATACAACGGCGTGGCCCTCAGCCTGAAAGCCTCCATACTGCTCCACCGCGACTCCAGCGCTCAGGCCGAGCAGGTGTTCACCAAAGCGCTGGTGCAGCGCCCCCGCGAGAGCAACCTCTACAGCGGACGCGCCATCGCCCGCTACAACCAGAACAATCTGCGCGGCGCTATGGCCGACTACGATCAGGCCATCGAGCTGGACTCGCTAAGCTACGCCTCGCACTACAACCGAGGTCTGCTGCGCGCCCAGGTGGGTGAAGACAACAAGGCGGTGGAGGACTTCAACTTCGTCTTGCGTCTCGACCCGACCGACATCATCGCCCTCTACAACCGCTCGCTGCTGCTGGACAACGTGGGCGACTATCAGGGCGCCATACGCGACCTCTCGGCCGTTATCAGGGAATATCCCCAGTTCTGGGCCGGATACATGCAGCGCGCCGCCATCAAGCGCAAGATCGGCGACATCGCCGGCGCCGAACGCGACGAATTCAAAGTGCTGAAAGCCCGCATGGATGCCTCGCAGGGTAAGCTCAAGCGCGACACCACACGCCATACCGTCAGGAAAGACCAGCGTCAGCTGGAGGATCACGCCCGTCTGATCTCGGAGGAGGAAGCCCCGCAATACGCCGACCTGGCGCGCGGCAAGGTGCAAAACCGGCACACGGAGCTCACGCTGGTGAAACGCCCCAAGACCGATACGCCGACGGAGGCCGACATGCTCTTTGATCAGGGTGAGCACTACTACATCCTGGGCGACTACGTCACCGCCATCGACTCCTACACCGAAGCCCTCAAGATGGACGACCGCCATCGCGAGTCGTACTACAACAGGGGCATCATCTATCTGCTGCAGGACCGCATAGAGGAAGGGCTGGCCGATCTGTCGAAGGCCGGAGAGCTGGGGCTCTATCAGGCCTACAACCTCATCAAACGTTATTCGCAAAAGAAAAATTGAAAAGAGCCGCGCGGATGATGTGATGAAACTCCGACTAGATAGGATTTGAGGGTTTGCTCTCTTTGTAATCCGCTGCGCTCCGGAGAGTGGCGGCACGCCATCGAAAAGCAAAACTGGTCTCGTTTCAGTAAATTAATTGATGAGAATCCCGATCAAACCCGCGCGGCTCATGTGCAAAGGTAGGAAAAAAGAAGAGTCAAAGCAAAGGAAAAAGGGTATTTTTTGCTTTGCGGTGAGATTTTTTTCAAAATAAGGGCGTTTTTCAATTTTTTTTTATAACTTTGTACTCAAATGGTGTCTTAATCACACAGCATGAAACTTGTTTTTTCACTTGAATACCGCACTGATTGGGGTCAGGATCTTCGTGCGGAGGTGACGCTCAAGCGCAAACGGGGCGCCGACGTGCGTCGCGTATACCCCCTGCACACCGACGACGGACTCAACTGGACGGGCGAAGCCCTCGTCACCGAAAAGGATATCGATCGTTTCACCTACCGCTACGCCGTCTATGAAGGCGATCTGGTCTTCAGGCAGGAGTGGGACGGCGTGCCGCGCGACTTCCCGGCAGCCGACCGCAACTTCGTTCTGAGCGACTACTGGAAGGACATCCCTTCTCTGCAGCACCTCTACTCGTCGGCCTACCTCAATTGTATCACACACACGCAGGCGCAGAAAGCCGAGCTCGTGTACTTCCCCCGCACGATTGTCTTCCGCGTGCAGGCGCCGCAGCTCAAGGAGCACCAGAGTCTGGGCCTGCTGGGCAGTCTGCCCTCACTGGGCGCCTGGATGCCCGAGAGGCCTCTGGCCATGAGCCGGGCGGGTGCGCACGAATGGATCATCAGCCTCAATGCAGAATATCTGGCCTCGCACTTCGAATACAAATACGTCATCGTGGACGAGAAGAGCGGCGAGGTGATCTCGTGGGAAGAAGGCGAAAACAGAAGTTACGACATCCGTGAAAAGACAGGCGACATCCTCGTGGTGTGGGACCGCCGCATACGCGTCCGCGAGGAGCACTGGAAGGCCGCCGGCGTGGTGATTCCCGTCTTCTCGCTGCGCAGCGAAAAGAGTCAGGGCGTGGGCGACTTCGGCGACCTCAAACGCATGGTGGACTGGGCCGCAAAGGCCGGGCTGCGCTGCATACAGGTGTTGCCCGTCAACGACACGCAGCAGAGCCACACCTGGCAGGACTGCTATCCCTACAACGCCATCTCCATCTTCGCCCTGCACCCGCAGTATGTGGATCTCTCGCAACTGCCCGCCGTGCTCGACGGAGAATACATGACGCGCTACGAGCGCGAACGCGTGCGCCTCAACAATCTGCCCCAAGAGGACTACGAAGGCGTGGAGCGCCTCAAGAGCGAATACCTCCGCCGACTCTACGAGCAGGAAGGCGAAGTGGTGATGCTGAGCGCTGCCTATCAGAACTTCTTCAAAGCCAACGAAGACTGGCTCATCCCTTACGCCGTGTTCTGCCACAGAAGAGACGCCGACGGCACTTCGTGCTACCGCGACTGGAAAGAGCTCGCCGAGTATGAGGAGAAGAAGGTCTACCGCTACTTCGAGACCAATAAGAAAGAGGTGAACTACTACATCTGGGTGCAGTATCTCCTGGATCAGCAACTCTCGCAGGCTTCGCGCTACGCCCGGCGTCACGGCGTCATCCTCAAAGGCGACATCCCCATCGGCATCTCCCGCACGAGCGTGGAGGCCTGGTCGCAGCCCGAGCTGTTCAACCTCGAGGGTTCGGCCGGCGCACCGCCCGACGACTTCTCCAAAGACGGTCAGAACTGGGGCTTCCCCACCTACAACTGGGAGGCTATGCACCAGACGGGCTATCGTTGGTGGATCAGGCATCTGGCAGGTGCCCGTCAACTGTCCGACGGCGCTGCTGGGACAATTCGTGCCGGCGCTGCCCATGACGGTGGAGGAAATCGAGAGCTACGGCATGGCCTTCCATCCGCAGCTCTTTGTGGAGGACTATCGCCGCAAGGGGCTCTATCATCCCCGCATCTCGGTGAAGGACGATCCCAACTATCAGCAGTTGCCGCCGCAGGAGCGGCAGGCCTTCGACCGGCTGCATGAGCAATACTTCTACCATAGACATAATGACTTCTGGGGAGCGGAGGCCATGAAAAAGCTGCCTGCGCTCTTGGAAGCCACACAGATGCTGGTGTGCGCCGAGGACCTGGGTATGGTGCCCGAATGTGTTGGTCCTGTGATGGACCGTCTGCGCATGCTCTCGCTCGAGATACAGGCGATGCCCAAGGCGATCGGCGTGCGCTTCGGACGTTTGGAAGAGAATCCCTATCGCTCCGTAGCTACCATCTTCACGCACGACATGCCGACGCTCAGACAGTGGTGGGAAGAAGACCCCGAAAGGAGTCAGGCCTACTGGAACGAAGCGCTGCATAAAGACGGACACGCTCCGAAAACGATGGAAGGATGGCTGGCGGAGGAAATCGTCTCGCGTCATCTGTTCTGTCCCTCAATGCTTTGTCTGATTTCGCTGCAGGATTGGTTGGCGATGGATGAGACGCTGCGTCTCGCAGACCCTAACGGCGAGCGCATCAATATCCCCGCCGTTGCACGTCACTACTGGCGCTACCGCATGCATCTCACCATAGAGCAACTGCAGAAAGCGGACGACTTCAACCGCAAGGTGAAGGATATGGTGGAGCGGTCTGGAAGACAGTAAATAAGCGGAAAATGAAATTAATTCTGGCCTCCAATAGCCCGCGTCGCAAGCAGTTGCTTGCGGGCTTGGACCTGCCCTTTGAGGTGCGCGTGAAGGACGGCATCGATGAGTCGTATCCCGAGGATATTCCCGCCGAAGAGGTGCCCGTATGGATCTCGCGTCGCAAGGCCGAGGCCTACGACATAGCCGACGGCGAAGTGCTCATCACGGCCGACACCGTAGTGGCTGTCGGAGGAAGGATACTCGGCAAGCCCGCCTCGCCCGAGGAGGCGAAGCAGATTCTGCGCAGCCTCTCCGGCCGCACGCATCACGTCATCACCGGCGTCACGCTGCGCGTTCGCCGCACGGAGCGGGGAGGTGCCGACGACTACTTCAGCTTCAACGCTGTGACCGAAGTCACATTCACCACCCTCAGCCGGGAGCAGATCAACTACTACGTCGCGACCTACAAACCGATGGACAAAGCCGGCGCCTACGGCATACAGGAGTGGATAGGCTATGTCGGCGTGACGGGCATTCAGGGTTCGTACTACAACGTGATGGGTCTGCCCGTGCAGCGTCTCTCTCAGGCGCTCAAAGACTTTGTCGGCATCGGCTCAAATGTCGAAGCGTAGCTGGAGGCTGATGTCCTGCTTCAAGGGAGAGAAGATCTGCTGCAGGGCGCTTGAGATGATGTCGCGGTCGAAGTAGTACGTTACGCCGTATTTCAGCTCCAACATCCAGATTTTCTTTCTGTTGCTCTTAGAGAGGCTGTCGCTCCAGCGCAGCGTCAGAGCGCTGCGAATTCCCTGTCCGTAATAAGCAGTATAGTCGGTCGAGTTCCACAGAGTGGGCTCGTAGAGATAAATGCTGCAGAGGTAGGCGGGAGAGTCGAAATACCCTGCAGAGAAGACGCCCTGAAGGCGTTGACGGAGCAGCCTCAGGCGCAGATTCTGCACGAGGCCCCAACCCAGATGGTGTGTTTGCAGTTTGTCGTCAATCGTGTAGTAGCGCAGGAGTGCGCTGCACTGCCAGCGCAGACGCTCGTGAGGCGTGAAGGCATACTGCAGTTTGAGGCGATGGCTTGTGTTCATCTGATCGCGCACGCTCTTGCGCTTGAGATTGTAGCGCAGCGCCGTGTGGTGGCGGCGGCCGGGAGTGACGGAGATTTGTCCCATGATGTCCTGACCGCTGTCGCTGCTGCTCATGCCGAAGCGGGGCCAGTGGAAGTAGAAGAAATCGACGTAGCTCTCCAGCAGAATCATATCCCATGGGCGCGCAGCCAGACGCAGCAGCACGCCGGTTTCGTTTTGCCGGCGTGAGTTCTCGCTCAACGATGTGGCGTGGGCCGACTGGAAACGGTCGCTGTAGTAGCGGAAGACGGCGCCGGCCTCAAAGCGCTCGGAGGCCTTGTAACTGATACGCTCCACAGTGCCCCAGCCGCCGAAAGAGGTGGCGGTCTCACCGGCGGCGCTCCATCGATAAGCCGACCAGCCGTAGTTCACACCGACGGTGCCCCAGTCCTGTCCCTGGGGATAAATGTCCCTGTAGACGGTGGCTCTCGTGCGCTCGGGGCGGGGGATGAGCGGTCGCGTGGTGTGGCGCCACAGGCCGGATGTGCCGATGAAGAAGCGGTGATGCTCAACCTGTTTGTTCCATTGAACATGACCTCCGGCGAGCAATTCCCATAAAGTGTTCTTCCTGTCGAGTTCGCTCTGCGTGCGGTGGTATCCGTTGGTGATGAGTGTCTGTATGCCGGAGGAGTCGCGCGTCATCGTGCCGTCGAGTCCGCGTGCGGAAGCGAAGGCCTGCGCCTCAAATGCGCCAAAATTCAAACCAAAAACTATGCCGCGCAAACGATAGGTTTCGGAGAAGCCCTGCTGGGCGCGTATGCCCTGAGGTGTGCGCGCGTTAGTGTTTGATTTTCCGGGACTTCCGCGTCCGATGACCAGCCCTTCGCCGAAGCCTATACGGTAGTCTCCGATGAGGATTTGGTCCAAAAAACCTATATTTTTAAGCGCTACATAGCCTCCGTAGTTGTCGTAGAAGCGTTCGCCCGTACTCTTGCTGGCGTACAGCGAAATCTCAGCGCGTTGAGTTTGCAGTTTGTAATGCATGCGATGAGCGAGTTTGTCGCCGACATAGGGTGTGGTTTTGAGTTTGTCGTCCCACATAAATCCCTTGCGCGTGTAGAGCGGAATGTCGAGGCGGGTGTCGAAGCTGTGGGTCGGTTTTCTCGAAGGAGTCTTTCCTTCGGTGCTCTCTTCCCCGATGGTGCAGAAGAGCGGCAGGGAGCGTATGCTCTCAAAGCGAAGCCCCTTGATAAGCAGCAGTTCGCCCCAGGAGTCGATGCGGCGGTGTTTCGACAGATAGAGCAGGATCTGGTCTATCTCGTTGTTGTCGAGAAAGGGCAGGGCGGAGAGTTGCCCCGAAGTGGCGGTGTTGAAGTTGAAGGGATGGCGGTGGAGCTCCTCCAAATCAATGAGGCGTTGCTGGATGTCGTCCAGATTGTCCTCGTCGTCCTTGACCTCTTCATACATATTCTCCACAAATTCCCCCCAGGAGAGCGGCTGCTCCTGGCTGCGGGCCGTGAGACTGACGGAGAGGAGGAAGAGCAGAAGTGTGATAATTTGTTTCATGCAGTTATAAAAAAGGGCTGTGAACTTCTCACAGCCCTTTTTTCTCTTATTTTCAAGTCATTGAACCTATTGCACGGGAATGGCTTGGATGCGATCCAAATGACGGCCGCCGGCAAACTCGGTGTTGAAGAACTCGTCGAGGCAGGCACGACAGGTGGCTTCATCAATAAACCGACCGGGGAACACAATGACATTGGCGTTGTTGTGCTCGCGGATGAGGTGGGCAATCTCAGGACGCCACACCAGTCCGGCACGAATGCTCTGGTGCTTGTTGAGCGTCATGGAGATGCCTTCTCCCGAACCGCACATGGCAATGCCTCTCTCCACCTCGTGCTGCTCGATGCCCTCAGCCAGCTTGTGGCCGTAGGTGGCATAGTTGCAGCTATCTTCGGTGTAGGTGCCGTAGTCCTTGTATTCGATGCCCTTCTCCTCAAGATATTTCTTGACGAACTGCTTCAGAGGAAAAGCGGCGTGGTCAGAAGCTAAACCGATGGCAGTCATTAAAGCATGCTTTTAACCTGGTTGTAAACATTCTCAGCGGTGTAGCCGAGCTTCTCGTCGAGCACCTTGTAGGGAGCGGAGAAGCCGAAGGTCTCCAGACCCCATACCTTGCTCTCGGGAGCGGCGCCGATGAGGAAGCCCTGCAGGTTGACGGGCAGACCGGCGGTCATGCCGAACACTTTGGCACCTGCGGGAATCACCTTCTGCTGGTAGTCCTTGGACTGCGTGCGGAAGAGGCCCTCGGAGGGAACGCTCACGATGCGCACCTTCACGCCGTCCTTGCGAAGCAGTTCTGCACCGGCCACCAGAGTGCTGACCTCGGAACCCGTAGCCACCATAACGACATCGGGATTCTCGTCGCTGCCGGCCACAATGTAGCCGCCCTTGCGAGCGCCCTCGTAGTCGTTACCTGCAGGCAGATTGGTGATGTTCTGGCGGGAGAGGATGAGGGCAGTGGGGCTGTCGGTGTTCTCCATAGCCATAGCCCAAGCGACCGTAGTCTCCTTGGCGTCGGCGGGACGCAGCACGAGGCAGGAGTTCTTGCCGTCGTGGGTCTTGAGCTTCTCCATGAGACGAATCTGTGCCTCCTGCTCAACGGGCTCGTGAGTGGGGCCGTCTTCGCCGACACGGAATGCGTCGTGGGTCCAAACAAACTTCACGGGGAGCTTCATGAGTGCGGCCATGCGGACGGCGGGCTTCATGTAGTCGGAGAATACGAAGAAGGTGCCGCAAGCGGGAATCACACCGCCGTGCAGACACATACCGATACAGCAGCATGCCATAGTCAGCTCAGCAACACCGGCCTGGAAGAAGGCGCCGGAGAAGTCGCCCTTGGTGAAAGCGTGAGTGGCCTTCAGGAAGCCGTCAGTCTTGTCGGAGTTGGAGAGGTCGGCGCTGGCGCAAATCATGTTGGGCACCTGCTGGGCCAATACGTTGAGACAGGCGGCAGAGGCGTTACGCGTAGCGTCGTTGTCCTTCTGCACACACTTCGACCAGTCGATCTTGGGAGCCTTGCCGGCAAACCACTCGTCCTGCTGCTTGGCCTTGTCGGGGTTCTGAGCGGCCCAAGCCTTCTCCTCCTCATAGCGTGCAGCACAGATCTTCTTGAGTTCCTCTGCGCGTGCAGCGTACATAGCCTTAACGTCGTCGAAAATCTGGAAAGGATTCTCGGGATCGCCGCCGAGGTTCTTGATGGTGTTCTTGTAAGCGTCGCCGCCGAGAGGAGCACCGTGGGTCTTGCAGTTGGCTTCGTAGGAGGAGCCGTCGTCCTTGAGCGCACCCTTACCCATGATGCACTTGCCGATGATCAGGCAGGGCTTGCCCTTCACCGTCTGAGCCTGGTCGAGCGCCTTGCGAATCTGTGCGGCGTCGTTGCCGACAATTTCGATGACTTCCCAACCGAGAGCGCGATACTTGGCAGCAGTGTCCTCGCTCATAACGTCCTTGGTCTCAGTGGAGAGCTGGATGTCGTTGGAGTCGTAGAACATGATCAGGTTGTCCAGACCCAGAACGCCGGCGATACGCGCTGCGCCCTGAGAAATCTCCTCCTGGACACCGCCGTCGGAGATGTAGGCGTAGATGGTCTCCTTGGAGAAGGTGGGATTGCCGGTGTGAGCAGCCAGGAACTTGGCGGCAATGGCGGCACCGACGGCAAACACGTGACCCTGACCCAGAGGGCCGGAAGTGTTCTCCACACCGCGCTCAATCTCAAACTCGGGATGGCCCGTAGTGGGAGAGCCCCATTGACGCAACTGCTGCAGTTCCTCAAGGCTGTACTTGCCGATGAGGCAAAGCTGCGAGTAGAGCATGGGAGCCATGTGACCGGGATCGAGGAAGAAACGGTCGCGGCCCACCCAACGGGGATTCTGAGGATCGTATTTCAAATATTCACTGTAGAGAACATTGATGAAGTCTGCGCCGCCCATAGCGCCACCGGGGTGGCCGCTCTTGGCTTTCTCTACGGCAGAAGCAGCGAGGATACGGATGTTATCCGCTGCGTGATTAAGAACTTTGATATCGTTCATCTTTTGTTTGTTTTGTGTGATTACTTCTTACATTCAACGGCCTTCTGCTCTGCGGGGAGACAAGCCTTGTAGTTCTCGATGTAGCGGTTGAAGCCTTCGACATCGGCGGGATCGGGAGCCACAGAGGTTCCGGTGTTGCCGGCGAAGACTACGGCGTCAAGCCAGTCGGCCAGGCTGAGACCCTTGGGATTGTTCACCATATAGGAAGCGAGCAGAGCAATGCCCCATGCGCCGCCTTCTCCGGCAGTTTCCATGCAAGAGATGGGGGAGTTGAGGGCTGCGGCCAGCATCTTCTGACCCACAATGGGTGTGGTGAAATATCCGCCGTGACCCGTGATGCGGTCCACCTTGACATTCTCCTGCTTGAAGAGAATATCGTTGCCGAACTTCAACACGGCGATGGCGCCGTAGAGGTGCGCACGCATGAAGTTGGCAAGCGTAAACTTGTCGTTGGCAGAGCGTACCACCAAAGGACGACCGTCCATGCAACCGGTGACGGGTTCGCCGGAGATGTAGTTGTAGGAAATCAGACCGCCGCAGTCGGGATCGCCCTTGGCTGCAAGCTGGAAGAGGCGGGTGTAGAGCTGGTTGTTGTCCTGCTCAACGCCAAGCAACTCGGCATATTCCTTCATGATCTTCACCCAGGCATTGATGTCGGAGGTGCAGTTGTTGCAGTGCACCATAGCCACGAGAGATCCGTCGGGAGTGGTGACCATATCCAGCATCTCGTAGGGCTGGGAGAGTTCCTTCTCCAACACAATCATTGAGAATGAGGACGTTCCGGCAGAAACGTTGCCGGTGCGCTGCTTCACGGCATTAGTGGCAGCCATACCCGTGCCGGCATCACCTTCGGGAGGACACATGGGCACGCCGGCCTTCAGATGACCGGAAATGTCTAGCTTGCCTGCACCCTCGGGCGTCAGGTATCCGGCATTCTCGCCTGCGGAGAGCACCTTGGGGAAGATGTCCAGAAGCGTCCAACCGTAGTTCTTGGTGGAAATGAGCTTGTTGAACTTCTCCACCATCGTGGCGTCGTAGTCCTTGGTCTTGGGATCAACGGGAATCATGCCGCTGGCATCACCCACACCGAGCACCTTCTTTCCGGTGAGCTGCCAGTGAATGTAGCCGGCCAGAGTGGTCTGGAACTTGATGTTCTTCACATGCTCCTCATTGTCGAGAATGCACTGATAGAGGTGGCTGATGCTCCAACGCAGAGGGATGTTGTAGTTGAACAGTTTGGACAGCTCTGCTGCAGCTTCGCCCGTGTTGGTGTTGCGCCAGGTGCGGAAGGGCACGAGGATCTGATCGTTGGCGCCGAAAGCCATATAGCCGTGCATCATAGCAGAGATGCCGATGCCGGCAAGAATCTCGATCTCGGTGTCGTACTGTGCCAACACGTTCTTGCGAAGGTCGGCGTAGCAGTCCTGAAGACCAAACCAAATGGCTTCGGTGGAGTAGGTCCACAGACCGTCCACAAGCTGATTCTCCCATGTGTGGGAGCCTTGGGCTATGGGCTTGTTCTCCTGATCGACGAGAACAGCCTTGATGCGGGTAGAGCCAAACTCGATACCGAGAATGGCTTTACCTGCAATGATGGTTTCTTTTGCGCTCATATTACTTCAGTGCCTTGTTCAACATGTAGTACACCTCGTTCATCTGGAGGTTGTGCTTGAACTCGCTGATGGTCGTGTCCTTGTTAATCTTGACATATTCGATGCCGACCATTTCGGCGAAGTCCTCCCAGTACTCCTCGGTGATGTCGTAGGAGAAGGCGCTGTGGTGAGTGCCACCGGCCAGAATCCATGCACCGGCACCAATCTCAAAAGTGGGCTGGGGAACCCAAAGAGCCGAAGCAACGGGCAGGTTGGGCATGGGCTTGGGCTCAATGCACTCAACCTCCTGAGAGATGAGACGGAAGCGGTTGCCAAGGTCAACAACAGTTGCCTTGATGCCGCGACCAACCTTGGACGTAAATACGAGACGGGCGGTCTGCTGCTTGCGGATGCCGATACCCAGGAAGTGAACCTCAAGCTTGGGCTTATCAACGGCAATCAGAGGACAAACCTCAAGCATGTGGCTCTGGAGGCAAGAACTGCGGTCGCCAGCGAAGTTCAGCGTGTAGTCCTCAAGGAACGAGCAACCGATGGGCATGCCCTGCTGGATCACCCAAAGAGAACGATAGAGACAGGCCGTCTTCCAGTCGCCCTCGGCGCCGAAGCCGTAACCCTCTGCCATCAGACGCTGAGAAGCGAGGCCGGGAATCTGGTCGAAACCTACGAAGTTGGGATCGTCGATGTCGGCGTCGCCGAGGTCGTCGAAGTTGGTGGTGAAGGCTGTTGCACCTTCGTCCTTGAGCACACGGCGGAGGGCAATCTCTGCCTTGGCGGCATTCTTCACCTTCTCCCAATAAACCTGTTCGCCGCTCTCGTCAATCTTGATGGTGTATTCCTTCTTGTACTCCTCAACCAAAGCATTGACTTCGGCATCGGTAACCTGCTTGAAGTATTCCATCAGAGAAGAAACGGGGTAGTAGTCTACATGGTAGCCCAGGCGCTGCTCAAACTCGACGCGGTCGCCGTCGGTTACGGCAACGTTGTTCATGTTCATGCCGAACATCAGACAGCGTACGTTCTTGGCGTCGGCCACACCGGCAGCAACGCGAGCCCAAACGGCAATCTGCTTCTGAGCCTGCTCGTCCTTCCAGTAACCGCAAACCACCTTGCGGGGAACACGCATGCGGGTGCAGATATGTCCGAACTCGATGTCGCCGTGAGCGCTCTGGTTGAGGTTCATGAAGTCCATATCCATGGTCTCCCAGGGAATTTCTGCATTATACTGAGTGTGGAAGTGGAGCAGGGGCTTCTGGAGATCCTGCAGACCCTTGATCCACATCTTGGCGGGAGAGAATGTGTGCATCCAGGTGATCACACCTACACACTTCTCTTCGTTGTTGGCAGCCTTCATCACGGCCTCCACTTCCTTGGAGGAGTTTGCAGTGCCTTTGTATACCACTTTGATGGGGATGAGTCCGCCCTTGTTCAGTCCTTCTACCATTTCTTTGGAGTGACCGTCAACGATTTTCACAGTCTCACCGCCGTAAAGGAGCTGAGCGCCGGTTACCCACCACAATTCAAGATTCTCAAATGCTTTCATAATTGATATAATTTTATAAGGTTAATAATGATAATAGTTTAATGTTTCTGACCTTTTTGTCCGTAGTAGGCGTTGGGACCGTGCTTGCGGTTGTAGTGCTTCTCAACCAGCAACGGGTTCATCGTGGTGAGAGGATTTACTGAGAAGGAGATGAAGGCCATCTTGGCCACCTGCTCCATTACCTTGGCGTTGTACACGGCATTGTCGGGAGAGGTGCCCCATGAGAAGGGACCGTGGTTCTTAACCAAAACGGCAGGCGTGTGATCGGGATTAATCTTACGAATATTGAGAATCTCGTCAACAATGACGTTGCCGGTCTCCAATTCGTATTCGCCTTCCACTTCCTCCTTGGTCATATCGCGGGTGCAGGGGATGGCTTTGTAGAAGTAATCCGCATGCGTGGTGCCGATGTTGGGGATGTCCTGTCCGGCCTGAGCAAAAGCCGTAGCATAAGTGGAGTGTGTATGAACGACGCCCTGAATATTGGGGAATGCCTTGTAGAGCACAAGGTGAGTGGGGGTGTCGCTGGAAGGATTCAAATCGCCTTCCACCACTTTGCCGGTGTTAAGGTCAACAACGACCATATCGCTGGCTTTCATGTCGTCATAGGATACACCGCTGGGCTTGATGACAACAAGACCCTTTTCGCGATCGATGCCGCTGACGTTGCCCCAGGTAAAAATCACCAAACCCTGCTTAACAAGATCAAGGTTGGCCTTAAATACTTTTTGTTTAAGTTCTTCGAGCATAAGATTGATATTTTTATGTTGTTTTTACAATTTTATGTTTGTTTTATATGCAGATGCCGACTGGTACAGTCAGCAGTTGATTTCCAATTCAGGTTAGGGCATCGGATGACGCACTAAAGTTTTTTCGTGGTGGTGGTTGTTTTGTTTGTTTATTTAATATAAGGTGGTAATATCCCGATGGGGTGGTGCCCCGTCGGGATATTGATAATATTTACCAGAAGTACCAGTAGAAGAGTGCGCACAGACCGACAACAATCAGCGAACCGATGATATCGAATGCACCCCAACTCTTGGCAATGCTCTTCTTGAAATCGCTTGTGAAGGTGATGGCGTCCACCTGCTCCTGTGTGGGAGCGGGAGTGAAGCAGGAAACCACAACCATGAAGGCCAGCAGGAAGATCAACAGCCAGATCTCAAACACCAGCCAGTTGGTCTGCCAGAACCAAGTTGTGTTTTCCCAAAACGCACCTTCCATGACAGCCTTGCCGGTGTCTGTGATGACGTTGGTGGCCAAACGAACCATGCCGATAACGAAGCCGACAATCATGGTCCACTCACCGGCCTTGGGCGTAATCTTCTTGGAGAAAATACCAAGGGCAAAGACGGCAACCATGGTGGGAGCCAGCAATGACTGAATGCCCTGCAGGTAGTCATAGAGAGAACCCAAAGACATCATGATGGGCAACCAGGCGAAGCCGAGTATAACAACCACAACGGTGGCAATACGGCCAACCAGCACGTAATGCTCTTCAGTCATGCCTTGTTTCATGGGCTTATAGAAATCCTCGGTGAACAAGGTGGCACAGCTGTTGAAGAATGCAGCCAGAGAAGCAACGAGGGCGCAAACGAAACCGATGGTCACAATGCCCTTGATGCCTGCGGGCAACACCGTCTTCACCATGATGGCAAATGCGGAGTCGGTGTCTTCCAGCTGAACGTCGCCGCGAGCAGCCAAGGCTGCGCAAATCATACCGGGAATCAAGAACATGAAGCAGGGGAGAATCTTGAAGAAACCGGCAGCGATGGTGCCACGACGAGCACGCTTCATCACCTCTTCGTTGCTCTCACCGGGAACCTGACCCAATACACGCTGAACGATGTGCTGGTCGGTGCACCAATACCAGAAACCGATAATAGAGGCGCCGATGAACACCACAAAGCCGGGATATTCCTTATACATACTGTCTCCTTCTTCCCAATGGAACATGTGCGTGGTGCCATAGCCGTTGTTAAGCTGGCCGCAGTATTCCATCATGTTAGACCAGCCTGCAGCAATACCTTCACCGGCACCGAGAGCGGAAAGGCCGAGGAAGAATACCAGGAACGAGCCAATGATCAGGATAGGTGTCTGGATGGTGGAGAGCGTCATCACACCCTTCATGCCGCCGAATACGGTAAACACAGCGGTGATAAAGATCAGTCCGATAGCGCCGGCCCAGAAATTGAGACCCCACAGATACTTAAAGAATACGCCGCCAGTCAAAGCCGTCACGCTGACTTTCGTAAGCACGTAAGCAACCAGGGTGATGATTGACAACCAGCTTCCCGTGGCCTTGGTGTAGCGGAACTTCAAGAAGTCGGGCATGGTGATGATCTTGCCCATTTTGTTGATCATCAACTGATAGAAGGGTACGAAGAGCCAACCGAGGATGAGGATCATCCATCCCTGCATCTCCCAATGTGCCATACCAACACCACTCTTGGCACCAGTGCCGGCAAGGCCGACCAGATGCTCGGAACCGATATTGGCAGCGAAGATAGCCATACCGATTACATACCAGGGCTCGCCCTTGCCGAAAAGGTAGGCGGATGAGTCTTCTCCCTTTTGCGCCTGCTTGTCCTTGACAATAGAGCGCCATACGGCTCCTACAACCAAGAGGAGACCTACGGTCAAAACCACCCAGTCAAGCCAAATGAAATCTTGTGAAAACCAATTCATAGTTTTTTCTTGTTTGTGTTATTATTTATTTTTCTACAGAAAAAGCGTACTTCAGATAGCTGTGATAGGGCTTCATTGGAGACACGAAGGGAGAGCTGAGCTCCCATCCGGGCAACGCATATTTGTTGGGAGAGTCGGGGAACTTCTGGCTCTCTAAGCAAATTGCACAATGCTTTTGGTACATAATGCCACCTTTACCGGGACGGGTGCCGTCCTGGAAGTTGGCAGTGTAGCACTGGATACCGGGCTCGTTGGTATAAACATCCAAACGTATGCCGCTGCGGGGATCAGTCATTGTAACACAAATCTCGTCCTGATTGCCCTTGGTGTTGAGACACCAGTTGTGGTCGTAACCGCCACCGGCAGCCTCGAGCTCGGGATTCTTGTCGTCGAAGTTAGTGCCAATGGCTTTGGGCTGACGGAAATCAAAGGCGGTGCCTTCTACAGGACGAATCTCGCCGGTGGGGATGTACCACTCGTCGGCGGGAGTGTAGTTGTCGGCATTCACCCACAGGATGCTCTCGTCGATGGTATTGTTAAGATCACCGGACAGATTGAAGTAGGTGTGGTTGGTCATGTTGAGCACGGTGGGTGCATCGGCAACGCCGTCAAAATTGATGGCGAGTGCGTTGTCATCCGTGAGCTCAAACTTAACCGTAACTTTCACTTCTGCGGGGAACTTGTTGTCACCGTCAGGAGAGACGTGCGACAAAATGAGAGACTGCTCTGTAGCTTCCTCAACATCGTAGACAACATACTGCCATCCGGTGAATCCTCCGTGGAGGGAGGCGTGACCGTTGTTGTTCTTGTCCAAATCAATGGGATCGCCGCCTTCGGGCAGTGTGAATGTGCCACCGTCGATTCTGTTGGCGTAGCGGCCTACAGAACAGCCGAAGTCTGTCTCATAGTTCCAAGGGAAGTAGTTCTCCACTTTGTCAAATCCGCAGCAAACGTCCACCATCTTGCCTTCTTTGTCGGGAACCATGATAGACACTACGCGACCGCCGAAATTGGTGATGCAGACTTCCAT
>CACZUX010000051.1 GCA_902784475.1 uncultured Bacteroidales bacterium | reverse complement strand
CGTCTCGGCAGCGGCCGGGCTGATCTCGTAGCTGCCGCTCTTGTAGAGCATGTTGTCGTTGAGCGAGATGTAAACGACACCCTTGAGCACCTGCACGTCGACGTCCTTCAGCTCCTCACGGGAGAGGGAGCGCGTGAGCTTGTTGGTCAGAGCCAGGCTCAGAGAGTCGCTCTTGGACTTGGCCTCGACGAGCTGCTTGATGTACTTGTTGGAGGCGTTGATCTCGTCCACCAGTTTGGAGATGTTGGCGCCGCTGGAGGTGACGCTTCGCAATGAATAACTAAAAATGAAAATGAGCCGCTGGCGCGAAAGCGCCGGTGGCTTTTTCAGTTTTTCCAGCATAGAAAGAAAAGCGCCCGCAGATCATAGTCTGCAGGCGCAATACATTTATATAAGAGGAAGGACCTCTACTTCACGAAGTGTCTTTTCCTAAAACAGTTGACAGTTTACTGACCATGTTGACATAAGTGGAAGTGTCAACAAATCCAGTACGACATTCCATTGGTTTTATTCATTCATTTACCACTCGTCCCAGGCGTTCCCCAACGTAATCATGCAGTTGACGAGCACCAAACGGTACTGATTTTCCCCCCACAGTCGGATAATATCTTCGGTGAGGGAGATACCATTAACCATCGGGGCCCCTCGCGATGAGAGACCCCGATCGTGTTTACCACCCCGTGTCGCTCACGGTCTCTGTCCCTCCTTCGTCGAGTTTTTTCACCCTGTAGAGTCTATCGCTGTCGTTCAAAAGATGCTCGCGAGGAGCGATGCTGATGGCTGTCGATACAGGTCTTACGTATGTCTTTTTCATCTCTTTAGTTGCCTATTTTGATGTTTACGGTGTACTGATGTCCGGCTTCCCACGTGCCGGATGTCAGGTGGAGCGTCTTGGTTGTTTCCGCTCCGCCGCCTTTGGTGTAGGTCACATTTATGTCGATGGCGCTTTTGTCCTGCGGGATGAAGAACATCCATTCGCAGGGCAGCAGTGTCGGAGTGGACGAAGGTGTGATGTCACCGTTGGTGAGCGTGTAGTAGGCCTCGCCACTCACCTCGGACCAACTCCTGCTGTTGTAATGATACTCGCCGGTATTTTTGACTTTCCGGAGCACGATGCTCTTCACAACATAGGTTGTACTCTCTTCCTTATACACGTAGAACTGCACGGCGGCGCAGGCGTGGTCGAAGAGGAGCGACACCTTGCCGGCATTGTCGTTGTATGAGATTTGCTTATGGGTGGCCACCAACAAATCCTTTTGGTAGAATGCGCTTTCCTCCTGAGTAAATGAAACGTAGGGGGCACCGCCGTTCCTGATGTACGTGCCGTAGTTGTAGGCATAGAAGTCGATCTTCTCGTCATGGCCGACGGAAGTGGGCCATTTTTCAGTGCTCCAGGTGTCGCCAGTCTTCGAAAAATCGTACTTATTGTCCTCATAGTTCATCGAGAATTTGCTGAGCGTCTCTGTCGTAGTGGCGGCGTCCGTCTTGGTAGTGCCGCCCTCCGGCTGCATCGGATTTTCACCCACCTCGACGGTGAGCAGGCGCTGCGGCTCCGGGCCGGCCGGCTGCTGTTGGGACTCCGTGGCGGACGGCAGGGTGGGGGTGAGGTCCTCCTGGTCGTCGCCGCAGGCGGCGAGAGCAAAGACGGAAAGCATCAAAAAGAGTTTCTTCATGTTGGGGTGTTTCTGTTTTTTTAATATTCAAAATGAATCTTCTGATCAGCGTTGTTGAGCGTCACGGGCTGCTGCAGGGTGTAGTAGCCCCCGCGGGAGGCGCTGTAGTAGCGCACCTCGGCCTGTTCGCCGTCCTTGTAGCTATAGACCGCGCCGTAGAAGCCCTGCCTCGTCGCGCTGGCGGGACACACGCCGCGGCACTCCCCGTCGATGAAGAAATAGACGGCGTCGTCCTTGAGTTGGTCATACGCGGGATTGTCGGGCACGGTGACGGTGACGAAGGTCACAGAGGGGTACTTGCTGTTGGCGTTGATGAAGTCGAGCACGATGTTGAATTCGTCCTCAAAGCCTTCGTTGGGTTCGTAGATGGGCAGGTCCTCCATGATGAACATCCGGCGGAGCCGGGCACAGTAGTAGTTGAGGGTGATGGCCTCGCCCGTCTCCTCGCTGCTGCCCTTGATGCTGGGCAGGAAGGCCACGGTGCCGTCCCGATCCAGGGCATTGCGTTCGCTGACGGCGCGGCACGTCCCTTTCATGAAGACCGACAGGAGGTCGTCGTCGCTGGAGTAGGCCGCCAACTCTTTGTCGAGCCTGATATAAAGGTTCATGCGGCAGTCGTAGGCGTTGGCGGCGGGTTCCTGCCACTGGGGGGCGGCGGCCTCGCCGCTCCAATCCACCGTCCACGAGGGCTTCTCCGCGGTGGCGGTGAAGACACTCTGAGCGCTTTGCTGCTCCTCTGTCTGGGGTGCGGTCTCGTCGTCGCCTGAGCAGCCCCACGTGAGGGTGAGCGCTGCCGCCGCGATAAGTAGTGACTTAGAAGGTTTCATAGTCGTATGGATGAGCTTGTTTTATTTCACATAGAGTTTCCTTCCGTTGTGGATGTAGATGCCGCTGCGTTTGGGGGCTCCGGGCAGTTTGACGCCCTGCACGGTGTACCATCCGTCGCCGGGCAGCGTCAGCGTCTCCGACTCCGTCTCCCTGACGAAACGGATGACGGTGGGGGCGTCGGGCGTGCCGCTGATGGCGTTGGGCGCGAAGACGAGGGCCTCGTCGCTGGTGGCCACGATGTCGCCGTCGTGCTCCACTGCGAAGCTGAGCGCCCGGCGCGTGTTGCCTGCGATGCTGATATAGACGGGTGCGTCGGCCTCCACGCGGCCCACGCCCACAATCTCGCCGCCGCTGAGCGCCAGCAGGCGGTCGCCCTCCTCAGCCTCCACGCCGTCGATGGCCGCCGTCAGCGACATGGTGCTGGCACAAAGCTCTGCAGCAACCACTTCTCGAGCCTGTGTGCCGGCGTCCTCGAAGAAGGTGGTGCCCGGTTCGTAGAACGGATAGCGGAACGTCGCGCCCTCCGCACTCTTGCGGTAGAGCATATAGCCCTCGCCGGGCTTCATATACCTAAGGTTGCCCTTCCACTCTTTCGAGCCGTTGGTGCTGACGGTGAACATGGCAAACTCCGTGCGGTTCTTCACCAGGTCGCCGTCCTCGGCCTGGTCGAAGTAGTCGGCCAGAGCGGTGGCCACGGGCAAGTTGAGCATGGGGGTGTAGCCGATGCTGTTCCATCCGCTTTTGACGCTGATGGTGCGGTCGCCGGGCTGTCGCAGGATGCTGCCTTGCAGCTCCATCTTCTTGGCCTCGTTCGACTTGATGCGGTATCCGCGGGAGGGGGTGAAGTAGAGGCTCTTGATGCCCTTGCCTCCCCGGTTGCTTACCCATTGTTCCTTCTCGTAGCGCAGGGCCACGTCGTTGGCGTCGTCGATGAACATGTCGCCCTCGTGCCATGTGTAGAGACCCAAGATGTCCTCTCCCTTGCGGAAGTCGTTGCTGTAAACGTTGAACGACACCCAGTTCCAACCCCTGACGAGGTTGATCTCCTGAATGTAGCGGTCGCCGGCCGTCAGCGTGATGGGCTCTTTCGTGGTGCCTGCGGAGCCGTTGGGCTTGAAGGTGACGGTCTGTGAGGGCGTGAGCAGCATAATCTTGCCCGTCTGGAAATGCCACAGCTTGAAGGTGAGGGAGGCGTTGGAGCTCTTGTCGTCATAGACGGTCAGATAGGCCATGCTCTCGGAGGTGCTTGTGTCGTAGTCGATGTGTGTCGAACCCAGACAGGTGCCGTTGGTGTCGAAGACGCCCACGAGGTCGCGCTCGTCGAGAATGATGTCGTCGCCGATGCGCACCTTGGCCACCACGGTCATCGAGAACTGTGCCCTGTCCACATCCGCTTCCCACTGTGGCGCATCGCCCACAACCTCGACGGAGAGCGAGAGGGGCTCGGAGAGTCCGTCCTCGTCGGTGAGGTAGATGATGTCGTCGTAGGTGCCGACATTGGCGTCCTTGCTGACGGTGAAGGTGATTTCGCGCTCTTCCCTCGGCCCTATCACGTCGGAGACGGTGTTGGTCTTGAGCCACTTGGGCAGATTGCTGATGGTGAAGGTGTGGTTGGCGCCGCTGTTGTTGACCACGCTGACAGTGAAGGCCGAGGCCTGACCGTAGGGGATGTCGGTGAGGCTCAGCGTGCGGCGGTTCCAGCGCAGCGGATTGCGATCGACGAAGAACGAGATGGTGGCCGGAGAGGCCATGATGTTGCCGTTCTTGTCGGGCACGTCGCTCACGGTGACGTAAACGTTGTGCTTGTTGATGCGGCTGTCCTGCTCGTTGATGTTGAGCATCAGCTGGTGGTTGGAGCCCACGTAGCTGAAGTTCAGGTTGCGCAGTTCCTCATGGGGTCGGATGGGCGCTCCGTCGGTCTTGTCGATATACGACTCTATCTTGTCCACGGGCAGGGTGAAGACGCTGTCGTTGCGCTCGCTGACATTGCCGTCGGCATCGTACTTCACCACCTTGTTGCGCACATAGGGGACAAGCAGCAGCGTGCCGTCCTTCTGGCGCTCCTGACGGCAGAAGTCGAGATAGGTGACGAGGCCCTTCTCCGTGCCGGAGAGTCCTTTCTTGCCGTAGTATTCAATCAGCGTGAGCGGCAGCGACTGGGCGAAGAGCGTCAGTCCGTCGATGTGGCCCGAGAGGGCGTTCTCCTGATGGAGCACGTTGTTGTCGGCGCCCTTCTGCGTCCACACCATGTTGCCCAGATAGAAGTGGTCGCCGCCCATGCCTCCAATGTTCTCGACGGAGAAGGAGGCTTTCTGCCGGAAGTCCACATAGATGTTGGCCACGTTGCGGGTGTGGTTCATCGTCATGGCGTAGTGGTGCCACGAGTTGTCGCTGAAGCTGTTGCCCAACGTTTGCTCCACGCCGTTGGCGCGATACTTCAGCGTCTCGGCCTCGAAGCCGATGAAGAAGGTGTTGAGGGAATCCACGTCGGTGGTGCGTCCGGAGCCGTTGCTGATGAGCGCGCCGCGTCCGTTGTTGTCGGTCTTGAACCAGAACATCAGCGTGTAGTCCTGCTCCTGCGTGCGGCTGAAGAAGTCGTTGCGCAGCTTCAGACCCTTCACGCCGTCGTCCTGCTTGGTGTCGTAGTCGAGCCGGAGCGACATGCTGCGGGGCAGGCTCCAACTGGTGTCGGTCAGTTTGAGGTGGGCGCCTTGCGCTCCGTCGGCGGCATACTGTCCGTCGCCCTCGTTCATGGGATAGTAGTCGGCCAGACCCATCTCATAGCCCGTCAGCAGTTTGTTGCCGTAGCTGTTGAGCAGCGTGAGGTCCATGGGGCGATACCACACGCGGGCCTGCAGCATGCGTCCGCTGAAATGGCTTCGTTTGATGGGGTCCGCCTGATTGGTGGCGCCGAAGATGAACGGTCCGCTGCCGTTGTACTCCACGCCGTCGGTGCTGGCCTCCAGTTTGTCGGTGAAGAGGCGCAGGTCGGTCTGGTTGCGGTCGAGCACGAGGGCCACGCGCTGGAAGGCGTCGGTGCGAAGCTGAGTGGTGCCCTCCAGCGTCACGTCGTCCACCACGGCGCGCAGGCGCCGGTCTTCCGTCAGCCACAGCTGCAGTTGGCGTCCGTCGGTGCCGTGAGAGAATATGGGCATCGCCTTGCCCGTGTCGTCGGGACGCACCATCACCTCCACGGTGACGCTCTTGTCGCCGAAGTTGCGGCGGGCCTCACTCTCGGCATAGCTTTCTTTACCGTCGAACTGCAGGGCCACAGACTCATCCAGGGCGTTCTCGTTGGTCTCGCCCTTCACCTCGAAGTTGGTCGTCTCCTGCAGGTAGTTGTATTCGATGGGCTCGGAGAAGCTGAAGACCACATCCTCGCCGGCATCCAGGATGCCGTCCTTGGGTTCGGGTGTGCCGAAGAGCGTCGGACGCCGCGTATCCTTCACACCGCTGAGCACCTTCGAGGGGTTCGTCAGGTAGCTGTTGCCGTTGCGGCAGAAGAGCACGGCGCGCAGGTCGTAGCCCTTCTCCATCACCTTGCCGTCGCCGAAGAACTGAGTGATGATGTTGCCGTTAGCGGGTATCATCTCTTTCGTTCCGCTGGCCGCACGGTAGTAGGTGGAATCGGCATAGAATGAGCAGAGGTTGGTCCAATAGTCGTCACCTCGTGCCGATTCCTTATATTGGAACTCGATGTGGTCGAAGTTGGACTGTGTCTTGTCAAAGCCGTTGATGATGACGGGCAGATACCAGCCACGCTTGGCATCATAAGGGGCATCAGTGTTCATGACCCACTTGTCGCCGGGCATCGAGATATTTACGCTCCCTGCACTCTGCAGGTAGTGTACATCGAAGGAGGCCTCCTCATACGTGTCTCTGTCGTCCTGCGACGAGAGGCGCACCGTGAGGCTGTCGTAGTCGAATCCGTCGCCGGCATATACCTCGATGTTCTTTTCTGTTACCTTACCGGGCTCCACGTAGACGGTACGCGGCTCACCGGTCAGAGGCAGACCGTCCATCATGATGCGGGCACCATGGGGGTTGGTGTTGTCGCGAAGCGTCAGGCTGAAGTAGGGATAGCCGATGGCGCTGGGCTGCTCGCTCTCGTTGGTCATGAGCAGCTTGAAGCGTGCCGGTTCCGAATTGGGCACTCCGCTGACACTCTGCTTGTCTATCTTGATGATGGGGTTTTCTATCTTCTTGGTGCGCGCGTCAAGCACCGATCCCCGACTGTAAATGTGTGTGAGACGCTCGCCTTCCCAGGTGCGCAGGGTGGCACCGCCACGGGTGCGGTAAATGAAACTGCGAGGCTTGCGGACCTCCTTCTTGATAGTGCTCAATTCGCTGTGGATCTCATCGAGCACGGCATCGTTAAAGCTCTCGAAGCGGTCGTTGGTCCATACATCTCCCAAATAATTCTGGCCGGTCATGGGGGTGACCGTTTCGGCATAGTAAACATCAAAGTTCAGATGGCTGTACTTATCCATGCCGATGTTGAAGCTCTCCTTTCGGGTGTATTTTTCCTGTGTGCCGTAGGTAGGTGTGAAGTCGCAGGAGACTACGGGGTCAACGGTAAAGGCGAACTTGAATCCCGGGAACCTGACCTCATTGTTATCGTCCCTTTGCGGATCTCGCTTCCACATCCAGCTATTCAGCCATCTCCAGGAATTGATGCCGAAATTAAAGATGAAGTCGAGACTGTGCAGGGCTTTGGCATATTTGTCGGCGTAGGTCCAACTGGTGGACATGGTGATGCTGGTCTCGGAACTCGTCATCTGACTGTTGAACTCCTCACTGTAACTCATGCCTGTAGCACCGTCGAGATCAAAGTTCCTGTAGAGCTTCGTGGCGTTCAGTTTCTCGCGTTCGTTTTGGCCAATCATAGCGGCCCAGGTGAACATGCTCTCGTAGAACGCAGCCACCTTATCCTGCGGCTGGTTTGTGGTGCCTTGGGGCTTGATAATGACGTAGTTCATGCCGTCTTTGGCCTCAAAGCAGGTGTCGTTGTACACAATCTCCCAGTCGGGACTGCCCAATGTGATGAACGTCTTGGTGTTGACGACGCCGAAGGCCACGTCGTCCGGTTGGCGCAGCGAGAGATATACTTCCTTTCCGGTGGCATTGGCTTGGCGCTGGGCAGCTTCTTTGGTGCCGATGAACATGAGCGACTTGCATTGTGCATCCAGTTCCGGCAGAAGCTGCTCGATGATATACCCTTGCGAATGGATAAAGGTTGACTCAAACGCCTGACTGATGGCCGTCGTCTCGGTGCGCACCAGATAGAGCGTCTTTTTGGTCTTCTCGTCTTTGCGCGAGGCAATGACCATGACGCGACCGGCTTTCACCTCACCTTCGCGGGCCTTGTAGATGCTGTCGTTGATGACCGCGATGGTCAGGGCCGGTGTCAGCACGATATTGGTGTTGATACCCATGTACACATCGGCGTCGGCTCCTACGGCATACTTGTCGGCGCTGGTTGAGATCTCGCTGGTGGTGGTCATGGTATAATTGAAACCGATGTCGGACTTGTTGTTCCAAATCATGTCAAAGTCGACATGGAAATAGTTCTCACCCTGCGTCCATACACCAACGCCCACACCTTCCCAGGTGTTGTATGTACCTCCGAGGGTAAGCCCGAGTTTGACGCCTCGCTTCATGTCCATACCGAGGGTAAACGAATGGGTCAGTGTCGAGCCCTTGGACAGGGTGGCCTTCGACGTGGCACCGGGAGGATCGCGCAGGATATCCACCAGAATGGGTTTACCGAAGCTGTATACATCTTTGGCTCCCGGTTGAGCGATGATATTAATGATGTGCGCGCGCAGAGGTTCTGCCTCATAGCGCGTGCCGTTCATTTCCAGAGTCATCGTCACGGTGCGCAGGGCTTGCTCTCCTGTGAGCAGATAGGGTGTCTTCGCAGCTTTCAGAGAGTATACATATTGTCCCAGGCTGTCAAGAGACAATGTGTCGTGGTGCGTGCTGCTGACGAAACCGTTCTGAACGGTGACCTTGCCGCCCGAAAGTCGCACCACATCGATGGAGTCAGGATGACGACTTCCGTTGTAGTAGTATTTCTCCGTAGCGGTAATCTGTATGGGGTACGCACGTTCGACGTTAAATACGGGGTGACCGAAAGTATAGTCTGCCGTGAGAGAGTCCTTGAGGCCGACAGGCCAGTTAGGCTTGCGCACAGGCTTAACCAGATCAAACTGTACGTTGGTGCCATCCACTCCGTGGTAGTTGTAGTAGCGGTTACCCAGATAGTCGAACGTGTCATAGTTGATTTGCTTGTATTCAAGGATGACCGGGGTGTGGTAAATGCGGTTGTAAATGGCGTTGTACTCTACCTTGACCTCAGTGAGTTCCTTGCCGCTCTTGGAGCGCCACTTGCCCTTGATGACATCGGTGTGCATGGTCAGCGAGTCGGTCAGGTCGATGACATCGTTCGTGTGTCCGTTTTGGAACAGGGTGGGGTAGCCCCTGGCAGTAATCTGTTCTATCTTCCACTTTACGGGCGGCAACCACACCTCATATTCGCCGGTGGCATTGTCCGGCGTGACTTCCATGCGGTAGAGTGTCGTGTGGACGGCAGTCTGGTGCTTGTCGCTGTCGTGGCTCTTGTGTACGAATGCCTCGTTGCGCTCCTTGAGTTGCTTATCCTGGATATCCCACACCAGTCGCGAGGCGCGGTCGCCCTCCAGGGTGAACACCATCTTCAGGTCGTCGCCGAGGTTGTTGCGTCCGAGAGAGTTGTCCAGAGGCTGTGCTTCCTGGTCCTTACCGCCGGCGATGCGACCGATGAGCTTAACGCGGGTGTCGTCGTAGAAATAGACGCCGGCCTTGTCGGTGGTGATGTTGTGCTCCTTCGTCGAGGTGTCGCCGCCGTCATAGTAGTAGCCGTCCTGGTAGAAGCGGTGCCCGTCCTTGACTGCCTGTATGGTGTGGTGGCCGGGCAGAATGCGGAACGAGAACCGGCCCTCGAAGTCGCTGGTCACCTTGCCGGCCGAGTTGTGCACCTCACGTCCGTCGACGAGGAACGAGACGCCCTGTACCGGGATGCTCGTGCCGTTGTAGAGTACGTAGCCGGAGAAGTGCACGTTGCTCTTCACGTAGAACACCACGTTGGAGACGCTGTTCGAACCGGCCTCCGTGCCGAAGCTGATCATACGCACCTCCTCGAGGCCGTTCAAGTTGGGCGCTACGTTGTAGCTGCCCGAGGCCTGGTCACCCCAATACGGCAGGTTGTCCTTGCGGAAGTAGCCGCTCTCGTCGGTGACGGCTGTGGTTTGCACGCTGCTGCCGTCGGAGGAGGTGATGTTCACGGAGATGCCGGGGACGCCCGTTCCGTCGGCGAAGCGCACATAGCCATCCACCACGCCGGAGTCTTTACAGCGCCCCACGACGGTGTCGGTGGACTGATAGGTCAGGCCGTAGCATTCGTTGGCTGCCAGCACACAGTAGTCGTAATCGTGGCGTGGGGCCGTGGTCTTGTCCTCGTAGCGGGTGTCGGTCACGATGGGGGCGACGGTTTCCCATGCAGTCTTGTCCTTGGCCCGGTCGCGACGGCGCACGATGAAATAGTCGATGACGCCGTTGTCGGTGTTCCACTCCAGCAGTGCAGAGCTCTGCAACTGGTGGACCTTGATGGAATTCTTGATGATGTGCCCGTTGTTCTCATAATAGAATTTGTCTGCAGGCAATTGCACGGACGTGGTGGTCTCTCCCTGCTGTTCCAGAGGTGAGGTGCCGCGGTCCACAATCAGACGGATGGCGTAGCTGACGCATGACTGAGACAGGACAATCTCCATCTGCTTGGCGGCAATCTGCTCTGCCGTGAGTTGGGTGGCGGTCTTGCCGACAGACTTGCCCATGCGGTTGGTCATCTCCACCTCGAGGGTCATCTTGGCCCGTTCGTCCCACACGTAGTCGTGGGTGTCGTCCGCTTGGCGGTATTGCCACTTGACGAGTGCTTTCATTTCGTCACGCTTGCTCCAGTCGGCCGTGGCCGTGACGGGTTGTTGCAGGACGAGACGCTTGAAGGCAGGCGTGACCTCCTTGATGGTGGAGTTCTTTGCAAAGCCCCACAGTTGTGCCGTTGAGGCTCGTAACACGCGGTAGCGCACCTTGGGTGTCCCTGTCGCGGCATTGATATAGTCGGAGGTAAGGGTGGAGATGAGCGATGAGTCCTTGTAACTGTAGTTGGCTTCATTGATGTCCAGCAGGAGGCTGCCCAGGTCGCTGAAGTCATCGGCGTTGCCCGTCAGCGAGCGCTGAATAAGGAACTGGTCGGTGTCAATGATGTCCGGGTACTTGACGTCGCTGATATTCCAACTGAGCAGGACGTTGCCGTTTTCGATGATTTCCGACTTCAGATTCAGGGGAGCGTGCATCATGGTGACGTTCTTCATCGTGTCGGTAATAATCACCTCATTGCTGGTAGGATTCGTGGTGTCGCCCAGTTTGCTTTTGTCCCATGTGGAAGAGATGACGCCGGCGGTCACAATGACCTGAGAGTGGCTGTCAGTAGCGGGCAACATCAGGAATCCGGTATAGCTGTTGTCGGGCAGGCTGACTTTGTCGAGCTTCGTCACTTTGCCGGCGCTGTTGGTATAGGTGGCTTGCAACCACTTGATGACGTGGTCTCCGGCACAGACGATTTTCACCAGGTCTTGTTCGCCGTCTTGGCTGCCGGGCACGGCATCGTAGGTTTCGAAGTTGATGCCGTCGAAGGTGATGCCGCAGATGTCGCGCTTGTACGACTCCAAATGACCGCCTCCATAATACATGGTGCCCTCTACATGCAGGGTATAAGTCTTGCCGGAGACAGAGGCGGGATAATACCAGTCCAGCTCGACATATCCGTTGCCCGATGCGCGGCCTTTGCCGTCAGCGCGGTAGACATTGCACTCAGTCTTGCTGCTGGTGATCATTTGGTATTTCGACGGATACTTCGTACCGTTGGTCAGGAAGAGCACCGACTCGTCCGATATGAGATTTTGCAGCGTGTCGGTGACATATTCATCGCTCGATGAGCTGTTTTTCTCGCCGATGTAGAATATCGGGGTGAGCTTGCCGTTGGCGTCTTTCAGACTGTATGTGGCACTGTGAAGTGTGCGTACGGGGTCGAAGTCTGATGTCAACAGCTTGAAGTGTATGCAGTTTCTGCCGTTGGGATTAAAGGAGAACGCATCCTGCGGTGTGTCGAAGAGCCCCTGTCCCTTGTTGGAGTAGGTGACATGCATGAAGATGTCGCTGCCGCCGGCGCCTTTGTTGAGGTCGATGCCGCTGACGCTGCCTTCGCGTGTGTCGTTGAAGTAGACATTCGTCACCACGCGGTGATCGTCAAAGTCGGTGCGTGTATAATACAGATACAGGTTGGCGCCGCCGGCTTTGCTGTTGAGATTGCCCTGTACGCTCCTGAAGTGTTCACCGCCGAGATAGGGACACAAGTGCCACGTAACGCCGCCTTCCGCGAAGCGTATGGGAGGATTGTCGGTCTCAACGACTTTGAAGTCGGTGATGAACCCGTCGGTGGGCGTTTGCGTGGTGGCCTTTTTGTAGAGCAGGAAGATGTAGTCGCCGCCGGCGCCCTTGTTCAGGTCCTGGTCGATGTACTTCCATCCGTCCACATTGCGTTCGCTCTTGCCGCCGCCTGCCAACATAACGTCGGTGAAAAAGTCGGTCCAATCTGCAGCTCCGATTCCCGTCACTGCCGCTATGATCAGCGCTGTCGTCAGTAGAAATCTTTTCATCTTATTGTGTGTCTTTTCTTTTTGTCTGAGACTGTAATGGTGCTCCCTTTTTGTTTGCACTATGTGCAAAGGTATGGAAAAATTTCAAAATAACATGTATTTTGTCCCGCAGAAAGGCAACATAGGCATAAAAAAAGGGGAGAAATGGCTGCGGATGTTGAAAAAAATATCTATTTTTGTGCATTATTCGATGGAAGACAAAGCATGAAAAGAACTTTAACCCTCATCCTCATTGCCTATATTATGGCCATCGGCGCCGCAGCAGTGGAACGCAAACAATGTATCGACAGCAACTGGCACTTCATGCTGGGCGACGACAGCCGCGCCGTCAGCGACCCCCGCTGCTGCCGACTCCTGGCGCACACTCTCGCTGCCTGAAGCATGCTAATCCGCCTGCAGAATGGCAAGTGCAACCGAATTTTGCTATACCCGAACAAGTACCCGAACAAGTACCCGAACAAGTTCAAGATTTGGTTCGCACAAATAATCCTTTTGAAACAAAAAAAAAGACCCGCACGGGGCGGGCCTTTAAGGGGGGGATACAAAGCGCCGGGATCACTCGGCGGGAGCCTGGTCGATCAGCTCCATGAACTGGTCGAGCTTCGGCGTGATGATGATCTGAGTGCGACGGTTGCGCGTGCGGCCGTCAGCAGTGGCGTTGTCGGCAACGGGGTTGTAC
>CACZUX010000050.1 GCA_902784475.1 uncultured Bacteroidales bacterium | reverse complement strand
TGGTCACAGCGGTGAAAACGCCATTGCCACCTATTTCAGCGAAGGTCCCGGGCTGCGCCTGAAGGATTATGTGTGTCCCAAGACCGGCGACCGCCTGACGGAGGCGCAATGGAATGACATGACGCACTTTGAGGGTAATGCCAACGCGTTCCGACTCCTGACACATCATTTTCAGGGCCGTCGGGAAGGTGGTTTCGTGATGACCTACAGCACCCTGGCCTCCATCGTGAAGTACCCTTACACGAGCGGCCATAAGGGTAAGGCCGGGAAGTTCGGCTTTTTCCGCTCGGAAGAAGAGAGTTATTTGCGCATCGCCCGCGAGTTGGGCATCAGGCAACTGCCGGCAGAGGAAGGAGAGTTGAGCTTTGCCCGTTATCCTCTGGTGTATCTGGTGGAGGCCGCCGATGACATCTGCTATGAAATCATGGACATTGAGGATGCCCACAAGCTCAAAATTCTGACCACGGAGGAGACTCGCAGTCTGCTTCTGGCCTATTTCCCGAAGCAGCAGCAGGAGCACATCCTCTCGCGTATGTCCTCCCTCGACGATGTGAACGAGCAGATTGTTTATTTGCGCTCATGTGTGATTAATTGCCTGGAGAACGAGTGCGTCCGCGTCTTTGTGGAGCATGAGGAAGAAATTCTGGCGGGCGAATTTGAAGGTTCGCTCATCAATTATATCAGTGACATTCCCAACGCGGCCTATAAGGCATGCGAACGTGTGTCCTACGGCAAGATTTACCATAGCAAGGATGTGGTGGACATCGAGATTGCCGGTTACAAAATCATCAGCACCCTCATGGATCTGATGGTGGAGGCCGTCATCCATCCCGAGCGTCAATACTCCAAGTTGCTGCTCAACCGGGTGAGCCCTCAGTATGAAACGCATGCACCCACCCTGTACGGTAAACTGATGGCAGTGTTGGACTATATCAGTGGCATGACCGATGTATATGCCTTGGGTGTTTACAGAAGAATCAACGGAATGAAGATCCCTAACCTATGAAGATAGAAATCATCAACGAAAGTCACCACCCGTTGCCCCGATACACAACACCCCTGAGTGCGGGAATGGATTTGCGTGCCAATCTGGACGCGCCCGTCGTGTTGCGTCCTTTGGAGCGCAGGCTGATTCCGACCGGATTGCGCATCGCACTGCCTGAAGGCTACGAAGCTCAGGTGAGGCCGCGCAGCGGTCTGGCCCTGAAGAAGGGTATCACGGTGTTGAACACCCCCGGCACTGTGGATGCAGACTATCGCGGAGAAGTGGGCGTCATCCTCATCAACCTCTCGCAGGAGGACTTTGTCGTGGAAGACGGCGAACGTATCGCTCAAATGGTCATCGCCCGTCACGAACAGGCGGAGCTGGTGGAAGTGTCTGTCTTGAGCGAGACGGAACGCGGTGCCGGAGGATTCGGACACAGCGGTGTGAAGTAAAAGATGTTAAAGATGAAAAGACTGTTTCTCTTTGCGCTGTTGTTGCCCCTGACGCTCATGGCTGATATTCGCTATGATTATTGCTTTCAGGAGGCGACGAGCAAACGCCTGGCGGGAAAGCTTGATGAAGCAGTAGCCCTCTACGAACATTGTCTGCGCCTGGACGGACGACGTCCCGAGGCCTTGTTTGAGCTGGGCCGTCTGCAGATAGCTCTGAAGGAAGACAGTTTGGGTATAGAGATGATGAGGCAGGCTGCGGATATGGATTCCCTGAACGCCAATTATCAGGAAAACGTTGCGGCAGTGATGTTGCGCAGGATGATGAACAACGAGGCCGTGACGTATCTGGAGCGCCTCTCTGCCTTGAGGCCTAGCCGTTCGGAGGTGAAGATGCAGTTGGCCAAACATTACAACAATATTGGCAATTGGGAGAGAGCGCTGGAGATTTTGGATGCCATAGATAAGCGTGAGGGCAGAAGCGTGGAGACGGCTGGCGAGAAGTTCTCCATCTACATGATTGACTGCAAGGACAGCGTTCGTGCCTTTCAGCAGTTTGAGGAGTTGTGCAAGGAGCGTCCTTATGACGTGATGGCCTTAATCCAGTGCGGACGTCTCTATCAGTATTACGGCGACACGTTGCGGGCCAATCAGTTCTTTGAAGAAGCGCGCCGGGTGGGGCCGACTGAAACCGAGCTGGCCCTGCTGCGCAGTGACGCGGTGTCGCTTTTGCAGCGTGAGGCTCCCGGCGAAGAAGTGGTCAAGGTGTTGAAAAAGATTCTGGAGCTGCAGCCCGACGACGAAAACGTGATGGGCTACCTAATGGAATATTACGGAAAGAGGGAGGACTACGGACAGTTGGAAGAAATCTGCCGTCGCGGCGTCAATCTGTATCCGGAGAACCTCGGCTACAGTTATTTTCTGGGCATTACGCTGATGCAGCAGAAACGCTTTGAGAATGCTATCGAGGTGTTCCGCAAAGGTTTGGAAAAGCGAGGCGAAGGCACCCGTCCGTCGCTGATCAGCGAGGTGTGGGGCCTGATAGGAGACGCCTGCCACGAGGCAGGACGCTACGACGAGGCCTTTGCGGCTTTTGACTCAGCGCTGGTCTACAACAAGGACAACGTGGCTTATCTGAACAACTACGCGTATTACCTGTCGCTCAGAGGAGAGCGCCTGGACGAGGCGGCGGAGATGTCGCGACGCACCCTGAAGGCCGCTCCAGACAATCCGATATATCTGGACACTTATGCATGGATTATGTTCATCAGTCGGCAGTATGATGAGGCAGAGCGCGTGATGCACAAGGTGGTTCCGCCCGACAGCACGGACGAGTACCTGTTGGACAACAAATATTGCATGAGCAATGTGCTTGAGCATGCCGGCGACATTGCCTGGATGCAGGGCAAGGAAGAAGAGGCGCTTCGCTTTTGGCGTTTGGCCGCGAAGCGTGACGACAAGACGGGCACGCCGCTCCTGCCTAAGAAAGTGAGAAAAAAGAAGTACTATGCAAAATAAATGGCTTTGTTTCATGACAGCCCTGTTGCTGCTTGTCGGCTGTCGTTCCCATAAGGTGAAGGACGGAGAGGATGTCGCGGTGCCGGTGGACACGGTTTCGGCAGTGACGGCGTTGCCTTGGCAAGACGGTGATGTGGCCACAACAACGGGTCGTGCGACGATGATTTACGACGGACGCCGTGCGACGCTCAACACCAATGTCCGCTTGAAAAGGGGTGATGTCGTTCAGGTGCAGTTTACCTATTCCATGATCATCACGATACAGGTGGGCAGCATGGAGATGACACAGAGCGATTTCCTCTTCCTGGATCGGGTGAACAGACAGTATGTCCGGGCGCCCTATGCGGAGGTGGACGGCTTCCTGAGCCGCGAGATAAACTTTGAGAATGTTCAGAGCATGTTTTGGGGCGATAAGGAAGGACGTATGCCTCGGGAGCTGCAGCTTAGCCTGCCCATATCCGGAAAAACGCTGAAAGCCCACTTCACGTTTGATGAGTGGGGCCACGATGACGGCTGGCAGACGAGAACGCCATTCAACGAATCCCGTTTTGACAGAGTGACCCTTGAACAACTAGTACAGACTCTAATCAACATGTAGCGTGTACCGCATACTATTCCTTTTTATATTATTAATAAGCACTCCGGGTTGGGCACAAAACTCGAAGAAAGTGCGAACGCTCAAGGCTCAGCAGACTCAGCTGGAGAAGACCATCAAGAGCAAACAGCGTGAAATGGAGTCTACTCAAAAAGCGGTGAAGAGGGGCGAAGAGCGTATTCATGACTTAGGCGTTCGTCTGGAGGACCGTGTGCAGCATATCCACACGTTGGAGGGAGAGCTGGAGACGTTGAATGCGGAAATTACGGTGATTAAGGACAGTCTGGCGGAGCTTCAGCGCCAGCTTGAGGAAAAAAAAGCAAGATTTCGCCGTGCGGTGAAGATGACCCGCCTTTATCCCAAGGTGAAGAGCCCGTTGCTGTTCGTGCTGTCGGCCAAGAGCGTGACCCAGATGTACCGCCGTTTGCGTTACACCAGAGAGTATGCCAACTATCAGTATACCCTGGGTCAGCAAATTCAGGAAAGGCAGGCGGAAACATCGCTGATGAGAGACAGGCTGGTCAGCAAACGAACTCAGATGCACGGCGTGATGAATGAGCTGGTGGCCGAGCGCAAGAAGTTGACACAGGAGCAGCTAACCAAACAGAAAGAGGTGAAGAACCTCAAAAAGAAGCAGAAAGACCTGGCTGCAGAGGTGAATGCCCGCAAGAAGGAGCTGGCCGCTTTGAACAAAAAGATTGACGATCTCATCGCATACGAAATCGAACAGGCTCGCAAGAAGGCTGAGCGTGAGGCAGCAGCAAGGAGAGCTGCAGCGCAGAAGGCTGCCGCCCAAAAGAACGCGGGGAAGACCTCCGGCGCAGCGTCGGGGAAGACGTCTTCTGCTGCGTCAAAGAGCAGCAGTTGGCTCACTCCGGAAGAGCGTCAGCTCTCGGGCAATTTCGAAGCCAATCGCGGGCGTTTGCCGGTGCCTTTGACCGGTCCGTATCGCATCGCGGCTCATTTCGGACAATACAGAGTGGAAGGTTTGAGCCATGTGACGCTGGACAACAAGGGTGTGAATTATTCCGGTCAGGCCGGAGCCCGTGCACGCAGCGTGTTCGATGGCGTTGTGACTGCAGTCTTTGCCTTTGGCGGCACCAAGAACGTGCTGATTCGTCACGGATCCTATATCTCCGTGTATTGTAATCTGTCTTCCGTGATTGTCTCCAAGGGTCAGAAGGTCAAAACGCGCGATATTATCGGCACTCCTGCCAATGACGACAACGGACATCCGTTGCTTCATTTCCAGTTGCGCAAGGAGACGGCAAAGCTCAATCCAGAAGTATGGATTGGTAGGTAGCGATTGCGTCTTCTATCTCGGCGAGTTTGATGAATTCGTCTGCCGTATGGGAGCGGCTGCTCTCGCCCGGCCCCATTTTGAGCGAGGGGAAGCGCATGAGCGCCTGATCCGAGAGTGTGGGTGAGCCAAAGGGCTTTTTCCCCATTTTCAGAAGCTTTTGCACAAGAGGATGCGTTTCGTCTATAGAGGATGACGAGAGGCGGAAGCTGCGTGCTTTGGCTTCGCTCTTGATTTGAGAGGAAATAATGTCGAAGAGTGCCTTGTTGTCATACAACTCGTTGGAGCGCACGTCCACGGTGAACGTACATTCGTCGGGAATTACGTTGTGCTGGGTGCCGGCATGAATGACGGTGGTCGTCATTTTTACGGGGCCGAGCAGGGGAGAACTCTTCAATTGGACCGGCAGGCGGCGAATGGTCTCAATGTCTTCAATGGCCAGGTCGATGGCGTTGATGCCTTCGTTTCTGGCGGCATGTCCGGCTTTTCCGTGTGCGGTGATGTCAAGCACCATCAGCCCTTTTTCTGCGATGGCGGGTTGCATCCCTGTGGGTTCGCCGACAATGGCGACATCGATGGGTGGCAACAGGGGCAGAACGCTCTCAATGCCGCCTTTCCCGCTGACCTCTTCTTCTGCGGAGATTAGCAGAATAAGCGTGTAGGGCAAAGATTTTTTTTGACAACGGCAGAAGACCTCCAAGAGGCTTACCAACGACGCTCCGTCGTCGTTGCTGCCCAGCCCGTACAGCTTGTCGCCCTCCAGAGTGGCTTTGTGGGGATCCCGAGTCCATGCGCTCACGGGATGAACGGTGTCAATGTGTGCGTTGAGCAGCACCGTGGGTCCCGAAGTAACAGGAGAGATGCTCCACAGATTGTTGCCCAAACGCTGTGTTGACAGTCCGCGTTCTTTCATGCAGACCTCCAAAAGGTCGGCGGCAGCGGTTTCTTCACGCGAGTATCTGGGGGTTTCGACAAGCTTGGAGAGCAGTTCTATATGGTTCATTTCGGTTTGTGACCAGGCTAAAAAGTATGGCGAACGTACTGCGATGATGTATCGCGATTACGAGAAGAATGTTTGGAAGAATATCTCTTGGAACGAATTTTCCAGAAGAGTTCGTCTGGCCAGCAACGCCATGTTGAAGTTGGGGGTGGACGTGCAGGAAAACATGGCGGTGTTCAGCCAGAATATGCCGGAGTGCCTCATCACGGACTTTGCGGCGTACGGCATTCGTGCCGTCACCATCCCGTTCTATGCCACCTCCAGCGAAATGCAGGTGAAGTACATGGTTTCCGACGCCTCCATACGTTACATTTTCGTGGGTGAGCAGTATCAGTATGACACGGCTTTGCGCGTGCAGCAGCTCGATCCCCGTGTGGAGAAGTTGATTCTCATGACGAAGGACATCGAGCGGGATGAGCGTGACCGGACAAGCATCACCTTCGATGAATTTCTGGCTTTGGGCGATGGCTTGCCTTTCGATAACGAGGTGAACAAGCGCACCGCCGGGCTTAAGGAGGACGATTTGGCCAATATTCTCTACACCAGCGGCACGACCGGGCTCTCCAAGGGCGTGATGTTGACCCATCGGATGTACAACGCAGCCTTTAAGGGCCACGAAGGGGCTCTTCCGCTCAGCGATAAGGATTTGGTGATGAACTTCCTGCCGTTCACTCATGTGTTTGAGCGCGGTTGGACTTATCTCTGTCTGGTCAACGGTGCGACGCTGGCCGTGAATCTCAAGCCTACCGACGTACTCAACAGCATGAAGGAGGTGCACCCCACTTGTATGTGTGCCGTGCCCAGATTCTGGGAGAAGGTTTACTCCGGTGTGAAAGAGAAGGTCCGCAACTCCAGCGCCGTGCAGCGTCTTTTGATTCACGATGCGCTTAAGGTGGGCAAAGAATATAATGTCACCTACCGTATGAACGGCAAGAAGCCCCCTTTGGCTTTGGAACTGAAATACAGGTTTTATGAGCGTACCATCATCGCATTGCTTCTTCAGAATTTGGGCTTGGAGCGCGCCAACTTCTTCCCCACGGCCGGTGCGGCCATTCCCAAGGAGGTGGAGGAGTTTGTTCACTCTGCCGGCATCATGATGATTGCCGGTTACGGGTTGACCGAAAGCACGGCAACGGTTTCCTGCGACCGGTGGAATCAAAAGATTTCGTTGGGCAGTGTCGGCCGTGTGCTGAAAGGCGTGCAGGTGTCTTTCGGCGAAAACAACGAGGTGCTGCTCAAGGGTGACACCATCACCAAGGGCTACTATCGCAAGGCTGAGGTGACGGAGCGCAGCATCGACAAGGACGGATGGTTCCACACCGGTGACGCCGGCTACATGAAGGACGGCGAACTTTATTTGACCGATCGCATCAAAGATCTGTTCAAAACGAGCAACGGCAAATATATTGCACCGCAGCTTCTGGAGAGTAAACTCTCCGTGGATCGCTTTGTGGATCAGATCGTGATTATTGCCGATCGGCGAAAGTTCGTGTCGGCGCTGGTGATCCCCGAATATGATGTGCTGATGAAGTCTGCCAGGGAGCACGGCCGCACCTTCTCGTCCCGTGCAGAGATGTGTGCCGACCCGGAAATCAATAAGTTCATCATGTCCCGTCTGGACACCCTGCAGCAGGAGTTTGCCCATTACGAGCAGGTGAAGCGTATCACACTTCTGCCCGAGCCGTTCTCTTTGGAAAAGGGTGAGTTGACCAACACCCTCAAGGTGAAGCGTCCGGTGCTCAATGAGAATTATAAGGAGATCATTGACAAGATGTACGAAGACTAATTGATAACAAGGTAAGTTTAAGGTATAGTGATTACACAGGAACAACAGAAAGAAGTGCGTGACAGGGTGGAAGCTCTGAACCGTTATCTCAACATTCCCGAGAAGCGCATTCAACTCGAGGAAGAGCAGTTACGCACCCAGGCGCCCGGCTTTTGGGATGACCAGAAGAAGGCTGAAGCCCAGATGAAGCTGGTCAAAGGCATAGAGAAGTGGATTAAAGATTTCGAGGCTGTATCGGCGCAAGCCGACGAGCTGGAGCTCGCCGTGGATTTCTTTAAAGAGGGACTGGTCACGGAGGCCGAAGTGGATGAAAACTATCAGAAGGCCATATCCTCCATCGAAGCGTTGGAGCTGCGCAACATGCTTCGCCGTGAGGAAGACCAGATGGATGCCGTGCTCAAGATCAACTCCGGTGCCGGCGGCACGGAGGCTCAGGATTGGGCACAGCAGCTCATGCGTATGTATATGCGTTGGGCCGAAGAAAACAAATATAAATGCCGTGTGGCCAACCTCCTGGAGGCTGACGATGCCGGCATCAAGTCGTGCACTTTGGAGATAGAGGGCGCCCAGGCTTACGGTTTCCTCAAGAGTGAGACCGGTGTGCATCGTCTGGTGCGCGTGTCGCCCTATAATGCACAGGGCAAGCGCATGACGTCTTTCGCTTCCGTTTTTGTTACGCCGCTTGTGGATGACAGCATCGAGGTGAATATCGAGCAGGCCCGTATCTCGTGGGATACATTCCGCAGTAGCGGTGCCGGCGGTCAGAACGTCAATAAGGTGGAGAGCGGTGTGCGTTTGCGCTATCAGTATAAAGACCCTTATACCGGTGAGGAGGAAGAAATCCTCATCGAAAACACCGAAACGCGCGATCAGCCCAAGAACAAGGAGAACGCCCTGCGCCTGTTGCGCTCCATGCTCTACGACAAGGAACTCAAGCACCGTATGGCCGAGCAGGCCAAAGTGGAAGCCGGCAAGATGAAGATTGAGTGGGGGTCGCAGATTCGCAGCTATGTCTTTGACGACCGCCGCGTGAAGGACCATCGCACCGGATATCAGACTTCGGACGTCGGCGGTGTGATGGACGGCAAAATCGACGCGTTCATTAAAGCCTATCTCATGCAGTTCGGCGGGGAGTAAGAAATAATCCGTTGAAATGGCTTATTTAGAGATTGAGCGCAAGTTTCTGGTGAGGGGAGAATACAAAACCCTTGCCTATGATGTGACCAGGATACGTCAGGGTTATATCGCTTCGGGCAACGGGCGCACGGTGCGTGTTCGCATTCGCGGTGACAAAGGCTATCTCACCATTAAGGGACCTAGCGACCGGCGTGGGCTGGGGCGCTTCGAGTGGGAAAAGGAGATATCTGTGGCCGAGGCAGAAGCGCTGCTCACAGTTGCCGAGCCGGGCGTCATCTCCAAGTCGCGTTATCTTGTGCGTGCAGAAGACGGTCATGTGTGGGAGGTGGACGAATTCTATGATGACAACGAAGGGCTGACAATGGCTGAAATCGAGCTGCACAGCGAGGATGAGACGTTTGTAATCCCTCCGTTTATCGGTCGGGAGGTGACGGGCGACCGACGTTTCTACAACAGCCACATGAGAGCACATCCGTTTAAGCAATGGAAAGACGACATCATTTCAGCAGCCGGGCAGGAGTGATTCTGGCCTCTGTCGGCAGTGCCGTCGGTTTGGGCAACGTGTGGCGTTTCCCAATGGAGGCCGGGCGTCACGGCGGTGCCGCGTTTATTCTGGTGTATCTCGTTTTTGTGCTTATCCTGGCTTTGCCGGTGATGTGTTCGGAGTTTGTCATCGGTCGCGCCGGAAAAGCTAATGCTGCAGACAGCTTCAAACACCTTATGCCCGGAACGCGTTGGCCACTTGTGGGTTATATGGGCGTGTTGGCAGGTTTCCTGATATTCAGTTTCTATGTGGTGGTGGCAGCCTGGACGCTGTTCTACACGGAGGAGTGTCTTCGGGGTGCATTGCTGGCCGATCGGGATTTCGGACTCTTTTTCTCCGACTTTTCATCTTCTGCCTGGCATCCGATTCTGTTTGTCGCGATTTTTATGGCAGCCAACACGGCAATAGTGGCCAGCGGTGTACAAAAGGGCATTGAGCGTGTGTCCAGATGGATGATGCCTTTGCTCTTCCTCATTATTGTAATGTTGGCCGGGTTCTCGATGACGCTGCCAGGCGCTTCCGCCGGGTTTCGTTTTCTGCTGAATCCCGACTTCTCCCGTCTGACGGTCGATGTGGTGCTTTCGGCTATGGGACAGGCGTTTTTCTCGCTTTCCGTTGGCATCGGTTGTTTGGCAACGTATGCCTCGTATTTCAAGCAGGATGTGGCTCTGATGCGCTCTTCGCTCATTATCTGCCTGTTGGACACGATGGTGGCGGTGGCCAGTGGTATGGTCATCTTCCCTGTGGTGTTCAGTATCGGTGCACAGGTGGATGCCGGCCCCGGTCTGGTATTCATCACCTTGCCCCACGTCTTTAATGCCGTTTTGGGTGCCACGCCCGTGGTCAACTACCTGTTTTCGTCTTTCTTCTACATATTACTCCTGGTGGCGGCGCTGACCAGTGCCATTTCGATGCACGAAATGGTGACGGCGCTGTTGCATGAGAAAAGCCGCCTCACACGTCCGCAGGCGGCCGTTGTTGTGGCGCTTTGTGCTATGGTGTGTGCCGCGGCCTGCTCCCTTTCTTTCGGTCCGTGGCGCAATATCACGCTGTTCGGCATGGGTTTTTTCGACTTGTTCGACTTCGTTACGGCCAAGTTTATGATGCCCATCGGTGGTTTGTGTTTCAGCGTCTTCGCCGCTTGGGTGATGAAGCGTCAGTTTGTAGAGAGGGAGCTATGTGGCGAACGTCCTTCGCGCTCTGCCGTTTGGGCCATGACGGTCATCTGCCTGCTGATGCGATATGTGGCTCCACTCTGTCTTGTAGGGGTGTTTTTCTACGAAATGTGGAACTGGTCGTCGCAGTAGGGCGGTTCAGAGATTGGCCATCTTGATGCGTTCTGCACACTGCTCCATCAGCCATTTCGGTGTGGAGGTGGCGCCGCAGATGCCGACACTTTTTTTACCCTCAAACCACCGGAGGTCGATTTCCTCGGGGCTGTCCACCATGTAGCTGGCGGGATTAATGCGCCTACATTCAGAAAACAGTACGCGCCCGTTGCTTGATTTGCGTCCGGACACAAACAGAATGACGTCGTGTCGGGCGGCAAACTGCTGGATGTGCGGCATGCGATTGGCCACCTGACGACAGACTGTGTCGGCAAAGGTGAAGGTGGCTTCGGGAGCGATGTGCTCCTTGATATACTCCGCAATCTGCAGGAACTGTGCCAACGGTTTTGTGGTCTGGCTGTAAAGAGAAATGTCGCGCGAGAAATCCAGATGGGAAGCGTCTTCTATGTTTTCGATGACGATAGCGTTGCCCGCAGTTTGTCCCACAAGTCCCAGAACCTCGGCGTGTCCCGGCTTGCCGAAGATAACAATCTGTTTCCGGCCTTTTTCGTCGGACTCATATTCGGCCCGAATGCGCTGCTGCAGATGGAGCACCACAGGGCAGGTGGCATCGATGAGCGTGATGCCGTTCTCCTGAGCCGTTTGGTAGGTGGAGGGCGGTTCGCCGTGAGCCCTCAGGAGCACCTTCGCGCGGTGCAAACGGTCGAATTCATCGTGTCCGATGGTGTGCAAGCCCATCTGCTCCAGACGGCGGCACTCCTTGCCGTTGTGGACAATGTCGCCAAGGCAATAGAGGGGTTCGCCCCGACGCAGTTCTTCCTCGGCCTTGTTGATGGCCCGGGTCACACCGTGACAGAAGCCGCTGCCTTCGTCGATTTCAATGGTCATGGGAGTGGGAGCGGAGCAAAAGGGTTCAGTCGCGTGAAGCTACGGCAAAGGCGCCTCTGAGCCAGGCCATCTGCTCTTCGCGGGTCATGTGACTGTTGTCCAGCACGACGGCGTCGTCGGCTTTGCGCAGGGGGCTGATGGCGCGCGTGGAGTCAATATGGTCGCGCTCGCGCACGTTCTTCAGCACTTCGTCATAATCCACCTGAAGGCCTTTGCCGGTCAGCTCGTCGTAGCGACGCTGTGCACGCACCTCGGGTTCGGCCGTGACGAAGACCTTGAGCTCGGCGTTGGGGAACACCACCGTGCCGATGTCGCGACCGTCGAGGATGACGCCTTTGGCTTCGCCCATCAGTCGCTGCAGGTCCACCATGGCAGAACGTACAAAGCCGAGCGTGGCAATAGGGCTGACGTGGGCCGAAACTTCCATCGTGCGGATTTCGTCTTCCACGGATTCTCCGTTGAGATAGGTTTCGAGACGTCCCTTCTCCGTGTTGTAGACAAACATGATGATGATGTTGCTGATGTCGGCTTCGAGGGTGGCCTCGTCGATGCTGCCGTCGGCTTTGATGTATCCCTGGCGCATGGCATAGAGGGTCACGGCGCGATACATGGCGCCGGTGTCGATATACACGTAGTTGATCTCCTTGGCCAGCTGCTTGGCCATGGTGCTTTTGCCGCAGGAAGCGTGTCCGTCAAGGGCGATTGTGATTCTTTTCATATTGTATCAAAGTATTGGTCAGGGTTTGTTAAAGTTGTAGGCCAGCGACACGCAGATGGAGTTGGTGCTGACGTGTTGCTTGGCCCACGTCACGCCCACTTTGAAGCGCTTGATGTCCAAGCCGGCGCCAAGCGACAGACCGGCAGCGTGAGACGATCCGCCTGCTTTCATCTCGTAGCCCCGGCGGAAGTTGTAACCCAGGGCGAGCCAGATGTAGCGCGTGGGGAAAACATCGAGACCCAGGGCGAAGTGGTTGATGAAGATGGTGAATCCTCCGACGTCTTCGCCGCCCGAGTTGAAATAGTAGTCGCGGGCCCAATGGTTGATGTCGTACATGGTCACCGTGATGCGAGCGGGCAGATGTCCCAGTCCCTTGGAGAATCCGAGCTTGAGGCTGATGGGCAGGCGCTCGTGATCGTTGCCGAAAGCTTTCACCTGTGCGCCGAGATTGGTGACGGCGGCGGAGACGGAGAAGTCATGATCCTCGTCGTAGTAGTTGGCGGCGAGGTCCACACAGAGGGCCACGGAGGTGAAGCTGCCGTATTTGGAGTAGAGGAATTTGCCCATGACGCCGCCCACCCAGCGCTCTGCCAGGGCGTAGCTGTATCCGCCAGTCAGGTTGAGATCGAGCGCCGACATGGTGCCCAATACCTGTCCCCACTGGTCGGTCTCCTTCATGCTGCCGTAGGCGACAAATTGCGCTCCTGCGCCCCAACTGCCGCGCGTACGATGCGCCTGAACATAGGCGGCGCTGCCCGTGTGGGTGCCGCGCATGTAATTCATGTAGTTAAGGTTGACCGTGTGCGATGTGGTGTTGGAAAGCGCGGTGGGGTTGGTGAAGATCATGGAGGCGTCGTCTTCGACGGTGGAGATGTTCTGTCCGCCGAGCGCTGTGGTGTGTGCCGATGAAGACAGACTGAGGAAATTAAACACGCTACTGCTCTCCTGTGCACGGGCCGTGAAAAAGGGGAATGAAAGCGTGAGGATCGTCAAAAGCAGGTGTCTGTGGCTCATCGGAGTGGTATTTCGGCTTCAAAGGTACTCTATTTTATTCCAATAACCCCTCTTTGGGACGAAAAATTGCTTTAAGATGAAAAAAAATATCACTAACGAGGTCAATGAATCAGAAAAAAGTTCTATATTTGCCCTCGTGGTTTGAAAAAAAACGAAAAAAAAATATCATGGAAGCAGTTCAGATTAATGAAAACCTTAACTTGAGGGGTCAAAAATCCACCGGTATTCTTATCGGTTATGTGTTGACCCTTGCTCTTATGTTCTGCGCCTTTGAGTACACACAGCGCGATCCGGAGAAGGTGATTGAGGAAGAAAAGATTTACGAGATGGCCTTCGAAGAGGACATGATCCCCATCACCCAGCAGCAGGAAGTCATGGCTCCTCCTCCAGCAGCAGCGCCCAAGGTGGCAGAAATCATCAACATTGTGGACAACGAGACGGAGTTGCCCGACGAGGAAGTGGAGACCAGTGAGGAAGTGAACCAGGCCATTACCACCGTAGTGGGCACCGGCAGTCCTTCCGCAGTAGCTTCCGGCCCTGTCGGCCCCATCGTGGAGGCTGTGGACGACGACCGCATCTTTGATGTGGTAGAGGAAAATGCCCAGTTCCCCGGCGGTGACGAGGCTTGTATGAAGTGGTTGCGCGACCATATCAAGTATCCCAGCATCTGTCAGGAGCAGGGCGTTCAGGGCCGTGTCATCGTCAGCTTCGTGGTGAACAGAGACGGCTCAATTGTGGATGCTAAGGTGATGCGTTCGCCCGACCAGCACCTCTCCGACGAGGCTTTGCGCGTAGTGAACGCCATGCCGAAGTGGAAGCCCGCCCGTCAGGGTAACAAGACGGTGCGTTCGCGCTTCAATCTGCCCGTAATGTTCCGACTCGGTTAAGCAGAGCATGTTAACAAGTAATGAAATATTAGATAAGGTGAACCAGGCTCTGGTTCACCTTTCTTTTGACCGGGAGCCCACCGGTTTGTACGACCCCATCCGTTACGTCTTGTCGTTGGGCGGAAAGCGTATCCGTCCGGTCTTGATGCTGATGGCATACAGTCTGTATAAAAAGGATATTGACGCTTGTATGCCGGCGGCTTTGGGCTTGGAAATATACCACAATTTCACCCTGCTCCACGACGACCTGATGGACAAGGCCGACACGCGAAGAGGCAAGCCCTGCGTGCATAAGAAATGGGATGACAACACCGCCATCCTTTCGGGCGACTCCATGCTGGTGCTGGCGTTTCAGATGATGCAGGAGTGTCCCGCCGAAGTGCTTCCTCAGGTGATGTCGCTCTTCACGGAGACAGCCCTTGAGATAGACGAGGGGCAGCAGATGGATATGGACTTCGAGAAGTGCCTGGACGTCACGGAGGAGGAATACATTGAGATGATCCGTCTGAAGACCAGCGTTCTGTTGGCCTGTGCGCTGGCGCTCGGAGCCTTGCAGGCCGGAGCCAGGAACGAGGACGTGGAGCTTCTTCATGCTTTCGGCGAGAAGCTCGGCCTGGCCTTCCAGTTGCAGGACGATCTGCTGGATGTTTACGGCGACTTCGCGACCTTCGGCAAACGCATCGGCGGTGATATCCTGGAAAACAAGAAGACTTTCCTGCTCATCACCGCGCTTCAGGTAGCCAATCCGGAACAAAAAGCCGAGTTGGAGCAGTGGATACAGGCTAATCCTGTCACCCCGGAGGAGCGGAGGGAGAAGATTGCCGCCGTGACGGCGCTCTACGACGCCATCGGGGTAAAATGGGCGACGACACATCGCATCAACGAGTTCTTCCATCAGGCCCGTATGCTTCTGGAACAATTGGAGTTGCCTTTGGAGACGAAGCAGCCACTTTGGGAATTTGCCATGTCGCTCATGGAGCGTAAATCATGATTGATACACACGCTCATCTCTACGAGCCGGAATACGATGACGACCGCGAGGAGACCTTGCAAAGGGCACTCGGTGCGGGCGTCACTCGTTTTTATCTGCCCAACATCAACGAAGAGAGCATTCCCCGTATGATGGCGCTTGCGGAGCGCCATCCCGAGACCTGTTTCCCGATGATGGGACTCCATCCCGAGGATGTTAAATCGGATTGGTCGGAGGTGCTCGACCGTATGGAGCTGCAGCTTCGGGGCAAGGTGGCCGTCGGTGAGGTGGGGCTTGATTTTTATTGGGACGACACGTTTCGCAAAGAGCAAATCGAGGCTTTCCGCAGGCAGACGGAGTGGGCCTTCCGCCACGGCATACCTTTGGTCATACATCAGCGTAAGGCGGAGAATGAAGTGCATGAAGTGTTGCGCAGCTGTCATGGCAATGAGTTGCGCGGCGTTTTCCATTGTTTCTCCGGCAGTGTGGAGTCGGCACGGCGGGTGATGTCGTATGAAGGCTTCTTTGTAGGCATCGGCGGCATCGTGACGTTCAAAAACGCCAAGTTGGGCGAGGTCTTGCGATCGGCAGTGCCCCTAGAGCGTGTGGTGCTGGAGACGGACTGCCCGTATCTGACTCCCGTGCCCCATCGCGGGGAGCGCAACGAGAGCAGCTTTCTGACTTCAGTTTGCGGCAAATTGGCAGATGTATATAATATGTCTCCCGGGGAGGTCGAAAGGGTGACGGATGACAATGCAAAGCGCCTTTTTGGTGCATAATACGTTCAGAATCGACCTATAAAACAAAAAAACGACATTAGTTCGGCATTTTTTTAGAAAAAAGTTGATGTTGATTAAGAAAAAAAAGGTATTTTTGTAGTCGCAAATGTGTGCGGAGGCACATGGAGAGATGCTCGAGTGGCTGAAGAGGCACGCCTGGAAAGCGTGTATACGTCAAAAGCGTATCGGGGGTTCGAATCCCCCTCTCTCCGCAAAACATGGACGGTGACGTCCGAAAAGAGAACCGCGAAATACTAAGAAAAACCAATAATTAACCTAAAAATTTTACTAACAATGAAAAAGTTATTCGCAATTGTTGCATTGGTTGCTGCGTGCTCTTTCGCAATGACCCAGAATGTGATGGCTCAGGAGGAGGAAGCTGCTGTAGAGGCAGTGGACAGCGCCGCTGTTGATTCCGCCGCTGTTGACACGGCTGCTGTAGAGGAGGCTGCTCCCCAGGAAGAGGCTCCTATCGTTGAGGAAGAGAGTGAGGGTATCCACAAGGCTCTGAAGACCAAGTTCATTGAGGGTGGTGCCGACTTCATGTCTCTCGTTGCCATCGCCCTGGTTCTGGGTTTGGCATTCTGTATCGAGCGCGTGATTTACCTCTCTCTGGCTCAGATCAATACCCGCAAGTTTACCGCCGATTTGGCAGACCTCGTTGCTGCCGGTAAGGTGCAGGAGGCTATCAATCTCGCCGCCAATACCCGCGGTCCCGTGGCTCAGGTAAGCCGCAAGGCTTTGGAGTGCCTCAACTCTAAGGACCAGAACGACATCGCCACCATCGAGCGTACCATCAACATGGAGGCCGAGGTTCAGGGCTCTTACCTCGAGGAGAACTGCTCTTGGATTACCCTGTTCATCGCCATGGCCCCCTCTCTCGGATTCCTTGGCACTGTGATCGGTATGGTGATGGCCTTCGACCAGATTCAGAAGGCAGGTGATATCAGCCCGACCGTCGTTGCCGGCGGTATGAAGGTCGCCCTTATTACCACCATCTTCGGTATTGTCGTAGCCCTGATTCTGCAGGTGTTCTACAACTTCATCCTGGCTCGTGTAGAGGCTCTCACCGGTAACATGGAAGAGGCTGCTCAGGAGCTGCTCGTGATGTGTGTTAAGAGCGACAAGTGCCAGAAGTAAGTTTGCTTCGGACTTGTTCTAAGAAAGGATTAACCTTACAGAATAAGTAAAGAATCATGAAAACTCAATTAATATCAAAATACGTGATGCTGGGTGTCATTGCCGTTAGCGCCATCGTATTCCTCCTGTTCTTCTTCGTAGGATGGGACGACGAATATGTCGGCGATTTCGTGGCTCCCATGTTCACTAGCCTGTTGCTGTTCCTTATGTATGCTTGCGTGCTGCTGACAGCCGGCCTGACGGTCTGGTCTGTTGTAAAGAGCGCCCAGAGCAACAAGGGTGTGGACTCTGCCAGCTATACGGGTGTTCCCGGTGGCAAGATTATCATGTTCACCTGCGTGATTACGATTGTCAGCCTCGCCATCGGCGGTGTGCTCGGCATCGGTGAGGAGGACTTCCGCGCTGCCGACGGCACTGTGACCACCGGCGGTTGGGTGACCGTTGTGGATATGTTCATCTGGAGCATGTATATCCTCACACTGGTAGCCATCGGCGCCATCTGCGTCACCATGAGTGGTTATCTGACCAAGTCTGCCACGAAGAAGTAAGAGAGCGTTCACTAAACATCGTTTAAGTCAAAAACCAAAAGAAAGACATGGCAAAGAAGAAAAAGAAAATGCCGGGCCTGAACACCAGTTCAACAGCCGACATCTCCTTCATGCTGCTGATCTTCTTCCTGGTGACCACGAGTATGGACACCGACACGGGTTTGGCCCGTCGTCTGCCCCAGCCGCCCGACAAGGACCAGGAGGATGCACAAATCGATGTCAAGGAACGCAACGTGATGAATGTACGTATCAATGCTGCCGGTCAGCTCTGGTGTAAGGTGGGCAATATCAGCGAATACATCGCTTTGGAGCAGCTCAAGCCCCTGGCCAAGGAGTTTATCGACAATCCCAACAACTCCAGCAAGCTGCCGGAGAAGTTCGGTAAGGAGATCGACCTCCTGGGCGCCAGTGCCGTCACCGAGAAGCACGTGATTTCCGTACAGACTGACCGTGGTACGCCGTATGACGTCTATTTCCAGGTGCAGAATGAATTGGTAGCCGCATACAACGAGTTGCGCGACGACTTGTCCAAGCGTAAGTTTGGACGTCTGTATGCCAACCTGACAGACGAGCAGCAGGTCGCCGTTCGTACCTACTATCCCCAGAAGATATCTGAGGCTGAACCTAAAAACTATGGAGGAAACTGATTATGGGATTCAAGAAAAAAGCAAGCCGCGAAATGCCGGAGATGAACACGTCGTCTCTGCCTGACTTGATCTTCACCATTCTGTTCTTCTTCATGATTGTGACCACCATGCGTGAGGTCACGCTTAAGGTGAAGTTCACCACGCCTCAGGGTACGGAGTTGGAGAAGCTCGGTAAGAAGAGCACTGTATCGTTCATCTACATCGGCCCCCCAACCGACGCTCTGCGCGCTCAGATGGGTTCCGGCACGCGTATTCAGTTGAACGACCGTTATGCGGAAGCCCGCGAGGTGATGGACTTTGTCGCTCAGGAGCGTCAGGGCATGACCAACCAAGCCGAGCAGACGATCTCCATCAAGGCTGACGTGCGCACGCAGATGGGCTACATCACCGACGTGAAGGAAGTGCTCCGTAAGTCGTGGGCACTGCGTATCAACTACTCCGCTACGCACCGCAATTAAGCGGGGCGGGGTAGCGCAAAATAAGAATAAGCCGTGGCAATCGCCACGGCTTATTTGTTTTCTTTTTGGTAACCCGCTCGGGGTTCGAACCCGAGACCCCATCATTAAAAGTGATGTGCTCTACCAACTGAGCTAGCGAGTCAACCTCAAAATGCTAATCTTTTTTCATTAGCGGGTGCAAAGGTACGAAAAAAAGTTTAAAGTT
>CACZUX010000049.1 GCA_902784475.1 uncultured Bacteroidales bacterium | reverse complement strand
TGGCACGGCATCTACAAATGTCCCGATGAAGAAATTTGGGAAGTGCGTCAGACGCTGAAGAAGAAACTCTTTGAGTATGTGGCACAGCAGTACAGCGAGACCTGGCTGAAGAATCAGGGCGATCCCCAGCGCGTGACCAAGCTTCTGCAGCGCTTCGATCCCAATGCTTTGGTGATTGGCTTCTGCCGTCGTTTTGCCACCTACAAGCGTGCCCATCTGCTGTTTACAGACTTGGAGCGCCTCTCCAAGATTGTCAACAACCCCGAGCGCCCCGTTATCTTCCTCTTTGCCGGTAAGGCTCACCCCGCCGATGGTGCCGGTCAGGGTTTGATTAAGAAAATCTTCGAAATTAGCCAGCGTCCGGAGTTCCAGGGCCGAATCATCTTCGTTGAGGACTATGACTTCCTATTGGCCCGTCGCCTTGTTTCCGGTGTCGACATCTGGATGAATACTCCGACCCGTCCCCTCGAGGCTTCCGGCACTTCCGGTGAGAAGGCCGAGATGAACGGCGTGGTCAATCTCAGCGTGAAGGACGGCTGGTGGCTTGAAGGCTACCGTGAAGGTGCCGGATGGGCGCTCACAGAGAAGCGCACCTACCAGAATCAGGGCTATCAGGACCAACTTGATGCTGATTCTGCCCTTGTATTATGCCAAGGACAAGAACGGTCTCTCTAAGGGCTGGATTCAGGTGATTAAGAACTCCATCGCTAAGATTGCTCCTCATTACACGATGAAGCGTCAGCTCGATGATTACTATTCGAAGTTCTATGAGAAGCAGGCCAAGCGCTTCCACGAACTCACGAAAAATAATTTCCGTCTGGCTAAGGATATCGCTCTGTGGAAGGAGACCGTGGCAGAGCGTTGGGATGCTATCAATTTGGTCAGCTCCGAGTCTTCCGCTCCCGCCAGCGGAATGCATGAGACCGGTAAGGAATATCTATTGCGCTATGTCATCAACGAGGCTGGTCTCGACGATGCCGTTGCTTTGGAGAAAATCAATGTTGCCACCAATGAGGCAGGAGAGGATTACGTGTTCTCTGTAGAACCTCTGAAGATGGTGAAGAAGGAAGGTAACAACTACACCTTCGAGGTGAAGCATTCTCCCAAGCAGGCCGGTCAGTACAAGTCGGCTGTGCGTATGTATCCCAAGAACGAGAACCTGCCTCATCGCCAAGACTTCTGCTACGTTAAGTGGTTGCAATTGCCTAACTGTTAAATAAAATGCTCCAGGGAAACCCCTCCGTTTCATACTTTTGGTAGCAGGTCCCTGGAGCTAAATAATTTTAATTTCTAATAACATTAAAAGTATGAGAGTTATTATTGAACCGAACTACGAGAGGATGTCCAAGTGGGCAGCCGATTATGTCGCCAAGCGCATCATTGACATCAAGAAGTACGAGGCCGGAGAGCTGTCTTTCAAGAACGTCATCACGTTCAATATGGACGAGTATGTGAAGATTCCCGAGGATCATCCCGAGAGCTATCACTCGTTTATGTGGAAGAACTTCTTCTCCCATATCGACATCAAGAAGGAGAACGTGCATATCCTCGATGGTAATGCCCCCGACCTGACTAAGGAATGTGAGGACTACGAGAAGGCTATCGAAGCAGCCGGCGGCATCGATCTCTTCATGGGCGGTGTTGGTCCCGACGGACACCTGGCCTTCAATGAGCCCGGTTCCAGCCTTGCCAGCAAGACCCGTGTCAAGACGCTGACTACAGACACCATCATTGCCAACTCCCGCTTCTTCAACAACGACATGAATCTGGTGCCGAAGCAGGCTCTGACTGTGGGCATCGGCACGGTGATGGCTGCAAGGGAGGTGCTGCTCGTGTGCAACGGACACCACAAGGCCCGTGCGCTTCAGCATATCGTGGACGGCAACGTGAGCCATATGTGGACGGCTTCCATGCTGCAGATGCATCCCCACGCCATTGTGGTGTGCGATGAGGCTGCCTGCGACGAGTTGACGGTAGGCACCTACAAGTACTACTTGGACAAGGAAAGAGGCAATCTCTAAACAAAGAAACCTCAGTAAATCCGTTTCAGTAAAAAGAATCCGGGATAGCCGTTAAAGCGGCACGTTCCGGATTCTTTTTTGTTCATTAAGCGCATAAACGTATGCAAAATGGGAGAAAATGGCATGATTCTTTTGCTGTTTACAAATAAATGTTGTAATTTTGCGCCGTGGTATAGTCATTGTCAACAGGATATGCATCAGTATGAGTGTCACGGAACTCTTAAATAACACCCGCGAGACAGCTTTTTCGTTTGAAGTTTTGCCGCCTATGCGAGGTAAAACGATTGACAGCGTTTTTCGTACGATAGACCGGCTGATGCCTTTCCGCCCTCTCTTTATTGAGGTGACAACGCACCGCAGCGACTATGTTTACAGAGATCGTGGCGACGGCAGTTTCGAACGTGTGGAGCAGCGCCTCCGTCCGGGCACCGTGGCCATAGCTTCCGCCATCAAGCAGCGTTATCATGTGCCCGTTGTGCCTCACCTCATCTGTTCGGGTTACAGCCGGCAGGATACGGAGAACGAACTCATTGACTATTCTTTCCTGGAGATCAAGGATCTCTTGGTGCTTCGCGGTGATAAAGCCAAACAGGATTCGCGCTTCGTGCCCAAGTCGGGCGGCCTGGCTCACGCCACGGAGTTGATAGGGCAGGTGGAGCAATTTAACCGCGGTATCCTGGAATACGGGGACCGCCATGACTATTGCATCGACCGTCCGTTCTCTTACGGCGTGGCTGCATATCCCGAGAAACATGAAGAAGCTATGAATCTGCAGCAGGACATTGAGCGCCTGAAAGAGAAGCAGGATTTGGGCGCGGGCTATGCCGTGACTCAGATGTTTTTCGACACTGACGTCTATTTGCGATTTGTAGATCGTTGCAGAGATGCCGGTATCACCATGCCAATCGTGCCCGGCCTGAAGCCCCTCAGTACGCTTAACCATTGCACGTTGTTGCCGAGCGTCTTTCATATTGATTTTCCTGAAGCTTTGGCCGAGCAGTTGTCTCGCTGTCAGACTGACGATGATGTGAAGAAGGTAGGTATGGACTGGTGCATAGCCCAATGTGAACGTCTGAAGGCAGCAGGCGTGCCGTGCATCCATTTCTACACCATGAACGCAGCCGGCATCATTGAGCAAATAGCTAGGGAGGTGTGGAAGTGACGCTGCAGGAATGTCTTTCCAGCCGGGTGCTGCTTCTGGACGGAGCCATGGGCTCGCTGGTGCAGCAAAGCGTGCCTGAATACAAGGGCTTGCCGGATTTGCTGACTGTCGACCGCCCGGAGGTGATTCGGGATATTCACCGGCAGTATTTGGAAGCCGGTGCCGACATCATCACCACCTGTACGTTCAACGCCCAGCGTCTGAGCCTGAAGGATGCTGCCGTTTATCGTGAGGGCTTGGTGAGAGAGATTAATCTGGCTGCTGCGCGTTTGGCACGTGAAGTGGCGGATGAATATGTGCGTGAATCCGGGCGGCCGCGTTTTGTTCTAGGCGATGTGGGACCCACAGCCAAGATGCTCTCGCTCTCCCCAGATATCGCCTTGCCGAGTTTCCGCGATTTGGCCTTCAATCAGCTGAAAGATATCTATCGTGAGCAGATAGAAGCCCTGGCTGAGGGTGGAGTGGATGCCATCCTTTTGGAAACCTGTACCGATGTGCTCAACATTAAGGCTGCAATTGCAGCGATGGAGAATATCTCGCTCCCGTTGATGATCAGCATGACGGTGAGCGACGCTTCCGGCCGTATTCTTTCGGGGCAGACCATAGAGGCTTTTGTGGAAACTGTGATGTATGCACGTCCGCTTTCCATCGGTCTGAATTGCGGCTTCGGCGCAGACAAGATACTGCCCTGGCTGCGCGATATGGCGAAAGCCGTGAACGGACGTTGTCTGCTGACGTGCCATCCGAATGCCGGGCTGCCCAATGCCTACGGCGGCTACGACGACACGCCCGACGATATGGTGCGCATGATGCGCCCCATGTTGGAGGAGGGCCTCGTGCGTGTAATCGGCGGCTGTTGCGGCACAACACCGGATCATATTCGTGCAATGGGTCGCCTGCGCGATGAATATAAAAGCCTTTCACTGCAAGAGTCTTCTGTGGAGCCAGCCTCCAACTATGCTGGCCTAGAACTTCTTCGCTTGCCTTTGGATACCTTCTGCAATGTCGGTGAGCGTTGTAACGTGGCCGGAAGTCGAAAGTTTCTGCGTCTGATTTCGGAGAAAAACTACGACGAAGCCGTCGCCATCGCCCGAAAACAGGTGGAAGACGGTGCCATGATGCTGGATATCAACATGGATGACGGCCTCTTGGATGCAGCAGAGGAAATGCAGACTTTTCTACGCCTCATAGCTGCGGAGCCGGAAATTGCCCGCGTGCCCGTCATGGTGGACTCTTCCCACTTTGAGGTAATCGCCGGCGCTCTTCAGAATATACAGGGTAAGCCTGTGGTGAACTCCATCTCCCTGAAGCAGGGCGAAGAAGAATTCCTTCGCGAAGCCCGTTACATAAGGAACATGGGTGCAGCAGCTGTGGTGATGCTGTTTGACGAAAAGGGGCAGGCGACGGATTATGAGCGACGCATCGAAATTGCTTCCAGGGCCTACCGTCTAATGGTGGAAGAGGCCGGCTTTATGCCTGAGGATATCATTTTCGACCCCAATGTGCTCACCGTGGCCACCGGGATGCCGGAGCACAACAATTATGCCTTGGATTTTCTGCGTGCCGTAGAGTGGATACATCTTCATATGCCGGCGTGCCGAATCAGTGGCGGAATCTCCAATTTGAGTTTCGCTTTGCGCGGACAGAATTATATGCGTGAGGCAATGCACGCGGTGTTCCTTTATCATGCCGTGCATCTCGGCCTGAACATGGCCATCATGAATCCATCGGCCTCCGTTACTTATGAGGGTATCGACGATGGTCTGCGTACAGCCATAGAAGACGTAATCTTCAACCGCCGCAGTGATGCTACAGAGCGCCTGTTGGCTTTGGTGCCCGATTGTGCAGCGGCGAGAACGAATGCGGAACCGTCAGCGCAGGAGTCGTCTCTCTCCACTCCGGTGGATGTTGTGAAGATGTGCCTCTCCCGAGGGCGTAACGAAGGCTTGGAAGAGGCTCTGCAGCAGTTGTTGGATGAAGGGCGCGGTGCGCTGGATATTATCAGTGGCCCTTTGATGGAGGGTATGATGACCGTCGGGCGTCTCTTTGGAGAGGGTAAGATGTTCCTGCCCCAGGTGGTCAAGACGGCCCGCACGATGAAGCAGGCTTGCGCATATCTCGAACCCTACATCAACGGCGACGGCAGTGAGGCGGCCAAGGCCGGTAAGATATTGATCGCCACTGTCAAGGGCGATGTTCACGATATTGGGAAAAACATTGTGAAAGTGGTCTTACAGTGCAACGGATTCCACGTGATTGACCTGGGCGTGATGGTGCAGGCCGAAACGATAGTGCGCACAGCCATTGACGAGCATGTGGATATCGTGTGTCTCTCGGGACTAATTACGCCTTCTCTCGAAGAGATGTGCAATGTAGCCGAGGCCATGGAGCGTGCCGGACTGCGTGTGCCCCTGTTTGTGGGCGGAGCGACAACTTCCGAGGAGCATACGCGCATCAAAATTGCTCCGCTCTATAGCGGCGGGGTGTATCACATGAAGGACGCTACGGAGAATCCCATTATGGCGCGCAAGTTGCTCCAACCCAAACGGGTGGCTCCGTTTATGGGTGAAAGGTGCCATGAACCTCTTTCGGTTGCCGCGCTCGTTCCTTTGATCGACTGGCGCTATTTCTATCACGCTTGGATGGTGAAGAATGGCAGTGCGGAGGCAGATGAGTTGCGACGCGATGCCCTGAATCTTTTGGAGAGTTATGCCGATGCTGGCTTTGGCGTGGAAGCCGTGCAGATGTTTTGTAGGGCAAGGGGGGAGTACGACAGCATCCGTTTGTTTACGGGTGATGGCCGTGACGTAATTATCCCAATGCCCCGGCAGAAGGAGGGTGAGCGTCTGTCGCTTTGCGACTTCGTCAATCAAGACGATGTGGTGGGCGCTTTTGCCGTTACTGTAAACAAGAGCTTTATTCAAACGTTGGAAATGCTTAAGAAAGAAGATGCTGATCCGTATAAGAGTCTTCTTTTCCAAACGCTTGGAGATCGTCTTGTGGAGGCTGCTTCGGAGTTTCTCGCCCAGGAATTGCGTGCGGTAGGATGGGGTGGTATCCGTCCGGCAGTGGGTTATCCGGTGTTGCCTGATCAGCGCACGATATTTCTTCTGGCAGAGTTGCTTGATATGGGTGGCATCGGCATTCGGTTTACTGAAAACGGTGCAATGTATCCGCAGTCTTCCGTAGCCGGATTTTATATCGGAAATCCCAACGCAAAATACTTCGATGCTAGGTGAATTATTACATCTTTTTTGATATATTAATCGAATTTGATCTGTTTTTTTTGATATTTTGAGATGATTTATTGTGTGTAGCCTCTTTTTTTAAGCTTTTTTATATCTGATACAAGAAATTGTTGTACCTTTGCACGCGAAATAGTGAAATTAAGCAGCAAATCATTTAAATTAATTTTTAACCATATGAAGAAAATTTTTGTTTTCCTTGCAGCAATTGCCATGTCTGTGGCAACATTTGCAGAGGATACCGTTGTTACGGTGAAGAACGAGAATGTGTATGTGGCCCCCAAAAGCGCATGGTTCATGAGTCTTATGGGAGGTTTGTATCATGGCGAGAATGACAACCTCGGTTTCGGTACGTTTAAGGACAACCTCGGCGGCGTGGGAACCCTGGAATTCGGTTATCGTTTCAATCCTTACATCAGCTTGGCTTTAGACGGTCAGTATCGTCGTGTAGGTTCGTTCCTGAACAGTGGTGATTATGCCGGTTTGAACCTGATGACCAGCACCTTTAAGATGTACTGGGATTTGACCAACACCATCGGTGGTTACAAGGCTGACCGTAAGCACCACTTCTATGTTTACGGCGGTTTCGTTGCAGGTTTTACTTATCTGCGTCAGCCCGTTGACCGTCACGACTACTCTTATGGTTTCAGAGCAGGTTTCCAGTATGAGCTGATGCTGAAGCGTAGCTGGGCTTTCCTGGTTGACGCCAGCTACGGCATGATGACCGACGATATGGATTGCAACCGCGATCCTTACACCAAGATGGAGAAGCTGGTTGACCTTCAGGTGGGTATCCGTAAGTATTTTGGCACTCAGCGTAAGACCGCCAAGTACTATTCTACCGAGAGCTACACCAATTACATCACCCGCCGCGACACCACCGTTGTTAAGCAGGTTGTTGAAGTTCCGCAGTCTCTGCCCATCTACACTTGCTTCTTTACCATCAACAAGACGGATTTGAACGAGGCTTCTCAGGCTTCCGTCAAGCAGTGCGCCGACTATATGAAGCAGCACAGTGACAAGAAAGTGACCATCTTCGGTTATGCCGACAAGAACACCGGTACCGCCCGTCGTAACGCTTGGCTGGCCAGCCATCGCGCCCTCGCCGTAAAGGAGGCTCTGATTGCAGAGGGTATCAGCGAGGATCGTATCTCCACCTTCGATGAAGGCGCTTCCGTTCAGCCCTTCCCCGAAGCTGTGTACGAGAAGAACCGTTCCACCATTATGCTCATTTCCGAGTAAGAGAGAGAGAACAAGTCTGAACTAAATAAGATTATAGAAGACTATGAAAAAGAGTATATTTGCAGTCCTCGTGATGATTCTCGGTGCAATGAGCGCCAATGCAGAGGAGAAACTGAATTTTGAATACGACAACGGCTATCGTTGGTTTATCAACGCTCACGGCAATTTGGGTGTGAGCATCAATGAAGGTTTCCGTGAGGTGTCTTTCGGCAAGATGCTGACGCCCGGTGCCAATATTCAGATTGGTTACAACTTCAGTGATTACTGGGGGCTGTTTGCCGAAGCCGGTTGGAATCAGAACCGCATCTATCTGTCGGATGGCGCCGGGTACGATGCCAAGAAATTCACCAGCTGGGAGCCCAGCCTGAATGTGTCTTACAACCTGACCAACGGCTTCTGTGGCTACAAGCCCAATCGTCGCCACAACTTGTATGCTTACGCCGGTTTTGTGCTGGGCATCACCCGCAGTTTCCCCGATGAGGTTTATGCCGACGCCGGCTGTTACGCTGATGAGGTTTGCTACGGCGGCCGCGTAGGCTTGCAGTACATTTGGAGTTTTTCCAAGTGGGTTGGTCTGAGCATGTACGTGAACGCCACCACGTTCAACGACAAGTTCAACGCGATTAAAGCCGGAACCAGACTCGACTGGCGCATGAACGCCGGTATTGGTTTCCACTTCAACATCTCCAAGAACACAAAGAAGGTTAACACGACCTACAACGATGAGTTGACCCTCAAACACGACACGCTCTTCCGCAAGGAGAACCGTATCACTGAAGATCAGGTTAGCTTCAATTACGCTACTCCCGAGGGTAGCGAGTTGAGCAGCAGCGAGACCGATCGCCTTAAGACCTTGGCTAACTATCTCAAGAATAACAAGGATCGTGTGGCTTACATCGTGAAGTACGGCGATAGCAACAACGTTGTCAATGTACTGAAGGAGTATGGCGTGAGCGACGATCAGATTATTGTTCATGACAGCAGCAAGATGGCTAAGACCGACGACGGTAAGCAGCCTGATGCTGACAAGGATACCACTCGTATTATGGTGGTTAAGGACTTCCGCAAGTAAAAAGTCTCCGAAAGGAGAAATAAAATTGCCGGGTTGCATCCAGCAGCCCGGCAATTTTATTTTTTATTTTTCTTTTACTTAAGCCCGATGCTCTGTGCGTAGTCGAGCACCTGACGGGTGATGTCTTCCTCGTTTTCGATGAAGGTATCGTCGAAGTCATCAGCCTCGGGATATTGTTCGAAGAGAGCCATGAAATCTTCATCGCTCATTTCCTGCTGTATCTCGTCGCCGTGCGCTTCGAAGAACTTGCGTCCCTCGTAGAGCAGCTTCGAGAAGTCTTTCAGTCCCCAAAGGCGCATGGCCTTGGCAAAGGGGTTGAGGAAGATGAAAGGACCGTAGCCGTTGTAGATGAGCTGTACGAGTCCGCCATCCATCACTTCCTCACGCAACGTGCAGTAGGCCAGCAACGTCACCTCGTCGGCTGTGAGCTGCTGCATGCTTCCGGCGGTGAGTGCTCCTCCCACGCGGGCGAGAATATGTTCTCTGATTTCTTGCAGTCGGTCGTCCATATGCGTGTGCGCGTTCATTTATATTTGGCCAGGCGTACCTCGTTCTTGAGTTCTTTTTCTTTCTCGCTGGCGCGCTTGTCGTATTCTTTCTTGCCGCGGCAGAGCGCAATGTCGAGCTTGGCCCGGCCGTTGTCGTCAATCCAAAGCAGGGTGGGGATGATGGAGAATCCCGGGCTCTTTACAGCGTTCTCGAGTTTGTGTATCTCACGGCGGTTGAGCAGCAGTTTGCGCTCGCGCCGCTCCATGTGGTTGTTGTACGAGCCTTCTTTGTATTGGGCCACGTACATGTTTTTGACCCACATCTCTCCGTTGTGAATGAAACAGAAGGTATCCACCAGCGAAGCTTTTCCCTGGCGAATGCTCTTGATTTCGGTCCCTGTCAATACAATGCCTGCTGTGTAGTCGTCCAAAAGTAGGAAATCAAACTCGGCACGCTTGTTTTTTATGTTGATGACCTTTGATTTATTGGCTTTCTTTGGCACTTCTCAATCAATTTTGCCTGCAAAGTTACAAAAAAATCGCGAAAAATTTCATTAAATACCTACTATTAAGTATATTTGTACTCAAATTAGTACATTTTATCTACATCATATAACCTCAAACAAAGAAAATATGGTTTACACACAAGAAGTACAAAACATGTGTTGTGTGGCCAAAGGCCCCAACCATGGTCCTGCTCCTATCCCCGAAGAGGGTAAGTGGGTTCAGGCAAAGGAAATCAAAGACATCTCCGGTCTTACCCACGGTGTGGGTTGGTGCGCTCCCCAGCAGGGCGCCTGCAAGCTGACGCTCAATGTCAAGGAGGGCATCATTGAGGAGTGTCTGGTGGAGACAATCGGTTGCTCCGGCATGACGCACTCTGCTGCCATGGCCAGTGAGATTCTGCCCGGCAAGACCATCCTCGAGGCTCTGAACACCGACCTCGTATGTGATGCCATCAACACCGCCATGCGCGAGCTCTTCCTGCAGATTGTTTACGGACGCACTCAGAGCGCCTTCTCCGAGGGCGGCCTGACCATCGGCGCCGGCATGGAGGATTTGGGCAAGGGTCTCATCTCCCAGACCGGCACGCTTTATGGCACTAAGGCTAAGGGCACCCGTTACCTGCAGCTCACCGAGGGTTACATCAACAAGATGTATCTCGACGAGAACGATCAGGTGTGCGGCTACGAGTTTGTTCATATGGGCAAGTTCATGGATGCCGTGAAGAAAGGCATGGACGCCAACGAGGCCCTGAAGAGCGTCACCGGTACCTACGGCCGCACGAAGCCCGAGGACGGTGCCGTGAAGTGTATTGACCCCCGTAAGGAATAAAAGATCAGGAGGAACAAAACTATGATGAGAGAAGTTAAATTCGAAAGTCAGGACCGTCGCATCAAGCAGATTCTTGCTTGCTTGAACAAGCACGGCATCGCCTCCATCGAAGAGGCCAACGAGATATGTGACAAGGCTGGTTTGGATCCTTACAAGACCTGTGAGGAGACCCAGATGATTTGTTTTGAGAATGCCAAGTGGGCTTACGTTGTAGGTACGGCCATTGCTCTGAAGGAGAAGGCCAAGGACGCCGTCGAGGCTGCCAATTACATCGGTGAGGGTCTGCAGAGTTTCTGCATCCCCGGTTCCGTTGCCGACGACCGCAAGGTGGGTATCGGTCACGGCGAGCTCGCTGCCCGTCTGCTCTCTCCCGAGACGAAGTGCTTTGCTTTCCTCGCCGGTCATGAGAGCTTTGCTGCCGCCGAAGGCGCCATTAAGATTGCTCAGATGGCCAACAAGTCGCGGCCAGCCGACAAGCCCCTGCGTTGTATCCTCAACGGTCTGGGTAAGGACGCTGCCATGATCATCAGCCGTATCAACGGTTTTACCTATGTTCAGACTCAGTTCGACTACTTCACGGGTGAGCTGAAGGTTGTTAAGACCATCCCCTACAGCAAGGGTCCCCGTGCTGCCGTGAACTGCTATGGCGCCGATGACGTGCGCGAGGGTGTAGCCATCCTGTGGAAGGAGGATGTGGATGTCAGCATCACCGGCAACTCCACTAATCCCACGCGTTTCCAGCACCCCGTTGCAGGTACCTATAAGAAGGAGCGCATCCGCGCCGGCAAGGCTTACTTCAGTGTAGCCAGCGGTGGCGGTACGGGTCGTACGCTGCATCCCGACAATATGGCTGCCGGTCCCGCTTCTTACGGCATGACCGACACCCTGGGTCGCATGCACTCCGACGCGCAGTTCGCAGGTTCCAGTTCTGTGCCCGCTCACGTTGAGATGATGGGCTTCCTGGGTATCGGCAACAACCCCATGGTAGGTTGCTCCGTGGCTTGCGCCGTACAGGCTGACCTTTATCTGAACAAGAAGTAAATCCTGCTTCTTCAGGATACGGATAATCCAAGGTCCGCATACTCTTTTTGAGGGTTTGCGGACTTTTTCTTGTTGTGTCAAAATCAGGCCTTCCTGTGGCGGAGATAGTGACTGCGGATGAAAGCGAAGAAGAAGATGGCCCCCGCCAGGTTGAGTACCCAGGCGCTCCAGAAGGCGCCTTCGTAGCCTACACGTTCGGCCAACAAGCCGCCCAAGGTGATGCCCAGACCCATGCCGACGTCCCAGGAGGTGAGCAGAGTGCCGTTGGCTGTGCCGCGTTGAGACTTGGAGGCCAGATTGATGAACATCGTCTGGAAGGCGGGAAACATGTGTCCGTTGCCCAGTCCCACGATGAGGGCGGAGACATACATGGCCCATGCTTCATGCACTGCAGCAAAAAGCAGGTAACCAACGAGAGAGATGAGCACGCCGTGGGCGGCATTCTCCACGACGCGTCCGCGACGCAGTGTGCGCGCTCCGACCAAGCGGCTCAGCATCAAGCCGATGCAGAGGATGGTGAAGAACAGCCCCGTACCGGCCTCCATGCCCAAAGCTTCCTTGGCATAGATGGCTACGTAGGTGGACACCACACCGTAGCTGTAAGAAAAGCAAGCCATAGAAACGCCTTCCGGCCAGCCCTCGACGAGAAACATACGGTCGAGTGACAAAGCGGGGCGTTTCTCGGATGGACGCATGCGTACCCTGAGGGTGGCGTTGATGATCCAACCGACAATGCCGGAGACGAGCGCCGTGATGAAAATGGCGTTGTAGCTGCCCGTCCAGTGCCAGAGGAAGATGCCCACAGTTGGTGCAATGGCTGTTGCCAGATTGTTGGACAGACCGTAGTAGCCGATGCCTTCGGCACGACGGGAAGAGGGGAGCACATCGATGGCTACCGTGCTGTTGGCGACGGTGGCGGCGCCCATAGGCGCTCCGTGGAGTGTGCGTACCACACCGAAAAGCAGCAGGCTGCCTGCGATCAGATAGCCGCCGAAGAGCAATGCAAATAGTCCGTAAAAAAGCAGCAGGACAGTCTTGCGTGGAAAGGAGTCCACAAAGTATCCTGAGAAGGGGCGGATGAGCAGGGCCGTGACGGCGTAGCCCGAGAGCACCAGGCCGATGGTGTCTTTGTCGGCGCCGAAAGCTTCGCTCAAATAGAGCGGCAGGAGCGGCGTCAACACCATAAAAGAGAAGTAGAGCATGAAGTTTGCACCCCATGCTCTACAATAGTTCGCGTTCCAGAGCCGCTCCTTAGTAGAAGAGGTAACGGTTGTCTTGGACATCAGCCTTGAGGAAGAGGTCGCGGGTGAGTGACTGCAGCGCACGGGCGTTCATCTGAACGTTCTGCTGCTCCTCGGCCTTCTGGTCGTACTTGGCGTCCTGCTGCTTGCTTTGGCTCAGCACCTGAAGCGCATAGACACCGCCGTTGCCGCGGATGCCGCTCTTCATCTCGCCCTGTTTCATGCCGGATACAGCGCCGGCAATAGCGGGCTCCAGCGTGCCGACGAGAGGCACATAGGTGAGACCGGAGAAACTGACGCGACGCAGTGTGTCGGTTGCGGCTCCGGGGATGGTCTGTGCGTCCTTGAGCACAGTAATGTTCTGCATCTTCTCCTGCAGTATGGCGGCCTTCTTGTCCTGCAGCACTTGCTGGGTCAGGAAGTTCTTTACATCATCGTCATCCCAAGGCAGGTAGCCCTTCTTGTGGATGCCGTCAAGGATGATGACCAGTAGATGGTCATTGTTGCCGCACTCGTAGAGGGGAGAGACGTCGCCCACTTTAGTGTCATCGTTGAAGATCCAGCGCATGGCCTCGCGAGTGGAAGAAACGTTGGCCACGGTGTGTTCTGCAGAAGAGAGGGCCTGACGCGTCTGTACGGCGTAGCCGGCAGCCTGAGCCTGCGATTCGAGATCGGCGGCATTCTTGCCGGCAATGAAGCTGGAGAACTGGTTGTAGGCTGCGCCGTAGGTCTCTTTAGAGAAGTCTACGGGAACCTTCACAACGGCAACATTATACTTGTCCACGGTGTTGCGGCGATCCATCACGTTGAGGATGGCTACTCCCTGATTGGGTATTTCAAAGGTCTCGGTGGTGCCGGCGGGCATGGAGGTAAGCTTCTGGATGAAGAGGCGATTGGTCTCGTCCATGTTCTGCCCGTCGTACTGGGCGCTGGTGAGCCATACGGGAGCCGCATTCTGTCCCATGTTCTTGGCTACACTGTCAAGAGCCACGCCGGAACGCAGGACGTTCATGATGCTGTCGGCACGCTGCTGGGCGTCGGCTATGGATACGCCGGGTACGGCAAGCTGACGGAACTGCACACTGTCGGGCATGGTGGTGTGGGAGATGATGCGGACGATGTTCATCGTGTTGTCACCGGCATAGTAATAGGGGCCCTTTTGTTCACCGATAGACATGCTGTCCATCTGTTGGGCAATGTCGCGGGGCAGAGCCTTGGTAGTGACGGGCATCGCACTGTAGGGTACGAGAGAGCCGGCTTCACGAACCACTTTGGCGGGCTCGGCACCTTCCTGAAGAGCGGCGGCGTAGGCGGCCATCTCCTGGTTGAGTTGAGCCTCGTCGGCCTTACTGGCCTTCACTTCTACATCTATATACTTGATGTCGCGCATCTCCTGATCGTTGCGGAACATCTCCTTCATCTCCTCATACTTGGCTTTGAGCTCCTTGTCGCTAACCTCTACGTCGGCGTCTTTGATGCTGGTGTAGGGCACGGCGCACAGAAGCACGTCGCTCTCGTTGACACGACCCTCAAAGTTCTGCTTGGCTGCCACGGGGTTGGAG
>CACZUX010000048.1 GCA_902784475.1 uncultured Bacteroidales bacterium | reverse complement strand
ACCTGAATCCTGAAACTTGAATCTGGAAACAAAAAAGGGTCTCCAATCGGAGGCCCTTATTGTTGTGGAGCTGGAGGGAATCGAACCCTCGTCCAAACAGAGATACCCGGAGCTTTCTACACGCTTATTCCGGCCTTCGTTTTTCGTGCGCCATCAAGACCCGGACCACCAAATGACGCCTTATCCTCTAAAATCTCGTCGCCAGGGCGAGGCCCCGGGCGACCAGCTCCGATTTCACTGTGCCACAGAATCCGGGTGCTTCGGAGCGGGGAGTCCCGGGGTGACATCTCGTCTCAGCACCTGGTGCCGAGATTGAGCCAGTAACCTACTGTACTTCGGTTAGGCAGCGAGAGCGTAGTTACGTTCGCCAGATAAATCTTCGGAAGTCATGGATTAAAGAGAGCGGCCTCCAACTCTCTGCGTGCTTACACCGACCATCGGTCTGCTGTCAAATCCAGTCAGCCCCATAGAAGACGGCTCAAAAAGCGAGTGCATTCCGCCGAATGTGGGCGCAAAAGTACGAAAAAGTTTTCGAAACAACGACCGAAAAACTAAAAAAAGTGCACAAAAAAGCCCGTTTCCCGGGAAATATGTCGTTTCCGGCGGGAAGCGGGCCTAAAAGATTCAGACGCGGAGCTTACTTCTCACAGCAGCACTCGCAGCCAATCAGCTTCCAGCACAGGGCTGCCAGAGCACCGCCGACGAAGGGACCGACGATGAACACCCAGAGCTGCTGCAGAGCCTGACCACCCTCAAAGAGAGCGGGGCCGATGGAGCGGGCGGGATTGACGCTGGTGCCCGTGTAGTGGATGCCCACCAGGTGGATTAGAATCAGCGAGAGGCCGATGGCCAGACCGGCGAAATTATTGGTGGCGCCGTTGGTCTTGGAGGTGGCGCCCAGCACTACCATCACAAAGATGTAGGTGAGCACAATCTCAGCCATGAGGCCGTTGATGACATTAGCCGAAGCGCAGGCGTTGGCACCCGTCTTGGTGCCCAAAGCCAAAGAGGGATCCAGAGACACCAGGCAGTAGAGCACGGCGGCGGCGATGACTGCACCGATTACCTGGAAGACCATGTAGCCGCAGGCATCCTTGGCACTCATGCGGCCGCTCAGGCAAACGCCCAGCGTGATGGCGGGATTGATGTGGCAGCCGGAGATGCCGCCGATGGTGTAAGCCATAGCCACAACGGCCAGACCGAAAGCGATGGCGGTGCCCACAACGGAAGCGGTGTCACTGCCGCAATTCAGGCTCACGGCAGCGCCGCAACCCAGGAAAGTCAGCACGAAAGTGCCAAAACACTCAGCAAAATACTTTTTCATAGTTTCTTACGTTTTAAAAGTTAGAAAAAGAATACTATATCTTATGCAAAAGTAGTCAAAAAGACTGAAACGGACAAACTTTTGGCCAAATTTTTACAACAATTTGAACTCATAGCCTTCATTGCGCAGCCACTCGAGGGCCGGTCGCAACATCAGTCGCAATTTGTCGATGCTCTTGAGTGAGTCGTGAAAGGTGATGATGGAGCCCGGGCGCGCATAGCGCTTTACATTGGCGAGCACATCATCGGCAGAAAGCAGGCGCGAATAGTCGCGTGTGACCAGATCCCACATCACCACCGTGTAGCCCGAATAGCGCAGTGTGCGATACTGCACCAGGCCCATGTAGCCGTGTGGCGGACGGAAGAGGTTGATGTTGCGGCGCGGGGTGAGTGTTTTGAAAAGTCGGTCGCAGCGATAGACGTTGGCCAGATACTTCCACGAGAGCCACTTGATGCCCCCGATGTGGTTGAAGGTGTGGTTGCCTACATGATGCCCCCGGCGGAGCACCTCGAGGTAGAGCTCGGGATACTTGCGCACGTTGTCGCCCACCATGAAGAATGTGGCCTTGATGTCCATTTCATCGAGCAGGTCGAGCACAAAGGGTGTCGCCTCGGGGATGGGCCCGTCGTCGAAGGTGAGGTATACCGCCTTCTCCGACGGGTCCATACGCCAGAGGGCGTGTGGGTAAAGCCAGCGCAGGAAGCGGGCCGGTTGTTCGATGATCATCAGTAGAGCGTCTGGAAGAGGCGGTTGTAGTAAGACAGCTTCTCGTCGAAGGCGTTCAGGCGGGAGCCGCCGTAGATCATCATCACGTCAAGCACGCGGTCGAAATAGTAGATCGACACCATGATGTCGCGCGAAGAGAGCTTCTGCATGTGGGGCGACATGTGTGCGTACCACTCCAGATATTCCGCGCACGACGTGGCCACGGCGCAACAGATACGGTCGGCCGTCTCGGCTTCGCCGGCAAGGGCCCACACTCGGGCCAGCTCTATGGAGCCGCTGTTGTAGTTGTGGGGCACCGTGGTGGCAGGCACGGCTTCTTCGGCACGACGTACGACCTCAAGAGCGCGCACGGTGTCACCCCGCTCCATCAGCGCTTCGGCCAGAGTGGCGAAGAGGCGACGATGGGTCCAGCACATGCGCATGACAGTCTCGTCGAGGTAGATGTCGGGATTGTCGATGCCGCCGAAGCGGAACTTGTGCATGAGGTTGTCATACATGCGGTCTACATCGATGTCGCGGCCCGTCTGCTCCGTGTCCCAAGGGGTGATGCGATTGGCCAGGCCCTCCTGCACGAAGTTGCGTCCGAGGTTGCCGTAGTTGTCGCTGCCCACAGTGAGTGCCACGAAGATGGGGCGCTCCCAATTGCATCGGGCCAGCATCTCATAGATCATCATCTCACTCTTGTAGACGGCGCGTTTGCCCTTAAGCGAAATCGGCATAACGTCGGGAATGCTGTCGCCTGCCATCATCATGCCGCTGCGGCGCACGGCCTCCTTGTCTACGGTGATGACCATGCTGTCGGTGGGGAACACCTGCATATCGGGGTCGTCGCTGAGAATCCAGTGTTTGATGACGTTGGAGAGCTCGTAGGGGTTGTCGCCCACCAAAGCACGCAGCATCTCGGGGTCGTCCTTATAGTAGTCGAGCACCTGCTCCAACAAGCCCGGGCGCACGGGGATGCCCTCGCGTGTGCCGCTGACGTAGTCAATGCGCTTCCACGAAATGGGCACCGAAGGCGAGTCATAGGCCGGGCGCTTCATCTGGTCGATGTACCAATCGGTCTGCAGATAAGAAAGGTTGCACACACGCGCGTCGGTGCGGAAGCCCTCCGTCTCCTGACAATACCAAAGGGGGAAGGTATCGTTGTCACCGTTGGTGAAGATGATGGGATGGCCGCTCTCGGGCAGAGACATGAGGTAGTTCTGGCCGAAATCGCGACAAGTGTAGCGACCGGAGCGGTCATGATCGTCCCAGGTTTGAGACGCCATCTGCAGCGGCACAAGCACGCACAGGCAACCCAACAGGGCAGCGGGGCGCTCCTTTTTCAGTGCCCGTGAGAGCATCTCAACGAGGCCGGCCACACCGAGTCCGCACCAAATGGCAAAGGCGTAGAAGGATCCGGCGTAGGCGTAGTCGCGTTCACGGGGCTGCATGGGCGTTTGGTTGAGGTAGATGACAATGGCCAGGCCTGTCATGAAGAAGAGGAAGAAGACCACCCAGAATTGCTTCACGCCCTCGGGCACGGCATCGGCGTCGGAGAGACGGCGACGGTCCTTGCGGTACACCTGCCAGAAGAAGCCGATGAGACCGAGCAAAAGCGGCAGGCAGTAGAAGACGTTGCGGCCCTTGTTGTTCTTGAGGTCGGAGGGCAGCAACGACTGGTCGCCCAAGCGCATGTTGTCAATGAACGGAATGCCCGTGAGCCAGTTGCCGTGCTCGGGCTCGCCGTTGCCCTGAAGGTCATTTTGGCGACCGGCGAAGTTCCACATGAAGTAGCGCCAGTACATGAAGTTGAGCTGGTAGGAGATGAAGAAGCGCAGATTCTCCAGCTGCGTGGGCATCTTCACCGTAATCTTCTCGCCGCAGCGGTCGAAAGGTACTTCATAGCCTTTCACACCGCCAAGCCAATCTTCGTAGGCTTGGGCGTGACGGTCGGAATACATGCGGGGAAAGAGCATATTCTGTCCGTAGACATAATCGACGTCGTAGCGTTGAATCTCGTAACGGTCGGGTTCGTCGGGAGACTTCTTCTCCTTGCGCTGATAGACGGGAGCGCCCTTGGTGGAAACAGGCACACAGTAGTTGCCGTCGGGGCGCAGCTCCACTTGGGAGTTGTAGGCCTGTCCGTAGAATAGTGGACGGTCGCCATATTGCTCACGGCCCAGATATTGCCCCAAAGTAAAGATATCCTCGGGGGAGTTCTGGTCCATCGGCGTGTTGGCTGTCGAGCGGATGACGATGACGGCGTAAGACGAATAGCCAATCATGAGCATCAGCATGCAGAGCAGCGAGGTGTTCATAATGCGGGTGGTGACCCAATGGCGGCTGTTGCCGTCGCGATGGTTGAGCAGCAGATAGAGCAGGCCCAGGACGATGACACCGACCACCACACTGGTGATTCCGTGGCTGTAGAAGGGAATGCCCAAAAGACCGACAGAAAGCAGGTAGGAGAGATTCATGCGCAGTCGGTTTTTCTCCTGATGCGTTTCCCATATGGCCCAAAGGATGACGGCGGTGAGCAGTGCGATATAGACCACCATGCCCGTGTTGAAGGGACAGTTGAACGTGTTGACAAAGAGCAGCTCGAACCAGCCGCCAACCTTCACGATACCGGGCACCACGCCGTAGAGCACCGCTGCTACAAGCAGGAAGCTGATGCCAAGAGCAATGAGGCTACCCTTAAGCGTGGCCTCTCGTGTCTTCTTGTAGTAGAAGATGAGCACCAGAGCCGGCAGACACAGAAGGTTGAGCAGGTGCACACCGATGGAGAGGCCGGTGAGATAGGCAATGAGGATGAGATATCGGTCAGAGCCGGGCTCGTCGGCATGGTCTTCCCATTTGAGCATCACCCAAAACACGATTGCCGTGAAGAGCGAGGAGTAGGCATAGACTTCACCCTCAACGGCAGAGAACCAGAAGGTATCGGAGAAACAGTAGATGAGCGCACCGGTGAGAGCGGAAGCCTCTACGGTGATGCACTGCGATAGAGTTGTCACCTGACCGTTGTCACCCACCAGTTTGCGGGCCAGGTGGCTGATGCTCCAGAAGAGGAACAGGATGCAGAGCGCCGAGAAAAGCGCACTCATGATGTTGACCATGTAGGCCACCAGTGTCGGATCATGGACAAGTTGGGTGAAGAGGTTGGCCGTAAGCATAAAGAAGGGGGCCCCTGGCGGGTGACCGACTTCCAGCTTGAAGGCTGTGGTGATGAACTCGGGGCAGTCCCAAAAGCTCGCTGTAGGCTCCACCGTGGAACAGTAAGTAAAGGCTGCCACGGCAAAGGTCAACCACCCCACGAGGTTGTCAATGAGTCTGAAGTTTTTCATATTGCAGAAACAACAAATATTATAATCGCATAACGGACGGCCTTGCCTGCGGTGATGGCTGTGGCCGTGATATAGGGATTGGCCCGCATGAGGCCTAACGTGACGGATAGCACGCTGCCGAAGACCGGCAGGAAACACAGAGCACCCACCCAGGCGCCGCGGCCCTGAAGCCAAGTCTGCATCCGGGCCACACGCTCTCTTTTGACGTGAGCATAACGCTCAATCCACTCCATACGTCCCAAAGTGCCCAGACCGTAGTTGAACATGCTGCCGGCGGCATTGCCTACTGTTGCCGAAAGTAGCAGCGGCCAAGGCTCAAGCCCTGCAAGCTGCAGCGCCACCAGCACTGCTTCGCTGGAGAACGGGAACACGCTGCCCGCCAAAAAAGCACTCAGTGTCATGCCCCAATAGCCGTATTGGGAGAGAAAGTCTATGAGTTCCTGCATTGTTCGGCGAATCGGATAACCAGGGGTGAGAGGCATGCGGCGAGGCCCCCGATGAGTGAGTGATAAAACTGGGGGAAGATGAAAATCAGTCCCCATAGTGCCACACTGTTGTGCACCGCGATGTAGGCCTCAAGGCGTTGTTGTATCATGCTGCGGTGACGGGTGTGAAAGAAATGCCAAATGCAGAAGACGCCCAAAAGGCTGATGACGCCCCACGGAATCCACTGCCATATGGAGAAGCGGCTGAAGTAGTCCACCATGACATGCATCGGATAAGCGGCAATGAAAACCACGTAGAGCCAGGGTCGCGCGGTGAAAACCGTGTGGAGGGAGTTGAAATACTCTGTGTTTCCCGACAGCAGACTCAGCAGCGTCATGAAGACGTAGGGCACCGAAAGACCGAAAACACCGGCCCAAAAGACACGCCACGTGAGGCAGCGCATCAAAACGCCCGTGTGCCACAAAAAAAACGGGATTAACAACAGCATCCAGGGTGTAAGCACCGCAGAGATACCAAGGAAGAAGAAGGCGTGGAGAATGGGCACGACCGGCTGCTCCACCTTGTAGCAGGCGTAGAGCGAGCGTTGCGCCAACAGCATTGAGACACCCGTAAAGAGCGCCAGCATGAAGTGCGCATTGCCGATTAACGACAGGCAGAGCAGTAATATTGTGATAAAAACGTTCACGCCGGGGAGGAAGTTTAGAGGCCGGAGAGCAAATCCTGGCCGATATCGCGGCGGAAATAGCGTCCTTCGAACTGTATCTTTTGGGCTTCAGTCATGCTCTTGCGAAGTGCCTCTGCCTGAGATTCACCGTAAGAAGAAACTGCGATGACACGGCCGCCGGCAGTTACGGTGCGTCCTTCTTTCACGGCTGTGCCGGCGTGGAAGACTACAGAGTCAGGGTTGGTGATATTTTCGATGCCGGTGATCTCGAAGCCCTTTTCATAGTGACCCGGATAACCGCCGGAAACAAGCATCACACATACGGCACTACGCTGATCGAATTCCAGCGGACACTCTGCCAGGCGGCCTTCGGCGACAGCCTCGAAAAGCTCCACCAGGTCGCTCTTGATGCGCAGCATGACGGTCTCCGTCTCGGGATCGCCCATACGGCAGTTGTATTCAATCACCTTGGGCTCACCGTCCACGTTGATGAGGCCGAAGAAAATGAAACCTTTGTAGCAGATACCCTCCTGACGGAGACCCTCGACGGTGGGACGGATGATACGATCCTCAACCTTCTGCATCCATTCCTTTGTGGCAAACGGCACGGGAGAAACGCTGCCCATGCCGCCGGTGTTGAGGCCGGTGTCGCCTTCACCGATGCGCTTGTAGTCTTTGGCTTCGGGAAGTATTTTGTAGCCGCTGCCGTCAGTGAGTACGAAAACGGAGCACTCAATGCCGTCCATAAACTCCTCGATGACTACACGCGAAGAAGCATCGCCGAACATGCCCGAGAGCATCTCCTCAAGTTCCTTTTCTGCCTGCTCCAAGGTGGGCAGTATGAGCACGCCCTTGCCGGCACAGAGGCCGTCGGCTTTCAGCACATAGGGAGCTTTGAGGGTGCGCAGGAAAGCCTTGCCCTCGGCAAGTGTGGCGCCCGTGAAAGTGCGGTAGGCAGCAGTGGGGATGGCGTGACGCTGCATGAAGGCTTTGGCAAAATCCTTGGAACCTTCGAGGCTGGCGCCTTCCTTTGAGGGGCCGATGACGGCGACATCCTTCAGCTCGGCGTCATCGCGGAAGAAGTCATAAATACCCTTGACCAAAGGGTCCTCGGGGCCCACCACCACCATGCTGACGCCATGGGTCAGCACAAAGCTCTTGATGGCCTCAAAATCGTCCGCTTTCATCGGGACGTTTTCTCCGCAAGCCATTGTACCGGCATTGCCCGGCGCAATGTAGAGTTTCTCACACTTGGGACTTTGGCTGATTTTCCAAGCCATGGCGTGCTCTCGGCCGCCGCTGCCTAACAACAGGATTTTCATTTCAGATAGTCTTCAAAATATTGAGTGATGCGTTCATGCAAATGTATGCGATCGTGACCGAACATGTTATGTTCGTCGCCGGGATAGACAAAAAAGTCGGGATGAGTGCCTCCGTCTGCGCAGCGGCGCAGGAAGGAGAGGGCGTGTTGGGGCACCACGACAGGGTCGTCGCCGCCGATGATGATCTGCAGGCGACCCTTCAGGCGGTCGGCACGTTGTTTGAGGTCACACTTTTCGTAGCCCTCGGGGTTGCTTTGCGGGGTGCCCATATAGCGCTCGCCGTACATCACTTCGTAGTATTGCCAGTCGATAACGGGTCCACCGGCCACGCCCACCTTGAACACTTCGGGCCAGGTGAGCATGAGGTTGATGGTCATGTAGCCGCCGTAGCTCCATCCGTGCACACCGATACGGTCGGTGTCCACGTAAGGCAGCGAGCGGAGAAAGTTTACGCCCGTCATTTGGTCTTCTCGTTCCACGATGCCGAGACGGTGGAAGGTGACTTGTTCGAACTCGCGTCCGCGCCACTCGGCGCCGCGATTGTCAAGCACGAAAATGAGGTAGCCTTTTTGAGCCATGTAGAGCTCCCAACCGCGCAGACACCAGTGCCATGAGGCATCGATGTTGTGTAGATGGGGCCCGCCATAGACATAAACGACGGTGGGGTAGCGTTTGGCGGGGTCGAAGCCGACGGGTTTCGCCATGCGGTAATACAGGTCGGTTTGGCCGTCGGCGGCTTTGATGCTGCCGGATGTGATTTCGGGCACAATGCGTCCGGCCCAGGGGTCGGCGGCCGTCAGGAGATTCTTCCCTTTGCCCGTAGAGGTGTTAATGAGGTTGATGCAGCGCGGCACATCGGGTGACGTGTAGCAATCGAGTGCCTGGGTGCCATCATCGTTGAGCGTCACCCGGTAGTGAACGCCGCGTTCATCGCCCAACGCCTTCGTACGCCCTTTCATATCCACCGAGTAGAGTGTTTTGGTGCGGGGATCGGAGGTGTTGGCCAGATACAGCACGAGTTTCTTCTTCTTGTTGAAGCCGACGAGCTGCTGCACGACCCACGACCCCTTGGTGAGCTGCTGCAGAGAAGAGGGCTTTTTGAGATCCAACAAATAGAGATGGTTGAAGCCGTCGCGTTGGCTTTGAATAATGGCCTTGGTGTCATCCCACGGGAGAAACGAGAGACCGGTCATCGGCTCGACGTATTTTTCGTGAGTCTCCTCATAGAGGGTGCCGCACGGCATTCCGGTCTCGCTGTCGTAGGCCACGAGGCGCATGTGGTTTTGAGCGCGGTTGAGTTCGAAAACATAGAGCGTATGTCCGTCAGGGCTCCAGGAGAGATTGGTGTGGTAGTCGTTGGGATGTTGGCCGGGAAGTCCCTCGTCGCCTTGCAGGTGAAGCCACACGGTGCGTTGCTCTTTCACTTTGTATATGCCCACGGTGACGACGTGGCTCTCTTCTCCGGCCATCGGATAGTGGCAGGTTTTGGTGGTGGCGATGCGGGTGGTGATGTCCACCAAGGGGTAGGAGGGCACCATCGATTGGTCCATGCGGTAGAAGGCCAGCTGCTCACCGTCGTTGCTCCAAAAAGTGCCTTTGTTGATGCCGAATTCATCGCGGTGTACGGAGGTGCCGTAGACGATGTTCTCGGAATCGTCGGTGCTGCCGTCAGCGGAGACCTGCAGTGTGTTGCCGTCGGCGGTCAACACGAAAAGATTGCCCTTCACGGTGTAGGCGCGATGGCCACTCACGTCGGACAGATCTACGTGTCTGGCCTCATCGGGCAACTGCTCGCACTTTTTCTCCTCCTTCTTGCCCTCCACCAAGGTATTGCCTTCCCAGTGGTAGGCGCGATCCTCGGGGCGCAACTGCTCGTAGGTGGAGCCTCCGGGCAGCAAATCGTCCAGGGTGAAGGAGGTCTGTGCTTCAGTCACGGTGCTCAAAGCGAAGGCCGCGGCCGTGGCCGCCACGAGGGTTCTTGCTGTCATAGTTTTTGCGTGGTTTCCTGTCTTTGTCATCGAAACGCTTGCGGGGTCTCTCATCGTCAAAACGTTTGCGGGGCTTCTCATCGTCGAAACGTCTGCGTGGCCTCTCGTCATCGAAACGTTTGCGGGGGCGTTCGTCACGATCCTCATCGAGGCGTTCGCGGAATTCACGATGCTGCTTAAACTTACGGGTGGACATGTCGCGACGGTCTTCTTTTGTCTTGATGTCGCCGCCTCCTGCCCTCATGTCGTTGAAACGTCCGGAGAAAATCTGGTATTTACGCAGTTCACACTCAAGGGAGCCGTTGTAGAGCGGAATGCGGCGCGAAGGCTTCAGGCCGATTTCGTCGAAACACTCCTCGCGGTAGCTCAAAATCCAGGCTTCGCCGTCGGTGAAATTGTGCTTCAATTGGCTGCCGATGGTCTTGTAGAGCCCCAACAGGTCGGGCGCAGAGATGCGTTCGCCGTAGGGCGGATTGGTGATGAGCAGGCTCGGATGCAGAGGTTTCTCAAAATTCTTGATGTCGCGCTGCTCAACGGTGATTTCTTTGGTGAGACCGGCTGCTTTTATGTTTCGGGTGGCGATGGCAACGGCGTGCACGTTGAGGTCGTAGCCGTAGATGTGATGGTTGAAGGGACGCTCTTCGGAGTCGTCGTTGTACACCTTCTCAAAGAGTTCGCGGTCGAAATCGGGCCATTTCTCAAAAGCATACTCCGAGCGGAAAACACCTGGCGAGATGCCTCTGGCAATCAGGGCGGCCTCGATGAGGAAAGTGCCGGAGCCGCACATGGGGTCGATGAAATCGCATTCTCCGCGCCATCCGGTCATCAGGATGATGCCGGCAGCCAACACTTCGTTGAGCGGTGCTTCCACCTGTTCCTGACGATAGCCGCGACGGTGCAGACTCTCGCCCGAAGAGTCGAGCGCCAGAGTGCAGTCATACTCTGACACATGAATGTGGAGCTGCAGGTCGGGGTTCTTCAGGCGGATGTTCGGGCGGTCGCCGGTCTTCTCGCGCATCTGGTCCACGATGGCGTCTTTCACTTTGTAGGCCACCATCTTGGAGTGGCGGAACTCGCTGGAATAGACCACGCTGTCGACGGCAAAGGTTGTGCGGTTGGTGAGATACTGTGTCCAATCGACAGCTTTCACGGCGTCATACACTTCGTCAGCCGTCTTGGCACGGAAATGCTTGATGGGCTTGAGGATGCGGATGGCGGTGCGCAGTTGGACATTGGCGCGGTACATCATCTCTAGGTCGCCGGTGAAGGACACCATGCGGCGACCGATTTCGATGTTGTTGGCTCCGAGCCGGGTGAGTTCTTCGGCCAGAATGTTCTCCAGTCCCTGGAGCGTTTTGGCGATCATTTCAAACTCCATATGAGTGATATGTTTTATATTTCGAGTTAAAAAATAAAGTTACAGGCCTCCCCAGTCTTCGGGCCGGATCATGTGGCTCTTGCGCTTCTTGGCCTGCAGGAGTCTCTCGCCCGGCTTCGTGTCTTCCGTCACCCAGATGTTACCGCCGATGATGGTGCCGCGTCCGATGGTGATGCGTCCCAGCACGGTGGCGTTGCTGTAGACGATGATGTCGTCTTCCAATATGGGGTGGCGGGGAATGCCCTTGATGGGGTTGCCGTTTTCGTCTTGCGGAAAGCTCTTGGCGCCGAGGGTGACGCCCTGATACAGCTTCACGTTGTTGCCGATGATGCAGGTGGCGCCGATGACGACGCCCGTGCCGTGGTCGATGGTGAAGCGATGGCCGATCTGGGCCCCCGGGTGAATGTCGATGCCCGTTTCGGAATGCGCCATCTCCGTGATGACGCGGGGCACGAGGGGTACGCCCAGCCGGTAGAGGCAATGGGCCACACGATAGTTGGAGAGGGCCTTCATGGTGGGGTAGCAGAGCACCACTTCGTCGATGCTCTCTGCTGCGGGATCACCGTCGTAAGCGGCTTCGGCGTCTTCCTTCAGGAGCGACTTGATTTCGGGCAGGGCCTCCACGAAGCGCTCCACGGTGTCGGCGTCGGTGTTCATCAGGAGCAGGGTGCGAATGCGCTGCAGCTTGCGCTCCGTGTCGTCGCAGGGGATGCCTTCCACGCCGTAGAATTCAGGGAAAAAATATGAGCGGCACAGGTCCACCAATTCGCGAATGGCGGGCAGTGACGGGCATTTCAGGGAAGTATCTACCATATTATATATAACAATTCGGGCACAAATTTACTGCTTTTCCTTCAGATGGACGACAAAAAGGGGGATTCACTTTTGCCTTTTCACTTTAATTTTGTAATTTTGCAGCCGAATTAAGCATCATTGACAATGAATAAAGTTCCTGTATTGCTTCTCACGGGTTATCTCGGCAGTGGTAAGACGACCCTTCTCAACCGTATTCTCAACAACCGGCGCGGCATCCGCTTTGCCGTCATCGTGAACGACATCGGAGAAGTCAACATAGACGCTTCCCTCATCCAGAAAGACGGCGTGGTCAACCAGACGGACGACTCTTTGGTGCCGCTGCAGAACGGTTGTATCTGTTGTACGCTGAAGATGGATCTGGTGGAGCAGCTTCACGACATCGTCTCCACGGGTAAGTTTGATTACATTGTGATTGAGGCCAGCGGCATCTGCGAGCCGGCTCCCATTGCCCAAACCATTTGCTCCATTCCCACGATGGGTCCGCAATACACCGAGGGTGTTGTGCCCGAGTTGGACTGCATTGCTACCGTAGTGGATGCGCTGCGCATGAAGGACGAGTTTGCCGGCGGCAACGACCTGCTCAAGGCCAATATCGACGAAGAGGATATTGAAAATCTGGTGATTCAGCAAATTGAGTTCTGCAACCTGATCATCCTGAACAAGGCCAGCGAGGTGAGCAAGGAGGATTTGGGCCGCATCCGTTCGGTCATCACCCACCTGCAGCCCCACGCCCGTATTGTCGAGTGTGACTATGGAGACGTGGATTTTGACGACCTGCTGCACACCGGCCTATTTGATTTTGAGAAAGTGGCCACATCCGCAGCGTGGATTGAGGCTTTGGAGGGCCATGAGGAAGATGACGACGACGATGACGACGACGATCATGACCACCATCATCATGAGGAGCACGAGCACCATCATCATGACGATGACGACGATGATGACGACGATGATGAACATGAACATCACCACCACCACCATCACCACCATCACCACGGAGAGGGTGAGGTGGAGGAATACGGCATCGGCACTTTTGTCTGGCAGCGTCGTGCCCCGATGGATTTGGGGCGTTTCGACCACTTTGTGGCCCGCCTGTGGCCCAAGAGCATCATCCGCTGCAAGGGCATCTGCTATTTCAAGTCGGAGCGCGACACCTGCTATCTTTTTGAGCAGGCCGGTCGTCAGGTGCAGTTGAAGAATGCCGGATTGTGGTATGCCACCATGCCCGAAGACGAGTTGGAGGCCTTGATGGCGCGTCAGCCGGATTTGCGGCGCGACTGGGACGAATACTACGGCGACCGCATGCAGAAGCTGGTCTTCATCGGCCAGCATCTGGATAAAGAAGCCATCACGACGCTGCTGGATCAGTGTTTGGTGGAAGAATAAGCAGTTACACATTTTAAAAAGTCAGTATTATCATGGGCAGCACAAGCGATCTGCCCGTCATGGAGAAAGCTGCAAAATTTCTCGATGAAATGGACATTCCCTTCGAGATGAACGCCCTCTCGGCGCACCGTACACCCGATGAAGTGGAGGCTTTTGCCAAAGGAGCTGAAAATCGCGGTCTGAAAGTCATTATTGCAGGCGCCGGTATGGCGGCAGCGCTTCCCGGAGTCATTGCTGCGAGCACCACCGTGCCCGTGATTGGTGTGCCCATTAAGGGTATGCTCGACGGCTTGGACGCCATGCTCTCCATCATCCAGATGCCTCCCGGCATTCCCGTCGCCACAGTGGGCGTCAACGGAGCGCAGAATGCGGCCATTCTTGCCGCCGAGATGCTGGCTCTTTCGGATGAGGCTCTGTCGGCCAAATTGAAGACCTATAAGACAGGACTTAAGGTGAAGATCGTGAAGGCCAACCAGGAGCTTTCCGAGGTGAAATATAAAAACAAGGTAAACTGACCATGACGCAGAGTGCTCCATTCGGCGTCCTCACGCGGCGTCGTTCTCATGCCGTCCTGGTGGGCGGTGTGGCCATCGGCGGAGACAATCCTGTCCGGGTGCAGTCGATGTGTACCACCTCCACGATGGACACAGAGGGCAGTGTGGCGCAGGTGCTGCGCATCGCCCGGGCCGGAGGTGAGCTTGTCCGTCTGACAACACAGGGAACCCGTGAGGCGGAGAACATGCGTCTCATCCGTGAAGGCGTGCGTCGGGCCGGTTGCTCCGTGCCCTTGGTGGCTGATGTGCATTTCAATCCCAATGTGGCCGACGTGGCCGCGCTCTATTGTGAAAAGGTGCGCATCAATCCCGGCAACTACGTGGACGCTGCACGCCAATTTAAGCATTTGGACTACACCGATGAGGAGTATGCTGCGGAGCTGCGTCGCATCGAGGAGCGTCTGTTGCCTTTCCTGCAGATATGCCGGGAGCACGGGACGGCGTTACGCATCGGCGTCAATCACGGCAGCCTGTCTGATCGCATCATGTCGCGCTATGGCGACAGTCCCGAGGGCATCGTTGAATCATGCATGGAGTTCCTTCGCATCTGCGAGCGGCACCGCTTCATGGATGTGGTGGTCAGCATCAAGGCCTCCAACACGGTGGTGATGGTGCAGAGTGTGCGCCTGTTGGTGCAGGCCATGGAGCGTGAAGGCATGGATTTCCCGTTGCATTTGGGAGTGACGGAGGCAGGAGAGGGGGAGGACGGACGCGTTAAAAGTGCCGTGGGCATTGGCGCCCTGCTGACGGAAGGCATCGGCGACACCATCCGCGTGTCGCTCTCTGAGGCGCCCGAAAACGAGATTCCGGTGGCCCGTCGTTTGGTGGAGCTGGTGGACGAATGCGCCCGTCTGAGGCATCAGGCAGAAGCCGCCATCGCCGACGACACCGTCACTTTGCGTCTGACGGCCGACTCTTTGGAAGACCTGCAGCTGAAGGCTTCAATGGCCGTCGGCGTGCTCTTCATCGACCGCAAGGCTTCGCGTTTGCAGATCGAGTGCCCCGGATTTGAGGACTGTACGGAGGCTTTGGCCGACAGCATCCTGCAAGCCGCCCGGGTGAAGTTTGTGAAGACGGAATATATCTCCTGCCCCGGTTGCGGCCGCACGCTTTACGCGCTTCAGGACACCATTGCCCGCATCAAGGCTGCCGTGACGCAGCGCGAACAGTCGGAGCATCCGTTCGTCAACCGCAACGGAGAGCGGGTGTTCCTCAAGATCGGCATCATGGGCTGCATCGTCAACGGCCCGGGTGAGATGGCCGATGCCGACTATGGCTATGTCGGTGCTGCACGCGGGAAAATCTCCCTGTACAAGGGGAAGGAATGCGTGGAGAAAAACATCCCCGAGGCGGAGGCCGTGGAGCGCCTGATGGCCTTCATCGAAGAAGACCTGCGTCAGTAATCGAAGGTGCTGCCTCCGGCAAACTCCCTGAGCAGTGACACCATGGGCACCTGTTTTCCGGGCAGGCGCAGGAAGCGTTGCATGATGGTTTTCAGTCGGTCGGCTTCGCCGAATTCCTCTTCGTCCGGCTTCACGGCTTCGAGCAGCGGCAGGGCCTGCGTGCGGATGACGGCGATTTCGTAGAGCAGCGATGAGTTGAAGAAGGTGTCCGCCTCTTCGCGGAAGGGCAGGATCCACTTCTCTTCTCCCCGTCTGACGCTGGGGAAGCGGTGGATGATCTCCGAGGCTGTCTGTCCGCGGAATTTCGAGTCGCGGATGAGGCGGCGCATCAGGCGCAGGTCGCCCGTGGAGAGGTAGTTGACGCCGTCGAGGGAGATGGTGGTGACGGGCGATACGTAGATGCGGTATTTGTATTTCTCCTCCACCTGCTTGGAGAGCAACGGATTCAGAGCGTGCGTGCCTTCGATGAGCAGCACGTCCGTGTGGGCGATCTGCATGGTCTTTTCGCGCCATTCGCGTTTGCCGTCCACGAAGTTGTAGCGCGGCAGCCGCACCTCCTTGCCCGCCAGCAGGTCGGCCATCGTCTGGCCGAACAGTTTGGTGTCCACGCACGCCAGCGATTCGAAGTCGTATTCTCCGTTTTCATCGCGCGGCGTGTCTTCGCGATTCACGAAGAAGTCGTCGGTGGAGACGGTGTGGGTGCGCAGGCCGCAGGCCGTCAGTGTGATGGACAGGCGCTTGCACGTGGTGGTCTTGCCGCTGCTGGAGGGACCTGCGAGCAGCACCAGTCGGGCGCGTTTCGCCACGATGGCATCGGCAATTTCGCACAGTTTCTTGTCCTGAAACGCCTCGCTCACGTTGATGATCTCGGTGGCCCGTCCTTCCGTGATGGCCTGATTCAGGTCTTCCACCGTCTGGATGCCCAACACGTTCTGCCATCGCGTCTGCTCTTCTTTACAACGTCTCTTGTGCTGCTCAGTCTTCGTCATATTCGTTTAATGATTGTTTCTAAAATGCAAAAATAACAAAAAATCAGTTTTATTTACAAAAAAAGCCGTACCTTTGCCCCCGAAAATTATCAAAATGAGTAGAAAAATATGAAGAAAATCAGTTATGCGCTGGGTTTGGGCATCGGTCAGCAGCTCAAAAGTATGAACATCGAAGGCTTTTCCATCGAAGAGTTTTCGCGCAGCATCACGGAGGTGATGGAGGGTCGTCCCACGGAGATGACGGCGCGCGAGGCTCAGGTGATGCTCAACGACTATTTCTCCCGTCAGCAGGAGGCTCAGGCCGGCAAGGCCAAGGAGGAGGGCAAGGCTTTCCTGGCCGAGAACGGCAAGAAGGCCGGTGTGACCACCACGAAGAGCGGTCTGCAGTATGAGGTGCTCCAGGAGGGCACGGGCCGTTCGCCCAAGGCTACGGACACGGTGCGCTGTCACTACGAAGGCCGTCTCATTGACGGCACGGTGTTCGACAGCAGCTATCAGCGCGGCGAGCCCGCCGACTTCGGACTGAATCAGGTGATTGCCGGATGGACCGAGGGTGTTCAGCTGATGAAGGAGGGCGCGAAGTTCCGCTTCACCATCCCCTACATGCTGGCCTACGGCGAAGGCGGTGCCGGTGCGAGCATTCCTCCCTATGCCACTCTGGTGTTTGATGTTGAATTGATTAAGGTTTTATAAAATACACAATTATGAAGAAGTTTGCAATTCTTGCAGTCATTGCAGTGGCTGCCACATTGAGTTCCTGTTTCAACAAGGCTCCCAAGGCCGATTTGAAGGAGGAGTTGGACACGCTGAGCTACGCCGCCGGCCTGGCTCAGACACAGGGTCTGAAGCGTTACCTCGTGGAGCAGGTGGGTATGGACACCACCTACATCGACGAGTTTGTCAAGGGTCTGCTGGAAGGCGCCCAGGCCGACGATTCGCCCAAGACGAAGGCCTACTATGCCGGCGTTCAGATCGGCCAGCAGATCTCCGGTCAGATCATCAAGAACCTCAACTACCAGCTCTTCGGTGAGGACAGCGTCAGCACCGTCAGCCTGGACAACTTCATGGCCGGTTTCATTGCCGGTACCACCGAGAAGGGCGCCCTGATGACCGTCGAGGAGGCCGACAGCACCTTCATGACCAAGCTGCAGTCTTTCCGCGCACGCCAAATTGAGAAGGAGTACGCCGAGTGGAAGCAGCAGAACATCGACTTCATGGCTACCACCGCCAAGAAGGACGGCATCCTCTCTTTGGGCGACGGCATCTACTACACCGTGGAGACTGAAGGCAAGGGCGCTGTGCCCGCCGACAGCAACCTGGTGAAGGTGCACTACGAGGGCAAGCTCATCGACGGCACTGCCTTCGACAGCAGCTACAAGCGCAACGAGCCCCTCACCATCCGTCCCACTCAGGTGATTCCCGGTTGGGGCAAGGCGCTCACCTCTATGCC
>CACZUX010000047.1 GCA_902784475.1 uncultured Bacteroidales bacterium | reverse complement strand
CGTCTCGGCAGCGGCCGGGCTGATCTCGTAGCTGCCGCTCTTGTAGAGCATGTTGTCGTTGAGCGAGATGTAAACGACACCCTTGAGCACCTGCACGTCAACGTCCTTCAGCTCCTCACGGGAGAGAGAACGCGTGAGCTTGTTGGTCAGAGCCAGGCTCAGAGAGTCGCTCTTGGACTTGGCCTCGACGAGCTGCTTGATGTACTTGTTGGAGGCGTTGATCTCGTCGACCAGCTTGGAGATGTTGGCGCCGCTGGAGGTGACGCTGCTGGCCAGAGAAGCCTGGAGGGCGTTGTTGGCCGTCTTCAGATCGCCCATCTCACGCTGCGCGGCGGTGAGCATGCGCTCGTAGTTCTTGTTGTTGGTCTCGCATTCGCGCAGAGAGAGCGACTGCTCGTTGTACTTGGCCTCAGCGGCGTTGCGCGCGTCGACGGCTTCCTGATACTGCTTCTTGCTGACGCAGGAGGTCATGACAAGAACGGAAAGTGCAAAGAAAATAACTTTTTTCATAGTCGTAGAACTTAATCTTTCACAAATTTCGCTGCAAAGGTACAAAAAAACGACGAAACATTTGGCTATATTACAATTTTTAACTACCTTTGCGCCCGATTTATGCCGCGGAGGCCCCAAAAAAGTGTTTCATGAAGAGACCGCCTCACGGTGAAACCCGTTAAAAAAACAAAACAAACAATGTACGCAATCGTAGAGATTAACGGTCAGCAGTTCAAGGCTGAGAAGGAGCAGAAGCTCTATGTGCACCACATCGAGGGTGCTGAGGCCGGTCAGGCTGTTGAATTTGAGAAAGTGTTGCTGATCGATGCCGACGGCAAGGTGAAGGTGGGTGCGCCCACCGTGAAGGGTGCCAAAGTGGTGGCCGAAGTGGTCAGCCCGCTCGTCAAGGGCGACAAGGTGCTCGTCTTCCACAAGAAGCGCCGCAAGGGTATGCGCAAGCTGAACGGACACCGTCAGCAGTTCACTGAGATTCTCGTCAAGGAGGTTGTGGCCTAAACGACTCCTGTTCACTAACCGCTAAAAAAGTAAGAAACAATGGCACATAAGAAAGGTGTAGGTAGTTCTAAGAACGGCCGCGAGTCAGCAGCCCAGCGACTCGGTATCAAAATCTTCGGTGGTGAGAAGTGTGTAGCCGGCAACGTCATCGTGCGTCAGCGCGGCACCCGTCACTATCCCGGCACTAACGTGGGTATGGGCAGCGATCACACGCTGTATGCCCTGACCGACGGCGTCGTGACCTTCAAGAAGGGTCGCCTGGACCGCTCCACCGTGAGCGTTCTGCCCGAGGCATAACACAAAAGAAAAGGCTGAAAATGGCGCGTGTACTCTTGCACGCCTGTTGTGCACCCTGTTCGGCAGCCATCCTGGAATGGATGATGGCGAACGGGGTGCAGCCGTATATCTACTACTGCAACCCCAACATCACGCCGCAGGAGGAATACGAACACCGGCGCGACGAGCTCAAGAGGTATGCAGAGCGTCTGGGCGTGCCCTTCGAGGAGGCGCCCTACGACCACGAGGCCTGGCTGGAGGCCGTCCGGGGGCTGGAGGACGAGCCCGAGAGAGGGAAGCGCTGCCTTCAGTGTTTCCGCTACCGCCTGATGCAAAGCGCCAGGAGGGCGCAGGAGCTCGGCATCGGGACCTTCACCACATCGCTGGCCTCCTCGCGATGGAAATCGCTGGCGCAGACCACAGAGGCCGGCAACGAGGCCGCTGCAGAAGTCAGCAGGGAGGGAGAGCAGTCAGCAGGGAGGGAGAGCCCGTCACTTTTGATGCGCGCAACTGGCGCAAGGGCGGGCTGCAGGAGCGACGGAACGAGCTCTTGCGCGAGATGCAGTTCTACAACCAGCTCTGGTGCGGCTGCGAATTCTCAAGAAGAAAAGAAGAAAAGGAAGACGCCTAATACTGGCGCGGGCCGAAGATGCTGCTGCCGATGCGGATGAGCGTGGCGCCTTCTTCAACGGCAATGGGCCAGTCGTCCGACATGCCCATGGAGCACTCCGTGAACAGCGACGCTGCTGCGGGCGCGCTCTCCTCAAGAATAGTCCGGGCCTGAAGGAAGGTGTCGTGGGCCAGACGGAAGTCGCGGCGGATGCGGGCCTCGTCGTCGGTGTTGGAGGCCATCGCCATGATGCCGCGCAGGCTCACGCCGCAGTCGCCGGAGAGACGGGGAGCAACGTCGCGAAGAAAATCTAAAGCCTCGTCGGGCAGGAAGCCGAACTTCGTCTCCTCCTGAGCCACATGCAGTTGCACGAGGCAGGGGATGTTGCGGCCGCAGCGGAGGCCCTGCTTGGCAATCTCCTCGAAGAGGCGGGGAGAGTCCATGCTGTGGATGAGCGCCACGTAGGGCGCGAGGTATTTCACCTTGTTGGTCTGCAGGTGGCCGATGAAGTGCCACTCGATGCCCTCGCGGCCCTCTTCCCTGTGGAGCAGAGGGGGCAGCGCGTGCTCCGAGAACCAGGCAACCTTCTGCTGAAGCTCCTGCACGTGACTTTCGCCGAAGACGCGCTGGCCGGCAGCGTAAGCCTGCTGGAGCGCCTCGACGGGATGGAATTTGGAAACAGCACAGAGGCGCACTCCGCTGGGGAGGGCCTCTGTGATGTTTTTGATTTGTTCTTCAATCATTGCTTAAGAATGATATCCTTTCTTTTTATTTAAAGGAACGCGTAGCGGAGAATGAAGAGAATGGCCAGACAGACGGTGGCCCAGTTCATGCTGTTGCGCTCGTCCTTATCCTTGAAGGTGCCCGAAAGCAGGTGAACCAGCACATAGGAGATGACACCCATGAGGATGCCGTCGGAGATGCTGTAGGTCAAGGGCATCATGACGATGCAGACGAAGCAGGGAATGCCGGTGACGTAGTCGGAGAAGTCCACCTTGCGCACCTCGTGCATCATCATCACGCCGACCAGAATCAGAGCCGAAGCCGTAGCCTGGGCGGGAATGGCGAGGAAGAGGGGAGCGAAGAGCAGAGCCACAGCGAAGCAGAGCGCTGTGGTGATGCTGGTGAGACCGGAACGGCCGCCGACGTTGACGCCGGAAGCGCTCTCGACATAGGTGGTCACGGTGGAGGTGCCGAGCATGGCGCCCACGGTGGTGCCGACGGCATCAGCCATGAAGGCCTGGCTCAGACGCCACACATTGCCCTTCTCGTCGACCATGCCGGCGCGGTTGGAAACGCCCAGGAGCGTGCCGATGGTGTCGAACATGTCGATGAAGAGGAACGTGAGCACGCAGATGGCCATATCCACGGTGAGCACGTTGTGCCACTCAAACTTCCAGAAGATGGGCTCGATGGAAGGCGGCACGGAGACGATGCCGTTGAAGTGGGTGACACCCAAGGGGATGCCCACAACGGTGGTGACGAGGATGCCGATGAGCAGCGCACCCGTAACCCCCTTGACCAGCAGAGCCGACGTCAGCAGAATGCCGCCGATGGCCAGCAGCACAGCGGGATCGTGGAGATTGCCCAAAGTGAGGAACGTAGCCTCGGAGGAAGCCACGATGCCGGCGCTCTTGAGGCCGATGAAGGCGATGAAGAGGCCGATGCCCGGGCTGATGGCGCGACGGAGCACCAAAGGAATGGCCTCGACAATCTTCTGGCGCATGCCCGTGAGGGTGAGCAGGATGAAGATGATGCCCTCAATCAGGACAGCCGTCAGAGCGAACTGCCAGGTGTAGCCCATCGTGATGCACACGGTGAAGGCGAAGAAGGCGTTCAGGCCCATGCCGGGAGCCAGCGCGAAAGGCAGCTTGGCGTAGAGGGCCATGATGGCGGTGGCCACAACGGCGGAGATGCAGGTGGTGGTGAACACGGCGCCCTGATCCATGCCGGTGGCGGAGAGAATGCTGGGGTTCACGGCCAGGATGTAGGCCATCGTGAGGAAAGTGGTGATGCCGCCGATGACCTCCTTGCGGACGGTCATCGTGGCGGCGTCAAAACCGAAGAGTTTCTTCAACATAATTTTTTAAATTAACTCTTAACTCTTAACTCTTAACTCTTAGATGTCCCACTTCAGAGCGATGGTGGGGTTGATGAAGAAGGTCTTGTTGGTGTTCTGACCGTAAGGAGTGCCGTAGATGAAGTTGTTGCTGATCTCCACCTCGGTGCCGACGGAGAGACGGTTGCTGGTCTTGCCCTTGTTCACGATGTGGAACCAGAACTGAGGCTCGGTCAGGAACACAAGACCCTTCTGCTGCTCATACAAACCCGTCACAGGATCCACGGGATTCTTGAAGTTGCTGCCCCAACCGTACCACAAATCGGCGAAGCCGCTGAAGGTGCAGAGGTCGTTGGCAAAGGTGATGTTCCAAATCGGAGTGATCTGGAAGCTGGGATGAGCATCGTGGCCGCTGCTGGTAACGTCGTTGCGGTCGTTGCTGTTGAGGAACTGCTTATACATCACCTGCAGCGTGAAGGTCTTCTTGAAGTCGGCGCTGTGCCAGTTCCAGGCGGGACCGACGAGAATGGCCTGCTGGAAAGGTCCTGCAGCTTGGGAAAGACCACCGTCGTACTCGATGTGGGCAGAGAAGTTGTGCTTGTCGTTGCGCTTTACCTTGTAGAAGGTGAAGTCACGGCTGACCTCCCAGTAGGCGCCGATGTTACCGCGATTGCTGCTGCCGTCATCAATGGGACAGCCGTTGGCGTCGTAAGTGCGGGTGTTGCCGCAGTAGTCCATATCCACGAAGAAGTAGGTGGAGCCCAGACGGTCGGCCTTGAACATCTCCACAGTGGTGGTGAAGTAGCCGCGGTTGCTCTCATCGTTGGGATAGAGGTTGCGACCGAGGTCGTAGTGCAACTGAATGTTCACCTGTGCGCTGGCCGTCATGCTGATGGCTGCAGCAGCGAGAAGAAATAATTTTTTCATAACTTTTTTTTGGTTTTAAGGGTTAGAAAAAACGGTTAATAATAAATGAACTATATATATTAATAAGGTTAGGCGTTTTGTAAGGGCTTCTCCTTGCCGTGGACACTCTTCACCTTCATGCCCAGCTTGCCGGGCAGAACGGCGTTGAGGAAGATGCCCACCAGAGCGGCCAGAGCCAGGCCGGAGATGTGGATGGGGCCGATGGCCACATTGTCGCCGGCGCCGTATTTCACACCGATGGCGATGACCAGAATCAAAGCGGCTACGAAGACGTTACGAGAAGAGCTGAAGTCCACACCGTCTTCCACCAGATTGCGCACGCCGACAGCCGAAATCATGCCGTAGAGGATGAGGCTCACACCGCCGATGGTGGCAGCGGGCATCAGACCGATGAGGCAGGCGAACTTGGGGCAGAACGACAGCAGGATGGCGAAGCAGGCAGCCAGACGGATCACGGCGGGGTCGTAGACCTTCGTGAGATTCAGGACGCCGGTGTTCTCGCCGTAGGTCGTGTTGGCGGGAGCGCCGAAGAGCGAAGCCAGAGCCGTAGCCAGACCGTCGCCCGTGAGGGTGCGGTGAAGACCGGGTTGAGCCAGGAAGTCCTTGCCCACAGTGGAGGAGATGGCGCACATGTCGCCGATGTGCTCCATGATGGTGGCGAAGGCGATGGGGATGATGGCGATGATGGTGGAGATGAGGAAGGTGGTGTCCATGTTGTCAATGACGGCCAGCACGGTCTGCTCACGCGTGAAGGGAAGGCCGACCCAGGCAGCATTCTTGAGCTGCGTGAAGTCCACCTCGCCCATGACGGCGGCCAGGCAGTAGCTCACCAGGACGCCCAGAAGGATGGGGATGATCTTCACGATGCCCTTGCCCCAGACGCTGGAGCAAATCACCGTGACGATGGCCACAATGGCCAGGAGCCAGTTGGTGGTGCAGTTGCTGATGGCGCTGCCCGAAAGCACCAGACCGATGGCAATCACCATGGGGCCCGTCACCACAGACGGGAAGAAATGCATGATCTTCTCGGTGCCGAAGGCCTTGATGAGTCCGGCCATGATGAAATAGCACAGACCGGCGAAGAAGACACCCACACAGGCGTAGTCAAGAGCCAGCGTCTCGGTCATGCCTTGCTCCATACCCAACACCTTCACAGAGGCGTAGCCGCCCAGGAAAGCGAACGAGGAGCCCAGGAATGCCGGCACCTGAAACTTGCTGACGCAGTGGAACACAAGGGTGCCGATGCCCGCAAAGAGCAGGGTGGAGCTCACGGAGAGGCCGGTCAGGACCGGCACCAGAACAGTGGCTCCGAACATGGCGAAAAGATGCTGGATGCCCAGGATGACGTACTTGGGGATGCCCAGCGTTTTGGCATCGGTGATGCCTTCTTTGGGAGTGATGTCCATAACACTTTCGGATTAGGTTATAAATTGTTGTTTTGTAGAGTGATGAATCAGTCTTGCTGCTCCTTCTGTTGAGGTGCGCTGTAGCGGAAGACGTCCATAATCTGCGTCTCGACGATGCCGACGATGAGCCAGTCCTGCATGCCCGAAGAGAGGGATTTCTGGAGCGTGGCAAGCGCGTCCTGGAGCGAAGTGCCCTGCACGAGCATCGTCTGGATGGCGCGCTTCTCCTTCTCGGTCTTCTCGTCGATGACGATGAAGGCCACACGGGCCTTGTACCACTTGTCGGCGGCGGCGTCTTCGGACTCAATGACCTCCGTGATGCGGGCCTTCTTGATGTCGGTCACTTCAAACTCGCCGCTGGAGAAGACGGCCACTTCCTTGGTGATGCGCTCCTCGGCCTCGGTGAAGGAGAGGGCGTCGACGACGTATTGCTCCGGAATCTTCTTGATGAGTCCGTTCTCCACAATCTTGTCGTACTTAACTTTTACTTCAAACAGTTCCATAGAAATATGATTTTTGTCTTTTTTTCTTTTCGGGATCGTGCTCGCAGAACACGCGCTCCATCGTGTAGGGATGATAGCCCGTGCAGAAGATGGTGGTGGAGAGCGTGAGCGGTGTGGGAGTGAAGTCCTGCACCTGATCGGTCATGAGATGAAGGGCGCGCGTCTCTTCACTCAAAGCCTTCATGTCGCGCTCCTCGCATCCGGGATGGGAGGAGATGAAGTAGGGGATGAGCTGCTGGCGCAGGCCGGCCTTGCGGCATTCGCTCTCGAACACGCTCCGGAAGCGGTAGAAGAGGCCGAAAGAGGGTTTGCGCATGATCTCGAGCACGTGGTCCTCCGTGTGTTCCGGCGCCACCTTGAGACGGCCGGAGACGTGGTGCGTGATGAGGCGCGAGGTGTAGCGGCGCGCTTCGCTGTTGAGGCGCTCGTCCTTCCAGTCGTGCAGCAGCATGTCGTAGCGAACGCCGCTGCCGATGGTGCAATGCTTCACGCCGGGAAGAGCCGACACCGTCTCGTAGAGATCCGTCAGCGGCGCGTGATCGCCGTTGAGGTTGGGGCATATCGCCGGATGGATGCACGAAGGGCGGGCGCACTTGCGGCAGGCGTTGAGGTTCTTGCCGCCCATGCGGTACATGTTGGCCGAGGGGCCGCCCAGATCGGTCAGAGCGCCTTTGAAATCAGGCATCTCCGTCACCTGACGCACTTCGCGCAGAATGCTCTCGCGGCTGCGCGAGGCAATGAATTTGCCCTGATGGGCCGAGATGGTGCAGAAGGCGCATCCGCCGAAACAGCCCCTGTGGAGCGTCACCGAATGGCGTATCATGTCGTAGGCGGGAATGCGCTTGCCCCTGTATTTGGGATGGGGCAGACGCGTGTAGGGCAAATCGAACGAGGCGTCGATCTCCTCCGTCGTCATCGGGGGATAGGGCGGATTGACCACCACATCGTCCTGCACCAGCACGGAGGCCTCCATGCGGTTGCTCTCTTCCTCCACGTGGCGGAAGTTCTCGGCGTGCTTGCGGGGCTCGCGCAGACATTCCTCGTAGGGATGCAGCACGATGACGCCTTCGCCCTCGGGGCGCTCTCCCTCGCGGGCGAGATAGACCGTCTGGGGCACATCGAGGCAGGTCTTGCGGAACGTCTCCGCCGTGCAATAGGCTTCGCCCGTCTCGTCGTAGCCGAGCGTCTCGTCGTATTCCTCCAAAGCCGCAGTAAGCCGGCGGACAATCTCGCGGGTGGCCTTCTCGCCCATGCCGTAGGTGATGGCGTCGGCGCCGGAGGTGACGAGGATGGAGGGCATGATGCGGTCCTTCCAGTAGTCGTAGTGGGCCACACGGCGCAGTGAGGCTTCGATGCCGCCTGCGATAACGGGACTGTCTGGCCACAACGTCTTGAGAATCTGCGTGTAGACCACCGTGGGATATTCGGGCCTCAAATCGTGGCGGCCGTCGGGAGAATAGGCGTCCTCCGAGCGCAGACGGCGTGCGGCGGTGTATTTGTTGACCATCGAGTCCATCGCGCCGGGAGAGATGCCGAAGAAAAGGCGAGGGCGTCCCAGCTTCTTGAAATCGCGAAAGTCTCCGTGCCAGTCGGGCTGCGGCACAATGGCCACACGCAGCCCCTCGGCTTCGAGCACGCGTCCGATCACCGCCATGCCGAAAGCGGGATGATCCACATAGGCATCCCCCGAGAAGAGGATGACGTCGGCGGCGTCCCAGCCTCTTTCGTTCATTTCCTTGCGTGTGGTCGGCAGCCAGTTCACGATGCGGCGTTCAGATGATTCCCTTTTCCGCCTGCTCGATGTAGAGCAGGATGAGCTGATGCAGGCCGAAGGCCTTCATGTTGTCGTGAAAGAGGACATCGCTGCAGAGCCTCAGCAGATCGTCCTTGTCCTCGGTGTGCTCGAGCAGGGCTTTGACGTTGAGCTGCAGCTTGTTGAGCGAGCTGTCGTCCACCATGCCGGAGGAGTCGATGAGGTCGGAGAGCAGGTTGTACTTCGCGATGGTCTTGAGGTGGTCTTCGGTCACGTCAATGAAGCGCGAACCTTTCATGTTGCATTGTATCTTCATGGGAGCAAATATTTCAGTGATGCGTTGACGACGGAGCGTCTCATGCCGTCGTCGGGAATCAGTTCGAGGGGGAATCCGAAGGTGATGCTGCGACGTCCGTTCTCTTCGGCGGCGATAGCGGCCGGGAGCGACGACTCTCGATAGAGCATCGTGGGGAAAATCTTGTCGGGCGTCCGGTTCTCGGGCGTGCCGACGGGCACCTGCAGCGCTGAGACGCGCGCCACGCAGTAGTGCTGCTCGCTCTCGCTCTTGTCGGGCAGACGGAACTCGAGCGACATGCCGTGCACGCTGCACGTGTCGGTGGCGATGCTCATCGCCTGTTCCCATCCCAGCATGCGGCGCGCAAACTGCTGTGCCTCAGGCGAAAGGCTTTCGGCTACATAGGCGCCCGTCATCATCAGATTGCCGCCCTGCTGGGTGTAGCGCGAGAGCAGGGTGACCGTCGTCGTCGGCAGGACGGGATAGGCCCTGTGGCTGTAGCCGTCGTTGCGCTGAGCGCCGTAGATGAGGCAGACGGCGTCGTGCTGCGGCAGAGAGAGCCAGGGCAGTGCGCCTTCAGTGGCGGAGGAGAAGGTGTAGTTGTTCTGCAGGAGGTCTTCGGCGTAGCGCACGCTCCAGTCGCGTGTGTTGCCGGCCTGCAGGAGACCCGACGGACGGGGCTCCGAGATATAGGGCACGCCGGGATCGGCTTCGGGATAGAATTTGCCGCCGAACGGTTCGGGCGCAGCCACTCGGGAGAAGCCGTCCACGAGGAGCACGCGGGCGCTGTATTTGCGGCCGATCATGGCGCAGACGGTGGGGCTGTCGAGACTCTCGCCGCCGGCATTGACGGCCGTCACTCGGAACTGGCAGAGCATCCCTTCCGGCGCTGTGATGTTGCAGGCGTTGACGTTGCCGCGCATATAGGTGCCGTTGTCCCAGCCTCCGGTACCTTTTTTCATATAAAGGATGTAGCCGTCGGGACGGGCCGAGGGTTCGAGCGGATCTTCTTCACCCTCCCAACGCAGGAAGATGCGGCCTTCGTCAACCACCGCCATGAGGTTGCGTACGGGCAGAGGAGCAACGACGCCGGCGTCCAGGCCGTGCATGCGACGCGTGTAGCGCAGTAGCGTCTTGTAGACGGCACGGGCCATCGTGAAGCGCCCCACAGGGTCGAGGCCGATCTTCATGTCCTCATAGTTCTGATGGGAGAGCGTCTCGAAAATCATGCAGGGGATGCGGGGCTCGCGGCTCTCGCTGTAGTTGCGCTCGTAGAGCTGGCGGCGGTTCCAACTGCCGAAGGTCCGGCGCATGTCGTGCGTGAAGGTGGTCATCATCTCGTCGGCCAGATCGCGACCGGCCAGACGGGAGAGTCCGGTGGGATATTTGCCGTCCATGAAAGCGGTGGTGTAGACGGCCAGCGAACCGATATAGCCGCTCTCCGTCTGTCCGGCATCGGAATGAACGGCCAACGAAAGCTCCAAAGGCACGTGCAGGCCGTCGCGCTCTTCGCGCCAGGTCTCCACCGTGTCGCCCGTGAGGGAGTCCACGCGGCAGCAGTCGATGCTGTCTTTGGGCAGGAACACGCTGCCGCGCGCCACATGGTTCACGGCCAGAGAGCGTGTGTTGATGTCTTCGGCGTAGTCGTTGGCGCCGTCCTTCGTCATCCAGATGGGACTGGGCAGACGGTTGTATTCGGCCCAATAGCGGCTGCCTTCCCAGGCGCGTCCTTTGCCGCTGCGCATCCCGCCGCGCGAGATGCTGCCCATGCCGCCGCCGAGACGCACCTCCAAATCCTTGTTGTCATCGCTGAAGACGCGGTTGTTCTTGGGGTATCCGGCCTGAAAATGCCAGGTGCCCAGATAGCACCAGATGCCGAAGCCCATGCGGCGGTTGACGGCCAGACGCGTCTCGATGCCCTCGTGCACGACGCAGACGGTCATCGATTTGTCGGCCTGCGTATAGCGCACATAGACAGGATAATCGCCCTCCTCAAAGATGTTTCCGTCGAGCACTTCATGCTTCTGCCAGCTCGTCTCGCGGGGCGAGAAGACTACGGCGCCGGCGCGCTCGAGCATCGGGATGAGGAAGGGATAGACGATGGTCGAGGTGAAGAGATCTTCGCAGGTGGTGTGGAGCCGCGGACGCTGATAAACCCACTCCCTTTTGTCGTTCTTGTAGTAATATCCGTGCGAGGCCCACAGCGCCAGATGACGGCCGTCGAGTCCCTCTTTGGGCGTGACGGGGCGGTCGAGATTGCGCACCCACGACTGACCCCTGTAGTCGAGACCGCCCCAGCTCCTCTGCCGGTTGCGGGGCAGAAGGAAAGCGGGAATGAGTTCGTCGAGCGTGTGGCCGCACACCGTGATGAGGAGCGGACGCTCGCGATAAGCCTCCGGCATGCAGGCACGCACCTCGCCATAAATGCGCTTCACCGTAGCCTCCATGAAGGGCTGTCCGAGGAAGGGCTCGTTGAGCTGCAGCTCAACCGTGTCGCCGCGAAAGACGATGTCCTCCACGCGGAAGCGTTCGCGGCTGGAAAATGCGGGGTTGGTATAATTGTTGAAATAGGTGGTGAGAGACTGCTGCAGGGCCTTGTCCTGAGAGAAGGCTGAAAGGCTGACGGCAAAAAGCAGAAAGGGCAACAGACGTCTCATCATAGGGCAAATTTTTCGGGTTTCTTGCCTTTGAAGTCTTTGAAGTATGCTTTGATCTCCTTCATGTCTTCCTCGATGTTGCCCGTGGGGATGACGGTCTTGGTGCACTGGATGAGCTTGCGCTCGAAGTCCACACCGTAGAGCAGGATGGGCAGTTTGGCTCCGAGGGCGATATAGTAGAAGCCCGTGCGCCACTTCGGATTGGGCTTGCGGGTGCCTTCGGGCGTGATGCACAGGCGGAACTCCTTCACCTCCGTGGCCTCACGCACGATGCGCTCGGTGGAGTTCATGTGCTTCGAACGCCTCACGGGGATGCCGCCCAAATGGCGCATCAGGATACCCAGAGGCCAGAAGAACCATTCGCTCTTCATCAGAAAGTTGATGCGGATGCCCAGTGCGTGGGAGAAAAGCTGGCCGATGATGAAATCCCAGTTGGAGGTGTGGGGCGCCAGCGCAATGATGTATTTGTCCGGATGGGGCTCTGTGATGTTGATTTTCCAGCCGCACCATTCGGTCAGAATCTTCTTGGAGAGTTTTTGAAACATCGGGGTCTTGTTTTGGACACAAAGTTACGCAATTTTTCGCAAACAAACGAGGTTAAGTTTCACTTAAAGTTAAAAAACACAAAGAATGTGTTCACTTTTTCTAAAATACGGCTTCCGCCGTCGCTTCTTCTTGCCGTTCGGAGCCCTTTGCCGCCATCATCACATGCCCTGGACAGCACCGGAAATAACACATCCTTCATCTGTCCGAAAAACACCCCTCATCTATCGGGCATGTATCGGGTATCTATCGGGCATCTATCGGACATCTATCGGGCATCTATCGGAAAATCCCGACTGATGTCCGACTGATGCGTGGCCTCTGCGTGGCCTCAGAACGGCCTCTAGGGAGACTCATTTTTTGAGCGACTATTACTTCTGTCTGGCGGTGCTTTTTTTGCACTTTTTCGAGCCGTTCTAATGTCGTGGGGAGGGGTAAAAGGCTTTTTTGAAACAAAAGCCCGAAATAAGCGAAAAAATAAAGGACAAAAAGAACCAGGAATGCGGAAAATGTGCTATCTTTGTGCAAGATATATTAATAAGGAAATCGTTTAACAGTTAACTATGATGAAAAGAATTACCCTTATTTTAACGGCCTTGCTTTTGTGCTTTGCCGCAAATGTTAGTGCTCAAGGTCAGTTGACGGGCCTGAAAATGACCGTCAAGGTGGACGGCGGCGAGCCTTTCGTAGAGGCTTTCCAAGCCTCTGGCATGGAGCCCCTGGATTTGACCAGCCGGCAGTTCTCGTCCATCATCATCGACGGTGCTGAGGTGAGTGCCACAGGTACGGTGAGCGAAGCGAAAGTGATGGGAACTGTTTACAAGCAGGGTTCAAGTCCGGAGGAATGGCGCGAGATTCCCTTGATCAATCAGGGCGACGGCACTTGGAAGATTTCCGGTCTGAACGCAGAACTCATTGATGATGACGTAATGAGTGGTGCAACGCTAGTGTTTGAGTTTTATGCCCAAGCCAAAAGTGGCAGCAACACCGTGTATTTCAACAACGGCGGTGAGAACTACAAGGTCATCTACGTTAACCGCACTGCCAGCAACGGCATCACCCGTTTCGAACTCTTTGTTAAGTTGAATGGCAGCCAGGAGGACACCAGAGTGGAGTTCCCCGCCTCGGGTTACCCCGTGACGGATATGACCAGCCAGCCGGCGACTTCCATCGTCATCAATGTGGCCAAAGTGAGCACCAACATCGATATGAGGAGTGTCAAAGTGAAAGGAACTGTGTACAAGCAGGGTTCAAGTCCTGAAGAATGGCGCGATATTCCTCTGGTCGATCAGGGCGGCGGCAAATGGAGGTTGGACGGCATCGGTGCCGATCTCATTGACCCCAAAATGGACTCAAGTCCCAGAGTGTTTGAGTTTTACGTAAAAGCCGAGGCATCCTCTGGCGGTCACGCCTATTATTACAACAACGGCGGCGAGAACTACAAACTGATTTTCGTGAAAGACGGCGGAACCTCGAGCACCATCAGTTTCCCCTCCACGGGTGCAGCCACGCTGACGCTGAATGTCAACGGCAAACAAAGGACGCAGTACAACTATAACGGTAACGGCCAACGCAATCCGACCGTGCAGCCCGGAGAACTCGGTTCGCTCGTGATCGAATCCTTCAGCTTTGAGATGATTCGCGGTAATGCTGACGTCAATGTCACTTCCGGTTCGCTGCAATACCGCGTGTATAAGTCCGGAAAGGAAGACGGCAATTGGAACAGCATCGAGGGCAATCTGACCGACTGGAAGGATGCTCAGGAAAATCTGCGCACGACGGCCCGAAAGGATAATGCCAACGTGAATGTTGCGCAGGGTCTTTCCGTAGGGGAGTACACGCTGGAAATCAAGTACCAATGCGTTGCTAATGGCGAATACTACTACTTGCCGGATCAGGCCGGAAGCAATCGCTACAACTTCTCTATCTCGACCACAGGCGTGGTGGAACTGCAGGCAGCAGGCAAGAAGAAGGGGAAAGTGCAGCGCTTCAACCTCGCCGGACAGCCCGTAGGAGATAACTATCGCGGCGTCGTGGTTGAAGACGGAAAGCTGATAGACAGACGTTAAATCTGGTTAAAATATTTGTCCGTTTCGCACAAAAGCCTTACATTTGCACAAGATGTGAGGCTTTTGCCTTTGTTATGAACCTAAAATTAAGAAAATATGTCAGACTTCAACTATTCCAAAAACTACGGCAACTATTCCACCGTCGATGTCGTTGCTGCGCAAAACACGCTCTTGCGCAAAGTCTATCTTTGGATGACGGCCGCGCTGGCCATCACCGGTTTTACGGCGTTCACCGTTGCCAACAATCCGGCCTTGTTGCAGATGATCTTCGGATCGCGTTTCGTGTTCTACGGGCTGCTGATCGGCGAACTGGTGCTCGTGGTGTGGCTCTCGGCCGCCATTCAGCGTCTGTCCATCGTGACGGCCACGCTGATGTTTGTGCTCTATTCGGTGCTCAACGGCGCCACGATGTCGATCATCTTCCTGGCTTACACGGCTTCGAGCATCGCCACCACCTTCTTCATCACCGCCGGCACCTTCGGCGCGATGGCCCTCGTGGGCAGCATCACCAAGACCGACCTCTCGCGCTTCGGCAACATCCTGCTGATGGCGCTCATCGGCCTGATTGTGGCTACGGTGGTGAACATCTTCCTTAAAAACAGCATGATGGACATGATCATCAGTGGCATCGGCGTTCTGATTTTTACCGGCCTCACAGCCTATGACGCTCAGAAGATCAAGGCCCTCACGACGGGTATGGAGGACAACGACGAGACGCAGAAACTGGCCGTCATGGGCGCGCTGAGCCTCTATCTCGACTTCATCAACCTCTTCCTCTATCTGCTGCGTTTCTTCGGCAGAAGAAGCGAATAAGCCGCAATGAAAACAAACAGAAAGCCTCCCGGAAATTCCGAGAGGCTTTTTTCGTGCGTAAAGAAGTAGGGTTGTTTCAATAGGCCAGACTCCCTATCATCAGACCCAAGGCTGTGCCGACAACGGCTCCGGCCACAACACCGGCGGGATCGGCGTGATAGTAAGCGGGAGGAGGACAGGGTCTGGGAGCCGGAACGGGCACGGGCTCATAGACAACATGCACGGGACGTGCGGCGTAGTGATGAGGTCTGTGGTGATAGACCGGAGCGGGAGCGCAGTGTCTGTAGCCTTCGCGCGCCATCTCGTGACGCACCTCGCGACGAACTTCACGACGCATCTCGTTGCGTGAATAACCCATCTCGCGACCCATGTGGCGACCTTGTGCCATCGTGGTGGTTGTACCCATGGTGATCATGATCATCAAAAGAGTAAGCATGTGTCTTGTCTTCATAGTTTGCAATGTTTGGAAGTTGGACA
>CACZUX010000046.1 GCA_902784475.1 uncultured Bacteroidales bacterium | reverse complement strand
TGTTTACAAAACTCAGGAATTAAGACTTATACACTACCTTTGGGAAACACGATGAAAACAAACATTCTCACCGTCTGCCGCACGTTAACGGCACTGTTGGTGGCACTTTGGTGCACCACCGCTTCGGCTCAGGAGCGAAGAGAGTTGGACGATGCCACATGGACCGTTGAAAGCCCCGACCGCCACACTAGGGTCATCGTCAGTCTCAATCGCGGCCAACTGACCTACAGTGCCGGCTACATCCTTCAAAACAAAAGTCGTGACTACGTCGAGCTACTAGAGCCCAGTCCTCTGGGGCTCTACACCAACGAAGGCGATTTCTCCCGTAACTTGGAAGCCAACGGTGAGCCGATTATCCGCACCCAAACTGTAAATTACACTCTTCGTCAAAGCAAAAAGCACCAAATCAGCGCCGACTATACCGTCGCTCTATTCCCCCTTCACGCCGAAGGGCAAAAGCCCGTCACGCTGGAGATGTGGGTAGGGGACAGCAAGGTTGCCTTCCGCTACCTATTACCTATGCAGGGCGAACATGCCGCTCTGGTGGTCAACGGCGAAGCAACGGGCTTCAATCTTCCGAACGACGCCACAGGCTTCATCTGCCCCCAAAGCGATGCACTCATCGGCTGGAAACGCACCAAGCCTTCCTATGAGGAAGAATATGTGCTGGACGTTCCGATGGGCACTCCGTCCAAATACGGTCACGGCTGGACGTTCCCCAGTCTCTTCCGTATAGGAGAGAGAGGGTGGGTGGAAATCTCCGAAACCGGATTGGACGGACGCTACTGCGGCAGCCATCTGTCTGAAAGTACCAAAGACGGCCTTTTCACCATTGCCTTCCCTATGCCCGAAGAGAACAACGGCTTCGGCAGTACGGGCGCCCAGATGGGATTGCCCGGCACAACCCCGTGGCGCACTGTCACCCTGGCACCCAACTTGGCACCCGTGGTGGAATCCACCGTCACCTGGGACGTTGTGGAAGAGCTTTATGCTCCCTCACAGGACTACAAAGGCGGACGCAGCACCTGGAGCTGGATTATCTGGCAGGACGAGAGCATCGTTTATGGCGATCAGGTTGCTTTTATCGACTTGGCCTCCTCACTCGGTTGGGAATACTGCCTCATTGACGGCGGCTGGGAGACCAACATCGGACGCGATCGCATGGAGCAGTTGTTCGCCTATGCCAAATCCAAAGGCGTGGCTCCTTTCGTGTGGTACAACTCCAACGGCGGATGGAACGACGCCCCGCAGTGTGCCAAACACCGCATGTATTCTCCTATTGTGCGCAAAAAAGAAATGGCCTGGCTGGCCCAACACGGCGTGAAGGGCATCAAGGTAGATTTCTTTGGCGGCGACAAACAGGAAACCATACGCCTCTACGAACAGATTCTTTCCGATGCCAACGACTACGGTATTCAGGTCATCTTCCACGGTTGCACGCTACCCAGAGGTTGGGAGCGCATGTATCCCAACTACGTCGGCAGCGAAGCCGTTTTAGCCTCTGAAAATCTGGTGTTCAACCAGCACTACGACAACATGGAAGGGCAGAACGCCTGTCTGCACCCCTTCATCCGCAACGCTGTGGGCAGCATGGAGTTTGGCGGCACTATCCTGCAGCGTCATCTGACCCGCAGCGGCAAAGGCGGCCGCACCCGCATCGTGGGCGACTGCTTTGAACTGGCCACCGCCGTTGCATTCCAAAACATCGTGCAAAACTTTGCGCTCACGCCGTTGGATCTCAAAGAGGCGCCCGCCTTTGAAATTGAATTTATGAAGCAGGTGCCCACACAGTGGCAGAACACCAAACTGATTGACGGATATCCTGGCAAATACTGCGTTTTGGCCCGTCAGGCCATGGACGGCAAGTGGTACGTAGCCGTGATGAATGCAGAGAAAAAGGCCAAGTCTCTGACACTTGATCTCAATCTGTTGAACGGAACGACCGCCTCGACCCAACTCCCCGACGGCAAAGCTGCCCATGGCCAGTGGCAAATGGTTAGCGACGGTGCCGACGGCAAGACTCCCGCACAGTCTTCCGTCGCTGCCGACAAGAAGGGTCTGGTGAAGTTGACTGTCGGCCCTCAAAGCGGCATTGTGTTGTTTTAAGCCGCCGCGCAGCAACATTGCGTTATTTTAGATGAAAGGAAGACTGTGCCTTCTCGCGCTCTTGGCGTGGTGTGCAATTTTTCGTGCCAGCGCCTTGGAAGGCTTTTCCGTTGAGCCTGTGTCCGAGAATCTGGCCCAACGCATGCGAGAGGGTGGTTCTTATCCTGAGGGCTGCCCCATACCGCTGAGCGACTTGCGCTACGTGCGCGTGCGCCATTGGAATATGGAAGGGCGTGAGATGGCAGGAGAGTTGGTCTGCAACGCTCTCATTGCGGATGACCTCCGTGACATCTTCGAAGAACTCTATCGGGTGCACTACCCTATTCACAGCGTGCGTCTCATCGATGACTTCGGTGCGGACGACGAAGCCTCCATGGCAGCCAACAACACATCGGCGTTTTGCTACCGCAACGTGGCTGGCACCCAATATCTATCCTATCATGCCCGGGGGCTGGCCATCGACATCAACCCTAAAGACAACCCTGTGGCCAAACCGCGCGTGAAAGGCGGCCCCATCCCCAAAACGCCTCATGTCATCAACGAGCAGGACGCATGCTACAAGGCGTTTCGCAAGAGAGGATTCAGTTGGGGCGGGCACTGGCGCAGAGTGAAAGACTATCAACACTTTGAACGCAGAGGAGGGCGCAAACACACATGACGGAAGAACAGGTTTCGAGCATTGCACTCTCTTTGTGCACACGACCCGTGCTGCGACAGAAATGCCAACTCGTGAAGGAATGCGGCAGCGCGACAGAAGCCTGCCGGCATCCCTCCGTGCGCGAGATGGCCTCATCCTTCATGGCCCGCGCCGAGGAGGAAATGGCCTGGGTGGAGAAAAACTGGGTGGAGAAAAACCGAATCCGCTGCATTTGCTTTACGGACGACGACTATCCCACCCGCCTGAAACAGTGCGTCGATGCTCCGGTCGTTCTGTTCGCTTTGGGAAATGTAAACCTCAATCCCACCCGCGTCCTGGCCGTTGTCGGCACGCGACTCATCACGGAATACGGACGCAAGATGTGCGATGTCTTCATCCGTGAACTTGCTCAAAAAAGCCCCGACACACTGATTGTCAGCGGGCTGGCTTACGGCGTGGACATTCATGCCCATCGTGCTGCACTACGTGGCGGGTTGCCCACCATTGGCGTGATGGCACACGGACTCGACCAGGTGTATCCCGCTGACCACCGACAGACTGCCGTAGAGATGATTAATCAGGGCGGCGGACTGATCACGGAATTCGTGAGCGGCACGCATATTGAGAAAAGCTATTTCGTGCAACGCAACCGCATCGTGGCCGGCATGGCTGATGCCACACTCATTGTGCAAGGGGCAGAAAGGAGCGGCAGCATGGTGACGGCCCGGCTCGCTCACGACTACGACCGGGATCTGTTTTGCTGTCCGGGGCGTGCGGACGATGTTCAGTCGGAAGGTTGCAACCGACTCATACAACGACAGATGGCACATATGGCGCTCAGTGTGGATGACTTATTGGAAACGATGAACTGGCCCAACGAGTTGCTGCGCCAACAGGTTCGGCAAGAAGGCATCCAGCAGGAACTCTTCCCCAACCTGACGCCTGAAGAAGAGCGCATCATCAGCACGCTGCGCGATGCAGACGGCCTGACTCTCAACGACATCAGCGAACGCTGCGCCATGCCCGTGGGAGATGTCAGCGCACTGCTTTTCTCTATGGAGTTGAAAGGTCTTGTCCGTCAAGGGGCCGGCGGGCGTTATTGCTTATAGCTTCACGTCATCCAACTTCACCAGCCCGTTGACGATGGCATATATGGTCAGGCCGGCGGGAGAGTGAATCTGCAGCTTGCGGGAAATGTTGCGACGATGGGTCATCACGGTGTTGACCGAGATGAACATGTGCTCCGCTATTTCTTTATTGGAACGCCCGCGCACAACTTCTACTATGACTTCCTTCTCGCGCTCTGACAAGCCGCCGGAACCATTGTCTTCTCCCTCTTCTTTGTCATCATTGCCGGATGCAGGACGCTGACGCACTTCCTCTTCCAGACGAGCCACGCTTTCGGCAAAGAGTGAATCCTCGAGCTGACAGTGTATCTGGAGCTCCTCCTCCATCATGTAGATATCCATCAGCACCTCGTTGAGCAGGGTGGCATTGGAGTCGGAGGGATAATATTTGATGATGATGCTTTTGAGTTCACTGCCGCTCTTTTCGATGCTGTCGTGATTGTCCTGATGCTGGTGGATCAACTGAGAAAAACGGACACCGCTTTCGGGCAACTTTCCCTGTAGCAAACGCTCCACATAGGGGTGCACATGTTTGTTTTCGTAGTCCATGTGACGGCCGACTTCTGCAGCATATTCGTCATAGAATTTGAGGATGAGAAACGCTATCTGATTGCTGGAGCAGTCGATGGCTTCGATGAGTTTGCGACGAATGGCCGGAAGCCTGAAATCCACAAAATAGGTGTGGGAGCGCTTGAGGTAGTCCATGAGCGCACCCACGTTGACGTCTTCTACCAATTCGCTGATGTGAGCCTTCCCGCCGGCCTTGACGTAATTGACTACGGCCAGAAAGGTGGGAGCATCCACATTGCTCGACTTACAGGCGTCGGCCACACTGCGGTCGCCGAAACCTAACGCCAAATTAAAGCGGGAGAGGATCTGAAGCATGCGATAGTCATCGCTGATGAGGTCGCTCAAAGGGTCTCCGGCATGATATTTCTCGATCATAGCTATACCTAATTTCGGGTGCAAAGGTATGAAAAATAGTTGAGTTTTCCGCGCGTAATCTCCACCGTTTTAAATCGTGGGCCTCACATTTACCCACTTTTGGGTATCGCAAAGTGTGAAGAAATCATAATTTTTGCGTATTGCAGGTATTGGGAAAAGGCCGTACCTTTGCGCCGGTTTTTGAAAACATGAGAGAAAAATGAGTGAAATGAAGCATAAAATGATGGCTGCTGTCCTGGGTCTTGCCATGACTCAGACAGCAGCCGCACAATGGAACACCGACAGTACGGAGTGGAACAGTTACGACCGTTGGCGCCTCGGCGGCTACGGCGAAATGGTGGCTGCTTTCAAAGATTATAAGACCGACCGCATGCGCAACGCCGCTTTCGGCGCCACCCACGAGAATCGCAACACCATCGCCATCCCCCGCTTCGTGATTGCCGGCGACTACAAGTTCAGCAAACATTGGAACCTGGGCGTGGAAATCGAATTTGAAGCCGGAGGCACCGGCACCGCCATCGAGATTGAAGAGGGCGAAAACCAGTTTGAATACGAAACGGAAGTGGAGAAAGGCGGCGAAGTGGCCCTGGAGCAGTTTCACCTCACCTACCACCTCAACCAATTTTTCAACGTGCGTGCCGGCCACATGATTGTGCCCGTCGGCCTGACCAATGCGCACCACGAGCCCGTCAACTTTTTCGGCACCGTACGCCCCGAAGGAGAGTCCACCATCATCCCCAACACCTGGCACGAGACCGGCATCGCCTTCTTCGGCCAATTCGGCAGACGCTGGGCTTCTTTCGACTGGGAGGCGCAAGTGGTGACCGGACTCAACGTGAACGGCTTTCAGCGCAAGACATGGGTGGCAGACGGCAAGCAGGGCCTCTTCGAGGTGGACAACTTCACCTCGCCGGCCTATGTGGTCCGTCTGAACTATCGCGGCATCCCCGGCTTGCGCCTGGGCGCCAGCGTTTACTATTGCAACGACTGCACGCGCAATGCCGACGCCAGCAAGACGGACAACTATAATTTTGCCGCACCGCTCGTCATTTGGAGCGTGGACGCACAGTATTGCAACCGTTGGGTGATTGCCCGTGCCAACGTGCTGCGCGGTCATCTGGACAACAGCTATAAGGTCGGTGTGGCCAACAACCGCCTGGGCAAGACCACACCCTACAGCCGCAAGACGCCCGTGGGCGAGGTGGCCGTGAGCTACGGCGGCGAAGTCGGCCTGCGGCTCAAGGGCTTTGTGCGCAGCCCGAAGATGCCCGACATCATTCCTTTCGTGCGCTACGAATACTACAATCCCCAGGAGAAGGTCGAGGCACCCGAAATCGCCGACCCGCGTTTCAGAGTGAGCATGTGGACGGCCGGCCTCAACTACAAGCCCCTGCCCTTCATCGTCGTCAAGGCCGACTACACCACACGCAGCATCGGCGGCGGCGACTACAACAGCGAGAACGAGTTTGCCCTGGGCGTTGCCTTCACGGGCTGGTTCTTCGGCGACAAGGCCTCTCAGGCCAGATGGGCTGCCTACAAAGCCAAAAGAGCAGCCAAACGCGAAGCCTCGGAGAAGGCGGTCATCGAAGACATGAACCGCCGCCTGGAGCAGCAGCAGAAAGAGCTGGATGCCCTGAAGGCCAAGATGATGTAACAGAATAAATCTAACTAAAAAATAACGCAACATGAAAAAGTTTTTCTCTTTTGCCTCTGCAGTCGTTATGGCTGTATGCTCTCTCACGCTGATTTCCTGCGGTGACGATGACGACAACGTGAAGATTGTTGATCCGACCTCCGACACTTCCGCCCCTTCTGCCGCCAACATTGAATACTGGCAGGCCAACCGCACCAATTGGAACAACTACATGATCAACGTGGCCACCCTTCTGACGAAGGATGCCGACAAGCTCTACGATGAGTGGAATGAGGGTGATGAAGCCTACAAGAATACCTTCACCACCACCAACGACACCTATCCCACCTACAACGACATCATGGTGCAGATCATCGACGGTTGCACCGACATTGCCAACGAGGTGGGTGTGGCCAAGCTCGGCGACCCCTACAGCCTCTATGTGGCCGGCAAGACCACTCAGGCCCTCTACGCTGTGGAGTCGTGGTACAGCTATCACAGCCGTCAGGACTACCGCAACAACATCTACTCCGTCCGCAACGCCTTCTACGGCTCGCGCGACAAGTCCGTTGCCGACCACTCCCTGGCCAAATATGTGAAGGACCACAACGTCACTCTTTTCAACAAGGTGGACGCCGCCATCAACAAAGCCGCCAATGCCATTTGGGCTATTCCCGATCCCTTCCGCAACCACATCAACGCGCCCGAGGTGCAGGATGCCATGGATGCCTGCTCCGAGCTGACCGATGTCCTGGATAAGAATCTGAAGAGCTACATCCAGAGGCAAAACGACGAGAACGACGAGAACGAGTTCCGTCTGATTGCCGAAAGCTACGTCAGCAACGTCGTGCTGCCTACCTATAAAGAATTGGCAGAGAAGACCGTCACCCTGAACAACGCCATCCGCGACTTCACCGCCAATCCCAGCAATGCCGGATTTGAGAAGGCCTGTCAGGCCTGGCTGGATGCCCGCGCTCCCTGGGAGACGAGTGAGGCCTTCCTCTTCGGCCCCGTTGCCGACCTGGGTCTCGACCCCAACATGGACTCCTGGCCCCTGGATCAGGATGCCATTGTCAACATCCTCAAGAACGGCAACTTCAGCAGCCTGAACTGGAGCGGTGAATACGATGAAGACGACGAAGCCACCGAGGCAGCCCAGAACGTGCGCGGCTTCCACACGCTGGAGTTCCTGCTCTTCAAGAACGGCGCCCCCAGAAAGGTGGCACAGTAATCATGTGTAAATCGAGATAATGTTTCAGATTCAACAGCATAAGGCGGCTGTTCTGGCCGCTCTTCTTGCCGTCATCGTTTCGTGTGAGAACGATGACGGCATCACCGTAATTGAGGAGGTGCCTGAAGACCGCGCGCTCTCTGCCGGCACCTCCACCACCTTTTTCACCGGCAGCGGCGCCTACGACAACGAGGCGCCCTGGGTGACGGAAAACTCCGCCAACCTCATCCGCTTCACACGCGGCGACCGCTACTATAAGAACGAGAGCACCCAGGCCACCGGTCTGGGTCCGGTCTATGCCGGCTACTCCTGCGAGAGTTGCCACAGAGGCTCCGGACGCACTAAGCCCGCCCTCTGGACGCAAAACAGCGACGGGGACTACGGCTCGGGCCAATACGGCTTCAGCAGCATGCTGGTCTATGTGACGCGCAAGAACGGCGTCTTCTTCCAGAACTACGGCCGCGTGCTCCACGACCAGTCCATCTACGGCGTGCAGGCCGAGGGCAAACTCAAGTACGACTGGCACAGCGAAAACTTCACCCTGCCCGACGGCGAACCCTATTCTCTGGTCTATCCCCAGTACACCATCACCGAATGGTATGCCAACTACGGCAACACCTCCGACCCCATCGACCCCGACGAGCTCTTCTGCAGCGTGCGCATCCCGCTGCGCCATGTCGGCATGGGCCAGATGATGGCGCTTGACCGTGAGGAGATCAAGCAGCTCGCCGCCCGCAGCAACTATCCCGAATACGGCATCAGCGGCCGCTGCAACTACGTCACCGAGAAGGGCGTCTACGACATCGGCCTCTCCGGCAACAAAGCGCAGCATCAGGACCTCACCGTCGAACTGGGCTTCTCCTCCGATATGGGTGTGACCAACAGCCGCTATCCCGAGGAGATCTGCGAGGGACAGCTGCAGATGCAGGAGGGTAGCATGATGGGCCTGCTCTACGATCAGCTGGAAGTTTCCGCCGAGGATATGGAGGATGTGGACTTCTACCTCCACGGACTGGGCGTGCCGGCCCGCCGCCTGGGCAGCACCGCCGCACGTCAGACCTACAGCAAATGGGACGGTTCCGAGACGGAGACCCGCACCCAGCGCGAATGGATCAAGGCCGGCGAGGCCGCTTTCTACGAAGCCAAATGCCATCTGTGTCACGTCACCACGCTGCACACACGCCCCCGGGGCGCCACGCTGCTGATGGGCACCGAACTGCCCTGGCTGGGCGGACAGGAGATCCACCCCTACAGCGACTATCTGCTCCACGACATGGGCAGCGAGATTATGGGCGTGGGCCTCAACGACAACTATGTCTCCGGACTGGCGCGCGGCAACGAATGGCGCACCACGCCGCTTTGGGGCATCGGCCTGCAGCAGGCCGTCAACGGCCACACTTATTTCCTGCACGACGGCCGCGCCCGCAACTTCCAGGAAGCCATCATGTGGCACGGCGGAGAGGGTCAGGCCTCCAAGATGCTCTATGCCAGGATGGACTGGCGGAAGCGCCGCGCCCTGCAGAGCTTCCTGAGCTCTCTTTAAATAAGTATTCCGACGAACAAAACAAACACAGCATAAACAATGAAAAAGACTATTTTTACGGCGCTCTGCTTCTGCCTTTCGGCCTTCACTTTTGCCGAGGGTGAAAAGGGCATCTTCTACAACAAGCTCAACACCGAGGTGTGGCAGCTGGAGCACGAGTCGCCCGCCATCGACATGGAGAACGGCGTCACCGGCATCGCCGACGACCGCGGCTTCACGCTGCAGTCGAAGGACGGCAAGTTCATCTTCAAGCCCTACCTCTTCCTGCAGACGCGCGGCATGTTCAACTACTATGACGACGAAGGTCTGGACAAGGCCTACAATCAGGACAATGTGGCCAATTCCGGCTTCGCCATCCCCTACGCCATCATCGGCTTCACCGGCACCACGTTCGGCCGCCTCGACTACAACATCTCGGTGAACGCGGCCGGCAGCGGCGGCAACGTCCTGCAACAGGCCTGGGTGGACTATCGCATCAGCGACGCCGCCCGTTTCCGTGTGGGCAAGTTCAAGACGCCCTTCAGCCACGCCTACCTGACCACTCTGGGCGAAACGCTCTTCCCCATCCTGCCCACTTCGCTCATCTCCAGTGTCATCATGCCCTATTCGCTCAACGCCGTCAATCCGTCGGTCGGCACCGGCTTCGACCTGGGTGTGTCGTATCACGGCGTCGCCCGTCTGAGCCGTGCCCGCAACGTGAAGGAGACGGCGCCCGGCTTCCGCAACGAGTGGCTGATGGGCTATGAGGTCGGCCTGTGGAACGGCACGGGCAGCGGCGTCAACAACGCCACCAAGACCCTCTCCGACGACTGGCACATCCCCGCTCTGCTCTACGCCGGACGCATCAGCTTCATGCCCTGGGGCCGCATGCCCAAGACTCAGGGCAACACCCACATGCTGCGCGGACGCCACATGGAGTTCGCCGTCAGCGGCGGCGTGAATGTCGAGAGCGAGAGCGAGAGCACCAACGACTCGCGCCTCGGTCTGGAGTTCGCCATGCTCTACAACCGCTGGTATGTGGGCTTCGAGGCCTACTGGATGCACGTCAGCTTCACGGAGCGCCAGAAGATCAGTGAGAAATACAACTTCTACGGCGGCTACGCCCAGCTGGGCTACTTCTTCCTGCCCTGCCTGCAGGGCGGTGTGCGCTGGGACATGTTCGACCGCAACGGCACCGACCGCGACGGCTTCCTCAACTCTCCCGGCGTGGTGCTCAACTACTACATCAACAAGTGCAACCTCAAGCTCACGGGCATGTATCAGTACACCGGACGCTGGGGCCACGCCACGCAGCTCGACCGCGACAACGACGATCTGGGCATCGCCACCCACATGGCCACGCTGCAGCTGCAATATTCTTTCTGACAAAGGCTTCCCCTATAAGTCATGAAACATTTCTATTTTATATACCTGCTGCTCCTCCTCTTGGTGCTCCTCGTCGTGACGTCCTGCGACAGCGGCGACGTGCATGAGGTCTATCGCTTCAAGTCGACTGGACGCACGGCGCTGCTCACGGGCTCCGTCGACGAGTGGGAAGAGCTGCCCGAGGGCTACAACATCGCCCTGGCGGCTTTCGGCTCCACCAGCGACTATGCTTTGGGCCAGCGCATCCTCTCTGCCTCCGATGTGGAGAGCGGTCGGCTGCGTGTCGAGCTCTCCCAGCTGAGCGACACCGTCCACACCGTCGAACTCTGCGTCACCAACACGCTGCGCAAGAAGACCCTGAGCCTGCAGCGCCTGGAACTGGCCTCCCTGCCCGCTCAGGACACCGTGCGCCTGGAGAGCGCCCTGCGCGCCCTCACGTCGGCTTCCTGCCTGCAAAAAGGATTTTTCGACGAGGCCTGCATCCGCTGTCACGGCGGGGGCAACCAGTCGGCGCGCGGCCTGAATCTGACCGAAGGCCACAGCATGGCGATGCTCGTCAACGTGCCGGCGGCTTCTCATCCCGAACTGCTGCGCGTCTCGGGCGGTCGTCCCGAGGAGAGCCTGCTGCATCAGATTCTGGCCGAAAGCGGACAGGACGTCCTCCACATCAACCACGTGGAGATTCTCCACAAACTCGGCGTCGATACGGACGTTTTGCGCACGTTTATCGACGAGTGGATAAAATCGCTGCCGCCAAAAGACTCCAACTCCTAATTTTTTTGTATCTTTGCACCGATGAAATATGAATTGATTCCGTTTGAGAGCCTCGGCGTTTCCGTGCAGCTGTCTTCGTTCTGCCCCGAAGGGGGTGCGGGCGAATGGCACGCGATGCTGCACGTGGAGCCGCGCGGGGATCTCTTCCAATCTCAATACGACCGTCTCATTGAGGCCGAGCGCAGGCTGCTCTCGCGCGACGACATCCGGGGCGCCCGGGTGATCTTCAAGCGCTACTTCCTCTCCGACGGCACCAATCAGCAACCCCTGATGCACGACGAGCCCGACACGTGCACCGTCTCCTACATCCAGCAGCCGCCCCTCGACGGCAGCAAGCTGGCCCTCTGGCTTTACCTCCAGCGGGGCACCGAGGTGGTGGACCACGCCGACGGGATGGGCTCCACCCTCGTGCGCCACAACGGCTACGAGCACCTCTGGACGATGGGCATGACGGTGCCCGAAGGCAGCAGCTACGCCCAGACACGCACGCTGCTCGAAGACTACGAACAGCTGCTCGCCGGTCGCGAGGCCACGATGGAGGCCAACTGCATCCGCACCTGGTTCTTCGTGCGCGACGTGGACACTTCCTACAAAGGCATGGTGGTGGCCCGCCGCGAGAATTTCGAGCGTGAAGGCCTCTCGCGCGCCACACATTACATCGCTTCCACCGGCATCGGCGGCAACCCCTCCGACACGCGTGCCGTCATCCAGTTCGGCAGCTACGCCCTGAAGGGCTTCCGCCCCGAGCAGCAGCAGTATCTCTACGCGCTGAGCCATCTCAACCGCACCGACGAATACGGCGTCACCTTCGAGCGCGGCACCCGCATGACCTACGGCGACCGCAGCCACCTCATCATCTCCGGCACCGCCAGCATCGACCATCGGGGCGAGGTGCTCCACGTGGGCGACATCGAGCAGCAGACGCTGCGCATGTGGGAGAATGTGGAGGCGCTGCTCTCCGAAGGCGGAGGCCGTTTCTCCGACGTGATGCAGATTGTGGTCTATCTGCGCGACATTTCCGACTACGACGTCGTGAGTCGCATGTTCCGCGAGCGCCTGCCCGAGATTCCTACGGTGTTCACTCTGGCGCCCGTCTGCCGCCCCTCCTGGCTCATCGAGATGGAGTGCATTGCGGTGACGCCCGAGGGCAATAAAGATTTCCCCGACTTCTAAACCTCCCGACGCCCTATCGCACAGAGACCGACCAAACGCCATAAGCGGCGACTCAAGAAAAGCGTGCGACGCACCCTCTGGTGTGTCGCGCTCTTGTTTGCGGTCTGGTGCTGCAAGGGCCTTTGGGATCTGTGGTCGTCGCATCGCAAAGCCCGCACCGAGGCCGTGACGGAGACCGTCGTCGTCTCCGCCGACAATCCGCTCCAAGGGCGCCTGCCTTTCTGGCAGGTGGATTCCTCCAAGGTGGCCATCGCCCTCTACGACCTCACCGCCGGAGAGACGGTGTTTGAGCAGCAGCCCACGCGTCTCATGATTCCCGCTTCATGCATGAAGCTGCTGACAGCGGTGACGGCGCTCAAGCGTCTGGGCCCCGATGCCGTCCTCGAGAGCCGCCTGCTGGCCGACGGCGTCGTCCATCGCGGCACGCTCTACGGCAACCTCATCTTCGAGGGCGACAACGATCCGCTCTTCGAGTCGTTCGAACCGATGGTCGCCGCCCTTCGTCGCCAGGGCATCCAGCGCATCGAGGGCGACGTCGTGCTCGATCTGGCCCGCTGCGACACCCTGCGCGCCCACGCCACTGCTTCTCCCTGGGACATTCCCTGGAACCGTCTGCCGCTGCTCCTGCGCGGCGAACCTTTCGTGCGTCGCACGCTGCTCTACGAACTCGCGCGCGCCGGCATCTCCGTGAAGCCGCGCCCCATCGGCGCCACTCTTCCGAAGCTCGAAGGCCTGCCCCGCCGCATACGCCTCAACGCTGCCGAACATCATGCCCGTGTCTTGGCCCGGGAGCGTCATCCTCTGCGCCACGTGCTCTCGCCGATGCTCATCCACAGCAGCAACATCAAGGCAGAGTCCGTACTCTGGCATGTGGACAATCCCTTCTACCGCTGGGGCGGCTCCCATGTGGCCGACGACCAGCGCCCGGCCTCTTCGCTCTGGACCTTCATCCGCGAGGAGATGCCCGAGGAAGACACCGCCGGCTTCGTCATCAACGACGGCAGCGGCCTCTCGCCCGACAACCGCCTCACGGCGCGCTTCCTCATGCGCCTGCTGGTCTATGCCTGGGGCGACGAGAGTATCCGCCGCGTGCTTCTCCGTGAGGCTTTGGCCACACCGCAGGATTCAGTGCGTCGGGGTTCGCTCACGTTCCGCATGAGTGCGCCGCTTTTCAAGGACCGCGTCTTCTGCAAGACGGGCACGCTGACCACGCGCGGCGCCTCTTCTCTGGCGGGCTACATCCATGCCGACAACGACCACTGGTATGCCTTCGCCATCATCAACGAAGACACGCCGGTGTGGGACGCCCGACTGTTTCAGGACCGCATCTGCCGCCTCGTCATCGGGCTGTGAGTGATTTTTTTTCCGAAACGTTTTGCGGGGACGATAAATTTGCGTATCTTTGTCCGTGAAATACGCAAAACGATGGACAAAACTGCAAGCATTGACCTCACGGGGGGATTGCACCGCCATCTGGGCATGGAGCTTTCGCACGAGGACGGGAGCACTTCGCTCTGCCTGACCGTCGGCCCCCAACATCTCACCCCTTTCGGCACGCTTAGCGGCGGCGTCATGCTGGCCCTTGAGGAGACGCTGGCCGGCATCCTTTCCGTCGAAGCCCTCGACGGACGCCGTCCGATGGGCATCTCCGTCAGCGCCAACCATCTGGCCGCCGCCCGTGAAGGCGATCGCGTCAGAGCTTGCGGCCGGGCGCTGCATCTGGGCGCCACCACCCATGTGTGGCAGGTTGAGCTGCACGGCGAAGGCGATCGCCTGCTCAGCGTCGCCACCGTCACCAACCTCATCCGCTGACACCTCCCCATGAGCGAAGCACCTCACCATAGCCTCTGTCGGGTCTTTTACCGACTGCCCGGAGCCGGGGACTACTGCTTCCTCTCCTCCTCTTCGGCACCCGACGTGCTCTCTTCGCCCGACGACCTCTGCGAGCGCAGCGGCTTTCTCATCGCGCCCTTCACACCGTCTCCGGACTGCCCCGTCGTGATGGTGCGTCCGGACAGCATCGAACATCATACGCTGGAGGGTCAGTCCCCGACAAGGGGAGACCGACCGGCCTCCGTACCACCCGTGCCCGAGGACTACCGCCGCTGCTTCGAGGCCTTCCACAGCGCCGTCAGCGGCGGACGCTTCGACAAACTGGTGCTGGCGGCTTCGCTCCGTCGGCCCGTGCGCTTGGACGACTGTGACACCGACGCCCTCTTCCTCGAGGCCTGCCGCGCTTATCCCGACTTCATGGTGACGCTCTTCTCCACACCCCTCACGGGCACCTGGCTCAGCGTCTCTCCCGAACTGCTGCTCGAAGGCGAGGGCGATCGCTGGCGCACGATGGCGCTGGCGGGCACGATGGCGCTCGGGGAGAAGGAGTGGAGCGGGAAAAACCGGCGCGAACAGGCGCTGGTGGAGCGCTTCGTCCAAGAGACGCTGGAGCAATTCTCCACACACATCGACCGGCAGGGCCCCGAAAGCCGTCGGGCCGGACATCTGCAGCACCTCTGCACCGCCTTCGACTTCCGCATGGAGCGCAGTCGTTTGGGCGCCCTGCTCTCCGCGCTGCATCCCACACCTGCGGTGTCGGGTCTGGAGCGCAGCCGGGCGCTCGACTTCATCCGCACGACCGAAGGGCGCGAACGTCGCTACTACAGCGGCTTCTGCGGCCCCACCGACCCCGTCGGGGGCACACAGCTTTATGTGACGCTGCGCTCTGCCGCCATCGATGCGGAGCGGGGCGAAGCCACCCTCTGGGCCGGCGGCGGCATCATGCCCGACAGCCGTCTGGAGGAGGAGTGGACCGAAGTGGTGCAGAAGATGCACACCGTCAACCTTTTGTTCGACCATGTATAGTGAATACCTCCATATTAACATCCTTACGGCACTGATGACGGCGCACGGCCTCCGCCACGTGGTGGTCTCGCCGGGCAATCGCAATGCACCCCTGGCCCACAACTTCGAAGTGTGCCCCGACCTCATCTGTCACGCCGTCACCGACGAACGCTCGGCAGCCTTCACCGCTCTGGGCCTCTCGGAGGCGCTCGACGAACCCGTCGCCGTCTGCGTCACCAGCGGTTCGGCCCTCCTGGGCACATTGCCCGCTGCCGCCGAAGCCACCTATCGCCAGAGGGGCATCCTCGTGATTTCGGCCGACCGTCCCGCCGCCTGGATCGGGCAACTCGACGGACAGACGATGCCGCAACAGGGCGCCCTCGGCAGTTTTGCCGGCCTCAGTGTCAGCCTGCCCGAGATTCACTGCGACGACGACCGCTGGCTCTGCAACCGCCTCGTCAACGAGGCCTTCATCGCTCTGGCGCGCCCGGCGCATCCTTCGGTCCACATCAACGTGCCCGTCAGCGAACCGCTCTTCCGCTTCACCGAACCCGGTCTCCCCTCGGAGCGCTTCATCCGCTACAGCCGCTGGAGCCCGGAGCTCTGCAACGCGCTGGCCTCGACATCGCGCCTGGCCGTTGTCCTCGGACAGACGAGAAGCGAGACCGACGCCACGTTGACGGCAAGCCTCTCCAAGCGCGCCCTCGTGCTCTCCGACCAACTCTCCTTCCGGGGCCTTTCCTTCACCGATCGCATGATGTACCTGCTGGATCAAGAGGGCATGCCCTCGGAGATGATGCCCGAGAAGGTCGTCTATCTCGGCGGCAACACCGTGAGCAAGCGCCTGCGCCGCTGGCTGCGCACGCTGCCCGAGAGTGTTGAGCACATTGTGGTGAGTGAAGACGGCACCCTGCACGACGTGAGCCGCCGCACCGCGCTGCTCGTTGAGGCAGAACCGCAGACGGTACTGGAAGACTTAAATATGGCAACGGGCTGCCCCGACGCATCTTTTCTCGAAGCTTGGGGCCGACTTGAGGCGCGCATCCGCCGCGCTCACGAGGCCTTCCGCCCGGGCTTCTCCTCGATGCTGGCCGTCAAATTGCTCGCAGAGCAAGCGACCTCCGAGGGCGAAGTGCGCGTCTATGCCAACAGCATGTCCGTGCGCCTGGGCACCAGTTTCGACCCCCACTTCATTCATTGCAACCGGGGATTAAACGGCATAGAAGGCACACTCTCCACCGTCATCGGCGACCTGAGTGCGTTCTACGACCAGACGGCGCTCTCCCAGCAGGAGCTCGGCGGCAATCTGCGCATCCTGCTGCTCAACAACGGCGGCGGCGCCATCTTCCGCGCCTTCGACGCGCTGAAGGAGAGTCCGGCCCGCGACCGCCTCGTGACGGCGTCGCACGCGACCGGTGCCGAAGACCTCTGCCGCCTCTACGGCATCACCCATCTGAAGGCCGAAGACGAAGAAAGCCTGCGTGAAGGCATTGCGCAGCTGGCGTCCGTGAAAAGCCTGCGCCCCGTGCTGCTGGAGGTCGTCACCGACGGGGAGGAGGACATGCGTCTTTGGCGCGAATTCTACCGTTCACTCTTAAACTCCGACATACATTAATTTTATGGAATGGAAAAGCATTAAGACCTTTCGCGAGATCCGCCTGGAGGAGGCGGAAGGCATCGCCAAGATCACCATCAACCGCCCCGAGGTGCGCAACGCCTTCACCCCCACCACCACGCGCGAACTCTCCGAGGCGTTCACCATCGTGCGCGAACTCTCCCGCATCCGCGTGGTGCTGCTCACGGGGGCCGAAACGCCTCATCTCGAGGGCGAAAGCCGCGAGGAATGGCTGCGCAAGCAGGCCTTCTGCTCGGGCGGCGACATGCACGTGAAGGGTCGCGGCGGTTACATCGACGAGGAGGGCACGCCCCGCCTCTCGGTGCTCGACGTGCAGATGCAGATACGCCGTCTGCCCAAACCCGTTGTGGCGATGGTCAACGGCTGGGCCATCGGCGGCGGTCATGTGCTGCATGTGGTGTGCGACCTCACCATCGCCTCCGTCAACGCCCGCTTCGGCCAGACGGGCCCCAAGGTGGGTTCGTTCGACGCCGGCTTCGGCAGCGCCTATCTGGCCCGCATCGTGGGCCAGAAGAAGGCGCGCGAGATCTGGTTCATGTGCCGTCAGTATTCGGCCGAGGAGGCCGAACGCATGGGACTGGTCAACAAGGTGGTGCGCTACGAAGATCTGGAGGCGGAGTGCGTCCGCTGGGCGCACCGCATGATGGAACTCTCACCCCTGGCGCTACGCATGATCAAGATGGGCCTCAATGCCGAACTCGACGGACAGGCCGGCATCCAGCAGCTCGCCGGCGACTGCACCGCACTCTACTATATGCTCGACGAGGCACAGGAGGGCGGTCGCGCCTTCCTCGAGAAGCGCCGCCCCCACTGGGAGGACTTCCCACTGGTGCCCTAATGCTCAAAAAATGGTAATCTCCCGCCCGTGAACATCAATCTCTCTCTGCGCACCCTTCACTTCAAGCGCCCCGCACGCACTTCGCGCGGCGCCTACAGCGAGCGTCGCATCATCCTGCTCACCGCCTCCGACGACGGGGGGCGCATCGGCTTGGGCGAGTGTGCGCCTCTGCCCGACCTTTCCGCCGACCGCGACGCCTATCCCACGCTCTCCGCTGTGGCCGGCCTCATCCGCGAGGCTTTGGCTGCCGATGACTACACGGAGTTTCTGCGCCCCTACCCTGCGCTGCTCTTCGCCCTGGAGAGCGCCATCCACGATTTTCGTCAGAGCCCGCTGCTCTACGACACACCCTTCGCCCGCAGCCGCGAGGGCATTCCCTTCAACGGCCTCGTGTGGATGTCGTCGCCCGAGGAGATGCTCGCGCAGGTCAAGCAGAAACTGCTGCAGGGCTTCCGCTGCATCAAGCTCAAGATCGGCGCCAACCGCTGGGACGACGAGGTGGCGCTCATCGAAAAAGTGCGCAGCCGCTACCCCAAGGAGCGCCTCGAACTGCGCGTCGATGCCAACGGTGCCTTCACGCCCGAAGAGGCCCCCGGGCGCCTGGAGACGCTGGCCGCTCTTGGCGTGCATTCCATCGAGCAGCCCATCCGCCAGTACCAGTGGAAGGAGATGGCCGCCCTCTGTCGCGAGAGCCCGCTGCCGATAGCCCTCGACGAGGAGCTCATCGGCGTCACCTCACGCCTGGAGAAGGAGACGCTGCTCGAGACCGTGCGGCCTCAGTATATCGTGCTCAAACCCACGCTGCACGGCGGCATGACGGGCACGATGGAGTGGGTCTCTCTGGCCAACCAAAGGGGCATCGGTTCCTGGATCACCTCGGCCCTCGAGAGCAATGTGGGACTGCGCAATGTGGCCCTTCTGGCCGCACGCATCTACGGTCCCGACATCCGCTTCCCCCAAGGCCTGGGCACGGGACAACTCTTCACCGACAACATCGAGATGGACCTCGAACTTCGGGGCCCCCGCCTCTGGCGCAGCGAAGTGGCAGACTGATTAATGGTTAAGGGTTAAGGGTTAATGGTCAATGTTCAATGGTCAATGGTCAACGGTCAATGGTCAACGGTCAATGGTCAACGGTCAATGTTCAATGACTTCGTCATAGAGTGGCGCAACGCTTCCCCTCAGGTGCGGCTGCAGACGAGCGGTTCTACGGGAGCGCCCAAGGTTTTCTTTGCCGACAAGGAGCGCCTGCGCGCCTCCGCCCGCATGACCTGCGACTTCCTGGGACTGCATGAGGGACAGACGGCGCTGCTCTGCCTCTCCTGCGACTATATTGCGGGCAAGATGATGGTGGTGCGCGCCTTGGAGCGCGGCCTGCGCCTCGTGGAGGTGGCGCCTTCCAACCGTCCGCTGGATGCTCTTGCGCAAGAGCATCCCGACATCGGCGTCATCGACCTCTGCGCGATGGTGCCCTCTCAGGTCTATTGCAGCATCGACCATCCGCTCTTCTCCCGCATCCGCCATCTCATCGTCGGCGGCGGCGCCATCCCGCCGACTTTGGAGCAGCGCCTGCGCACGCAGCCCGTTGCCGTCTGGAGCAGCTACGGCATGACGGAGACGCTCTCCCACATCGCCCTGCGTCGCGTCAGCGGTGCGGAGGCTGAGGACTGGTACCGTCCGCTGCCGGGCGTCGCCCTCTCGCTCTCGGAGGAGGGCTGCCTCGTCATCGACGCTCCGGCGCTCTCGCCCGAGCGCCTCGTCACCAACGACCTTGCCCGACTGCTCCCCGACGGCCGTTTCCGCATCCTGGGGCGTCGCGACAACGTGATCATCAGCGGCGGTCTCAAGCTGCATATCGAGGATGAGGAGGAGCGCCTGCGCGCACTCCTGCCCGACTGCGAGGGCCGTCCCGTCTTCTGCATCACCTGCCGCCCCCACGAGAAGCTGGGCCAGGAGGCGGTGCTCGTGGTGGAGCGTCCTTTTGCGGAGCAGGCCCGCGCGGCGTTGCATCATCCTTACATTAAGTGCGTTCTCCCCGCAGATGCCATTCCTCTGACCCCCACAGGCAAGATCGATCGCGCCGCCGCCCGCCGCCTGGCGGAATAAAAAAAAGCCCGCCGGGTGTGAGGGGCTTTTTGTGTTAAGTTTGAGTTTGCCGTAAGAGAGTATTTTTGAAGGCGGATTTTATCGTCTTTAGTCTTTCGTCTTTCGTCTTTCATCAGCCATCAGCCTTTCTATTGCCCTCGAATGTTTTTCGTAGATTCTTTGTTTTGCTTCTGTTGCTTTGTCGTTTCTTGCCAGATTGTCGAGCAGGTCGTTCTTTTTGACGGCGATGGCAATAGGATTGTCTGAGTCGATGATCTTGTCCAGGTATTCGCTATAGGGCAGATTCTTTTTGTGTGTGAGCAGCGAGAGTGCTTCCACAACATCTCTCTCTGCCCCTTTGTCTGCGATGTCTTGCAACGTATATTTTGTGTCTTCGATGACGTCATGAAGAAGACCGACGATGATTTCCTTGTCGTTTTGTCCTCTGAGACCTACTCTGAGAGGATGCAGGATATAGGGTTTCCCGTCCAGATCGACCTGCCCTCTGTGTGCATCCAACGCCAAATACAAAGCTTCCTCAATGCTCATTGTGTATCTTTTTTTAGTTCTTAGCTCTTAGTTCTTAGTTCTTACGTCTTACATCAGCCATCAGCCATCAGACATCTTCACTCAGCCATCATCCTTCAGCCCTCATTGACACTCCTAAACCATTCCTGGAGTTTAGCCATGCCGTCAACCAATTCGTCGAATGTGGGCTTTCTGCCGTATATCATTGCTTCTTTCATCGCTTCGTAATCATTTCTCCAGACGTCAATGATGTCCTCACGAGGAACCAACTGAATACGATGACGAACTTCCGGCGTGTAATCCATATCTCGTACGGATGTGTAAACCTCTCGGTGATGACGGATAGACTCCCACAGTTGGTTGTCTTTGATGGCAAGCTTGGCAAATTCCTTGTTCATCATTACATGGAGATCATAAAGATGACGGCTCTTGCGTTCTGCCTTCGTACCATGCCCCGGGATAGAGAATATTTCGTGGAGCAAGAATGCCTTTTCAAGGAACGTCTTAGCCGGAATAGCCGTATGAACAGCCGTTTGTACGAGCGGTTCAACGGGAAGATTCTCCGCAAGTATGCTCTTCACCTCGATGGATTCTGTTGGCTCAACCAGCGAACGGGCACTTACCTCCAGCACGATGTCTGGTCTGAGGTAATTGAGTGTTTCTGCAAAAACTGACTGATAGTGGAAATACACCTGTCGCGGTTCCGGATAAGTGTCGTCTCCTTCACCGTTAGGCTGTGCTTCAAGGGTGATGAACGGCTGAAGGCCCACTTCTGCTATTCTCTCCCTTATCATCGGTGTCATTTGCTCAAGAACGAACAGCGATGACGCCTTTCTCAACTTCTTAATCTGTTTCTTCGTAAGGTCTCCCCCGCTAACGCCCAGAAACTCGGGATCGATAGCAAGGTCTATGTCTTCTGAGAATCGTTCTATAAGTTTCCACCCCTTGCTCAGACTGGTGCCACCTTTGAAAACAAGATGCTCTGCTATTGGCAGCGAAAATACGGTCTGCAAAACAGCTGTAACCCAGAAATCCTTCTCTACAACCTGAGCCGGCAGATTCACTTTATGCGAGATCGACTCATATACATTCTTGCGTTGTGAGTCGGTCAGTGAAAGAAACTTATTCATCGTATAAACTTATTATCAGTTCACGAACCTTTGATGTCATCAACTTCAAGTCTGCAATCTGGAGGCGTGGGTTCGCATTGAGTTTGCTTTTAATGGTGTCTATCTGCTCTGCGCTGAGGTTTTCAACTTTCCAGTCCTTCAGTGCTGTTGTCAAAAGTAAAGCAAGTTGGTTTCGTATCACAAAATACCTGGGCGAAGAATGTTTGAACTTGATGGCCTTACCCTCTCCCAGATTAATGGTGCGGGAGATTCCGTTCGTGAGATATACCACATTCATCGGCACCTGCTGTGTCAGCCCCAACTGATATTGGGCATAAAGTCCGGATGGAACAATTTTGGCTCCGTCGCGCTTTGCCATTGCCTCAGCAATATCTTCCATTGACGGCGGGATGGGGCCAAGCCCATATACCTTTTCTATTTTGGGGTAGCAGTAGATGCCGCGTGCAGCCCTCAATATAAGCCCCTTTTCCGTAAGTCGCTCCAGTGCTTTATTGATGGCATTACGATTACCATACGCCACAAAATCCGAGATGAAGAACACGGAACCTCTTCCGCATTTCTTCATCTTATTAAATATCTTATCTTCAATGGTATCTACCATATAAATAGTTATATTCTGTCGCGAATTAGTATGTTATTTACGACTGCAAAGGTAATAATAATATTTCAAAAAACCTACAAATTATCGCAAAAAAAACTTTTCCAAGGTAAATTTGCGTCTGATTTTTTCAAAAAATTGTCGTATCCCCAACGAAACTCTCTACGCATTTTTATCGTCTTTCGTCTTTCGTCTTTAGTCTTTCGTTTTTTGTCAGCCCTCTTACTTCTGCTCAAAACCTCCTTGTATGATTTGAATGTTTGCCATATTAGCTCATTCCATTCGTCCCCATTTCATTTCTTCTCCTTGCTTGTCATACTGTTTCCGCTTGCCAATAGGAGGCTCTGTCAGGGTAATCTTCACTACCGCCGTCCTTTCAAGACTACGGGAAATAGCGGCATCGAAAGCATCCATGTGATGAGGGAGGAAACGCAGACAGACTGCCCTTAGTGCTTCTATTTTCTCTTCACGGTCAGTTACAATCTCAGCCTTACCGATGGCAGTCGCTGACTTATACTGTAGTGTAAAGCTTCCATCTTTCGGACCGACAGTAGGCGCACACTTGGTTACTGCAGAAAGGAAAACAGTAGGATTGCTCTTTATGCAGTCCAGCTTTTCACCTTCCTGGGCACAGTGGAAATAGAAAGTCTTATCGTCTGTCCTGACCAAAGACAAGGGCAATCCATATGGTGTACCATCAGGTCTAGTCATGCTGACGGTCACGTAGGGAGCTTTATCCAACACTTCCAATGCGAAGATGCCATCCATTTGTCTGCTTGCTTTTCTCATCATTCTTTTCTTTAATATCATTTTGCTACTTCTAAATCTATGTACTTCGCCCGAATAGACTTTGGGAGTTTGGAGATAATAAGCCGATATGACTCTTTAAT
>CACZUX010000045.1 GCA_902784475.1 uncultured Bacteroidales bacterium | reverse complement strand
TGTGAAGAGCTCACTTCAGTGAGCATTCCTGATGAAGTGGAAACTATCGGCAGTTATGCTTTTGCCGGATGTGACGGTTTGACTTCTATCACTATTCCCGGTGGTGTAAAAACGATTAAAGCATACGCCTTCAATATTTGCGAGAGTCTCAGTTCAATTGTGATTCCGCAAAATGTTCAGACGATTGAAGATAATGCTTTCTCCGATTGTTCTGCCCTAACATCAGTGACCATAAATTCCAATGCAATTCTTTCTAAGAATTATTCCGAGGATAATAATCTTAAAAATATTTTCGGAGAGCAAATAAAGGAATATATCATTGGTGATAATGTGACGAGCATTGGCGAGGGTGCCTTCAGTGATTGCTCAAGCCTCACGTCTGTGACGATTCCCGAGAGTGTGACGAGCATAGGGGATTATGCCTTCAAAGGTTGCTCCGGCCTCACGTCTGTGACTATCAATTCCAATGCAATTCTTTCTAAAAATTATACTTTTCGTCATGGTCTTTATAGAATTTTCGGAGAGCAGGTTAAGGAATATATCATTGGCAATAGTGTGACAAGCATTGGCTCTAATGCCTTCTCTTGGTGCTCCGGACTTACTTCTATCAACATCCCCAATAGCGTGACGAGCATTGGCGATGATGCTTTCTCTTGGTGCCCAAGTCTTCCTATTATAGACAATATACGCTATGCAGACACGTATTTGGTGATAGCTGTAGATGATACCCAGAGTACTTATAATATTAAAGCCGGAACAAGATTTATCGGATCTTCTGCCTTCTGGGGTTGCTCTGGCCTTACGTCCATCAATATTCCCAACAGTGTAAAGAGCATTGGCGATAATGCCTTCCGTGATTGCTCCGGCCTCACGTCTGTGACTATCAATTCTAATGCAATTCTTTCTAAAAATTATACTTATGGTAATAGTCTTAAATATATTTTCGGAGAGCAAGTAAAGGAATATATCATTGGTGAGAGTGTGACGAGCATTGGCGAGTGGGCCTTCGATGATTGCTCCAGCCTCACATCAATTACCATTCCCAATAGTGTGACGAGCATTGGCGAGCGTGCCTTCCTTGATTGCTCCGGCCTCACGTCGATTACTATTCCTAACAGTGTGACGAGCATTGGCGGTTCTGCCTTCTGGGGTTGCTCTGGCCTCAAGTCTGTTACATGTCTTGCAAAGAACGTTCCAACTACGGGCGGCAGTGTATTTGATAATGTGCCTCAAAGCACAGCAATCCTTTATGTGCCTGAGACATCCGTCAATAAATATAAAACAGCGGATCAATGGAAGGAGTTTGGTAACATAGTTGGAATAGATCCGACTGCGGTAGAAGAGGTGAAGTCCAAGAAGATCTTAAAGGCAAATGAAAACGCTCCCATCTTCGACCTCATGGGCCGTCGTCTCCAGCAGAAGCCTGCAAGCGGATATTACATCCAAGGTGGGAAGAAGTATTTCGTGAAGTAAATTCCTTCCTCTTATATAAATGTATTGGCGCCTGCAGATTTTCCTGCGGGCGCTTTTTGTAACATCGAACGGACACAATTAACGCTTGTCCGCAATGTCCGCAATGTCCGTTTTGCGGACATTGCGGACATTAGGGACATCCGTAAAAATGTCCGTTGAATGTTTTTTTTGCATAACCCGAATATTCATTGAGTCCGATAAATCAGCAGTGATGCAGCGGCTCTGCAGCAGTGATGCGGCGACTCTGGGCGGGGGGTAGAGGAAGACGGCAAAAACTTACGCCCTAGTTAGAGAATTTTTACGCCCTAGTTAGAACCCCCCAAAATCGTATGAGTCACCTCAACCGATCGTTTGAACCAGCCCGATTGATCGTTTGAGTCGAGCCAAGGTTTTCGGGGGCGTTTTCGGTGAGTTTCGGAGCGAGAGTGGGGGAGAAAGGACACTTTTTGAGTAGCATTTTGTTAATAAAACAGCGGAATATAGATATTTTGCAGCGTTTCCGCTTGTTTTCTCACGAAAGAGTGTTATCTTTGGGGCGCGAATCATAATTAATGAATGCTATGCTAATAGGTCGGGAAAAAGAAAAACAAGTATTACAGAATGCTCTCTATGAAGAGTACTCTCAGTTTATTGCTGTGTATGGAAGACGTCGAGTCGGTAAGACCTTCCTCATCAGAGAAACCTTTGAAAACCGGTTCGACTTCCAGTTTACCGGTGCTGCAAACTTGACTGCAAGAAAACAGTTGGTACGTTTCCGTCGTGCACTCAAGGAACATGGGCAAAAAGATACTCCGGAACTAACCAATTGGGGCGATGCTTTTAGCGAACTCAAACGGTTTGTTATGAGTCTGCCTGAAGGCAAAAAGATAGTCTTCCTGGACGAGCTTCCATGGATGGATGCTCCACGTTCTGGTTTTTTATCAGAGTTGGAATCGTTTTGGAACGGATGGGCATCCGCCCGAAAGGATATTGTGTTTGTTGTATGCGGGAGCAGCACCTCGTGGATGGTGAAGAAAATCATTAAGAATAAAGGCGGATTGCACAATCGCCTGAACCATCGCATTTCTCTCAGCCCATTTTCTCTTGGATTATGCGAAAAGCTGGCACAATCAAGAGGGCTTGTCCTAAATCGCAAACAGATGCTTGAAGCCTATATGATATTTGGCGGTGTGCCTTATTATTGGAGTCTGCTGCAAAGAGGAACCAGTATAACGGCAGAGATTGACAGACTGATTTTTTCGCCCGACGGGGAGTTGCACGACGAATTTGAGATGCTGTATGCTTCATTGTTCAAGAAACCGGAGCCATACATTCGCGTAATTGAGTTATTGGCCAAGAAAAAGATGGGCATGACTCGACAAGAGTTGTTAGTGGCCGGAAAATTTGAGGACAATGGAGCATTCTCAAATATTTTGAAGGATTTGGAGTGGTGTGGCTTTATTCGTAGTTACACTATGATGGGATATCGGACTAAGTCGGACATCTTCCAGTTGATTGACCATTATACATTATTTTATTATGAATATATTAACGGAGTTCGGCAAGGTTCAAATTACTGGAGGACGATGTTAGGGACCCCCAAGTATAATACGTGGTGCGGTCTGGCATTTGAACGCACTTGCCTGTGGCATGTTGACCAGATTAAAAAGAAGCTGGGTATCAGCGGAATACTTACCCATGAATATGCATGGCGTTGCATGCCGGATGAGAGCATGGGCAGGCCGGGAGTTCAGATAGATCTATTGATAGACCGCAGCGATGGAATAATTGATGTGTGCGAAATGAAATATTCGAAGGATTCTTACACCATCACGTCCGATTATGCAGGTGAACTTGCCCGTAAACGAGATGTGTTCCAATCTGTAACAAGCACCAAGAAAGCCATTCATTCCATCATGGTGACCACAGACGGACTAACACGAAATGAATATTGGGGCGACATTCAGGCGGAAATACAACTGGACGATTTGTACGAATTGTAGATAGGCTCCTCAGACTGTAATGCTCACTACGTTTTTGGGCCGTCTGTTCGGTGTCCCTTGGCATCGTCTGTGCTATATTGTTCCGTCATCACGGTGCTGATAGTTCGCTTCAACCTAAAGGTCTCGCGCTCATTGCTTGGCAATGTAGCCATCGCCTGAAGGCTCCGCCATCAGACGGCGAGCAAAGGCAGGAGCGTGCGCAGTGCAGGCGGGACGGGATGGTTGAGGTCGAGCTTCTCCACCTCGGCGAGGAAGCCGCGAGCCTTCTCCGTCTGTCCGAGCCCGAAATGGCCCAACGCCATCATCAGGTTGCAGTGGACGGTGTTCTTCTGCTGCAGGTCGCCGTCCCAGATGAGCAGGTCGGGCAGCGATACGGCGAAGTAGTCCATTGTGACGCGGTCGAAGAGGTGCTGCCGGCCGTAGTTGACGAGCTTGTAGCAGAGGCTGTTGGCGCGGGCCTCGTCGCCCAACTTCCTGTAAGCCAGAGCGGCGTAGAAAATCTTGTCGGGCTTGGCGTCGTTGTAGTACATCGCGGCGGCAGGTTCCGTCGGGCCCTCTGTGGCCAGCAGCAGATGCTCGTGCGCCAGTTCCTTCTGTCCCAGTCGCTCGTAGGCCAGAGCGAGCAGATAGTGGAAGTCGTTGTCCTGAGCGCCGTAGAGTTTGCCTTCACCCAGATGGGCGGGATAGGAGAGACACTCCGTGAGTAGACGGACGGCCTCCTCGCAGCCGTCGGGGCGCTGCAACAACTCTTTGGCCAGCTCCACGCGGCAGATCTGATACTGCGCCGGCACCTTGCCTTCGCCGCCTTCCCAGGGATGGAACTTGTGCGCGTCGAGCTTCTCCAGCGCTTCGCGCCAGCGTCCCACCTGATTGAGCAGCGTGATTTCCTCCAGCACGAGATCGTCGCGCTGCGCGATGGATTCGGGATATTTTTGCAGGAAGGCCAGACGCTCGCGATGCGGCCTCTGCATGACTTTGTAGAGCTGGTCCAGCTCCATCAGCACGCGGGCGTCGCGCTTGTCCAGACGGAAGGCGCGCTCCATCAGTTCTACGGCCTCCTCCTTGAGCCCTTGCTTGTTGAAGCGCGCGAGAGCGAGGTTGCGCCACACGGTGGGGAACTGCGGATTGAGGCGCGCGGAGAGCTCCCAGTTGTCAACGGCAACGTCGTATTGGCGCTTGTCGTAGTAGAGACAGCCCAGAAGATAGGGCGCGAGGGCCGTCTCGGGATGTGAGCCTTCTTCCCTGCAGGTCAGCGTTTTGGCCGATTCCAGCGCGAGGATGTCCTCCAGACGGTTGGGGAAGCAGCAGTCGGCAGCGTGTCGTTTGACCTCATCCTGGCAGCAGCGTCGGGCCTCTTGCTCGTCGCCCAGATGCAGATACGCCCATCCCAGATAATAGCAGGTCATCGGATTGGCGCCCTCCACCGTCTCCAGAGCGTGCGAGAGGATGCGGCGGGCCTCCTCCCACTGTCCGGCAGCCGCATAGTCGAGGGCCAGCTCGTGGTGGTTCTCGATGTTGCCGTGCATGAGGGTGTCGATGCGCTCCAGGTCGGCGCTTTCGTCGCTGATGACGGCCTTCTCGTAGAGGCATCCGTAGTTGAAGGGGTCGATCTCGAGCGAGGCCCGAATCCACGCGCGGGCTTCGTTGAAGCGCCCCGTCTGTCGCAGGATGCAGGCCTTCAGCGCCCGGGCTTTGTGGTTGTGACTGTTGCTGATGAGGGCGCGCTCCACTTCCTCCAGAGCGTCTTCCCAGCGGCGGTCGCCGGCGCTGATGGAGGCCGCCTCGAAATAGGCGGCGTCGGCCCAGCCTTTGTTCCACGAGGCCTTCCAAAACAGCTCGTAGGCCTCGTGCAGACGGCCCCGGAACTTCAGCGTGAGGGCCAGATAAAACAGGGCTTCTCCGTCGTAGGGGTTGGGGTTGCGCTTCTGCCACACGCGCACCGCCCGGCGCAGATGCTCTTCGGCCCGCTCGAAGCGTCCGCGACGCAGATACCACAGGCCCGTCTGCGTGTTGCAACGCACGTCCTGAGGATCGCGGCGAAGGGCCTCTTCGTAGTAGTCGAGCGCCGACCAGGTGGCGTGACGGTATTGCTCCAGATGCAGGCCCGTGAGATAGAGCTGGTCGATGCTCTTGCACTCGACAGGCGTCAAAGCGGCTTCGGCGGCGTCGGGAATGGGGCGCACGTCGTCGGGTTCGGGCGCCCATGAGAGCAGATCCACGCCGCCACCGGCGGGCGCGATGCTCAGATGCAGGCTGCTGAAAGGAGCGCCGGCGAAATCCACCTGACGGCTGAAGACCGCTTCCGGCGAAAGCGTCGCCTCGCAGCGGAGAAGCTCCCTGCCGCCTTGGCCCGTCAGCGTGATGACAACCTCGCGGCGCGAAGTGGCCAGAATCTGCATGTGGCCGTCTTCGTGGATGTTCATGATGAAGTCCTTCGTGGCCTGCTTGACGATGCCGAGTTCGCGATAGGGCATGAAGTACTGCGTGAACTGCTTCTCCTCATAGGGCATGAGCCAGGTGAAGTCGGGCTGGTTTTCGGTGTAAACGCCGGCCATCAGCTCGATATACGGGCGGAATCCCGTGCGTGAGATGCCCCACTTGGCGGCTTCTTCGCGGTCGATGTCGTCGGTCAGGTTGCGGTCCCAGGCGCGTCCGAAGTCGCCGTTGCCCCAGGTCCATTGCTTCTTTCCGGGCGAGAAGTGGTGCGAAGCCACATGCAGCATGCCGGCCTGCGTGTCGTTCTCGTAGCCGCCCTCGAAGTCGTATTTGGAGTTGACGGCCATGTAGGAGGTGGGCACCTTGATATTCTTGTAGTTGCTGATGTCCACGCCGGCCGAATAGTCCATCTTGTAGTAGGTGCCGGTGGCGATGGGGAAGCTGCTCACGGCGCGCTTGCCGTGATCGAACACGGCGTTGACGTCGGGCGGGAACACGCTCTGATAGGCGTCGTTGACCTCCACAGCCGGATTGGCCCACCAGAGGAAGGTCTGAGGCAGCGGCGTGCGGTTGGAGAGTCGTCCACGAATCTCAAGATAAGCGCAGCCCGGACGCAGTGTGAAGCCGACGAGACCCTTCTGGCGGAACATGCGCTCCTGCTCGTTGCACCAGACGGTGACGCTGCCGTCCTCTCCCTCTTCGATGGTGCAGTCCACCGGCAGATAGGTCGAAGGGCGATGGTGTTGCGGCCAGTTGAACTCGATGCCGCCGCTGATCCAGGGGCCCGTCAGACCGACAAGCGCCGGCTTGACGACGTGATTGTAGTAAACGAAATGGCGCTGGCGTATCTTGTCGTAGGCCATCTGCACGCGTCCGCCCAGTTCGGGCAGTATCATGATCTTCAGATACTCGTTCTCCAGATAGACGGCGTTGTAGTCGTGGTCGGTCTTCTCGTCGGCGATGCTCTCGACGACGGGGTAAGGATATACGACTCCTGAGGAACCCTGATAGACTCTCTTCTCGAGGAATATGGGGTTCTTCTCTTCGCGTCCGGCCTCGTAGGTCGGGATGGTGACGGTTTCTCTCCAGGCTTTGGTCATTTCCGTATGGTTTTGTTTTTTGTTCGTGCTATATATATAAAGGTGTGCTCAGTCTGTCAGCTCTTTTTCCAGCTCTTCCAGCGATTTGCCCTTGGTCTCCGGGCATTGGCGCCAGAGCAGGAGGAAGGCCAAGAGGCAGATGAGCGAGTAGATCCAGAAGGTGCCGTTGCTGCCGAGCGAGGCGTTCATCGAGGGGAAGGAGAACGTCAGCGTGCAGCAGCCCGTCCACAGGGCGAACGTGCAGACGGCCATCCCCACGCCGCGCACCCGGTTGGGGAAGATTTCGGCCAAAAGCGTCCAGGTGACGGGGCCGAGCGTCATGGCATACACGGAGATGGCGGCAACGACCAGTACGACCATCAGCGTGCCGGTCAGGTGCTGGTAGTATCCGTAGCCCAAGATGGCGTAGATGGTTCCCAGTCCTCCGGCGCCGATGAGCATCAGCGTGCGGCGGCCCCACTTCTCGATGGTGTAGAGGGCGATGAAGGTGAAGAGCACGTTGGCGATGCCGGTGATGACGATGTTGATGAACATGCCGTCCACGTTGAAGCCCGCCCCGATGAAGATCTCCTGCGCGTAGTTGAAGATGACGTTCGTGCCGCACCATTGCTGGAACACAGCGATGAAAAGGCCCAAAAGCAGCACGCGGCGGTATTTCGGCTGCAGCAGCGCGGAGAGGGTGCTCTTCTCCTGACGGTCTCCGGCGACTTTGGGCGCAGACTTCAGGCGCATGAACACCGGGCTCTCGGGGATGAAGAAACTCATGAAGAGGAAGAGCGCCGCCGGCGCCGTCTCGGCCCAAAACATCCAGCGCCATCCCCATTCGATGTTCCATCGGAGGTTCTCTTCCGTCGTGACGTCGCGGGCCAGAAGCAGGTTCACCACCTGCGCCGCCAGGATGCCCAAGACGATGGTCATCTGGTTGAGGCTCACCATCCTGCCGCGAATGTTGGCCGGAGACACTTCGGCGATATACATCGGCGCCAAAGCGGAGGCCACACCGATGCCCACGCCGCCCACCAAACGGGCGATGTTGAAGAGCGTGAAGTCGTTGAAGAGTCCGGTGCCGATGGCCGATACGGTGAAGAGAACAGCCGAAGTCATCAGCAGCGGTTTCCGTCCGAAGCGGTCGGCCAGAGCGCCTGCGACCATAGCGCCGAGCAGACAGCCCACGAGCGCCGTTGTCATCGCTACGCCCTGAAGCACAGGCGAGTCGGCGATGCCGAAATAGAGTTCGTAGAAGGGTTTGGCTCCTCCGATGACCACCCAGTCGTAGCCAAACAGCAGTCCGCCCATGGCAGAGACCGAACAAATGAAGAGAGTAAAGCGGTTAGTGTACATAAAATCGCGCGGATAATGTGTTTTCGACTGCAAAGGTATGGCAAAAATCGGCAGCAGAGAGAAAAAAATCCCTCAAACAGGATGGACAATTTTACTTTTCTTCATATCTTTGTCGCAGAAAAGCCGACGAATAGCAGTAGCCAGCAGACCATGATTAAGCGTAAGGACGGATTTTCCGGCGAACGTTCGGTGGTGTTGCCTCCGATGGTGGTGGACATGGAGCGCGAGGACGCCCTGACGTCCAGCCTCTTCGTGACCGATATCGGCTATTATCCCCATGCGGCCCATCATTGCCGCGAACGTAGGGAGGGGCTCTCGGAGCACGTGCTGATCTATTGTGTGGAGGGGCGCGGCTGGTATCGTCTGAGTAACAACGTGATGGAGGTGCGTGCCGGCGATTTTTTCATCCTGCCTGCGGGACGGCCTCACGCTTACGGCTCGGCGGAGGGTGAAGCATGGACAATATATTGGGTGCATTTCGGCGGCACACACAGCAATATTTACGTCGACGGCGCCCAAGTGCCGCAGCGCATCAACACCGCCATCAATTCGCGCATCATCGACCGCAACAACATTTTCGAGGAAATTCTGACGACGCTTTCACACGGTTGCGGATTGGAGCATTTGCGCTACGCCTCCGCCCTGCTTCACCACTATCTGGCTTCGATGCGCTATCTGGACATGTTCCGTGCGGCAACGCAGAAGGATTCTGCCTCGGCTCAGAGCCAGTATATCGACCCCGTCGGCGCCGCCATCCACTATATGCAGGAGCATGTGGAGCAACGCATCACGCTGAACGACGTGCTGCACTATGTGGGCTATTCTTCGAGCCGTTTTTCCAAGCTGTTCCGTCAGCGCACCGGCTGCAGTCCCTTGGCCTACTTCAATCTGCTCAAGGTGCAGGCGGCGCGCCGCTGGCTCGACGAGACCGACCTGTGTCTCAACCAGATCTGTCACAAAGTGGGCATCGCGGATCCCTATTATTTCTCGCGTCTGTTTTCCAAGACGATGGGGCTCTCGCCCCAGGCCTACCGTAGGCGCCAGAAGGGCTGAGCTTTAGCGGTAGCTGCAGACGATGCTGTGACCGTCGATGGCGTCAATGTCGCGGCAGCCGGAGGTCTCCACACGGATTTCGTCGTAGAGCCCGGCGTCGATGAAGGACTGATGCAGCGTGCGTCCGCCTTCGACAAGCAGGTGCTGCACGCCGCGTTGATAGAGGTCTGCAAGGATTTCTTCCGGCGTTTCGTTGTGATACACCAGAAATCCTTCCGTCAAGTCCTTCGGTAAACGATGGTGTCGGTCAATGGTGAGGCGCAGAGGCTGTTCGCCCTCAATCCGCCAATCGCGCACCGTGAGCGACGGATGGTCTGTGAGCATTGTGTTCGTCCCCACGAGTATTGCTCCGCACCGCGCTCTCAATCTGTGAACGAGCATGCGGGTGAAAGGTGTTGAGATTTGTCCCTCCATGCTGCCGTCGGGATGTTGGGCCCATTTCAGCGTCACGTAGGGGCGGTGGAGCCGATGAAAAGTCATAAAAACGCGGTTGAGTGCCATACACTCTTCCTCCATCACCCCGATGACGACTTCCCGTCCGGCGTCCTTCAACTTTTTGATACCCAGCCCGTCGACCTTGGCGAAGGGGTCTCTGCAGCCAATCACGATGCGGGGAATCCCGCGCTCCACAATCATGTCGGCGCACGGCGGCGTCTTGCCCCAATGGGCGCAGGGCTCAAGGGTGACGTAGATGGTGCTCTTCCGAAGTAAGGGGAGATCCCGCTCGCTCACGCTGTTGACGGCATTTACCTCGGCGTGCGGACCGCCGCATTTGCGGTGCCATCCTTCTCCGATGATGCGCCCGTCAGCCACGATGACGGCGCCGACCATAGGGTTGGGCGCTGCGGCGGCCTCTCCGCAAAGCGCCAGTTGCAGGGCGCGCTGCATATAGATGTTGTCTTCTTTCGTGCTCATGGGTCTAAATGTCCGGCGAAAAGCCTCTGGAGTAGAGAAAGCGTTGCAGTTTGGCTTTTCGTGTATAGGGGTCCTTGTCTTTGATTTCACGGTTTTTCTTTTCGATGAGCGCCTGTCGCACGGCTTCGTGCTCTTCGTCGTCGATCTCCTCGAGTGCTTCTCGGATGACTTCTTCCGGCAACTGCAGGGCGTACATCATGTAGCGCAATTTCCCGCGACCCCACTGGTTGTAGCGCAGCTTGTCCAAGGCATAGGCCCGGGCAAAACGCACGTCGTTGATATAGTCCTCGCGGCGCAGCTTTTCGATGATGCTGTCGGCGGCGCTTTCCGGCAGCTGCCAGCGGCGCATCTTCTCGCGCAGCTCATGCTCGCAGTGTTCGCCTCGGGCACACAGCGCTTCAAGCTTTTGCAAACACGAATCGGGGGTTATGGAATTGGTCTTCATGTATGGATATGTCGGTGAAACCGTATTTTTCGAGCATCGCGGCCACTTCCTCGGACAGGGCCCGGTTGATCTCCAATGCGAGCATTCCGCGGGGCTTGAGACTCGTTTTGGCCACCCGGGCGATGGCGTGATAGAAGCGCAAAGGGTCGTCGTCGGGCACAAAGAGGGCGAGCGAGGGCTCGTGGTTCAGCACGTGGGGCGCCATCTCCCGCTTCTCGCTCTCGCGAACATAGGGCGGATTGCTGACTACGAGGTCGAACAGTCCGCTTTCGTAGGCGGGGGAGGAGAGCAGGTCTTCCTCGCGGAATGTGACGTCAGCCCCCAGAGTCTTTGCATTTTCGCAGGCCACGTCGAGCGCTCCCCGACTGATGTCCGTCGCCGTCACGTTCATGCCGCTGAGGGCCAGCGTGATGGCGATGCACCCGCTGCCCGTGCAGAGGTCGAGGGCAGATGCACCACTGTTTTCGGGGAAAAAGGAGAGGATGAGGCGCACCAGCTCTTCCGTCTCGGGGCGCGGAATGAGCACCTCCGGTGTGACGCGAAACTGGCGTCCGAGAAACTCGGCCCGGTCCAACACGTATTGCACGGGACGTCCTTCATGCAGCTGTTTGAGAATCTCGCGCCATTCCTCTTTTTGCTCCCCGGACAGATGCTCCATCCGTCCCAGCAGCACGTCGGTCTGCGACAGCCCGAAGCGGCTTTCGGCCACCAAGCGCAGAATGGCGCTGGCTTCGCGCCGTCCGTAGAGTTCTGTGAGTCTGTCCATTGCTTTTGCCTGCAAAATTAAGGAAAAATCTCCACTTTTGAGGAAAATTTGTTGTCATTTAACTCCCTTTAACTACCTTTTATCCGCGCAACTGCCAAAAAAGTCGTATCTTTGCGCCCGGTTTTCGATAAATGAAAAAAATGATGTTCAGACACTCATATATAGCCGTTGTACTGTTTTCGTTGCTGTTGCTGTCTCTTTCCGGGTGCAAGGAGGAGGAAACGGAAAACACGCAGGACTATTGCAACATCACCAACTTCTCCATCGGCACGCTGAAGCGCACCGTGGTGAAGCGCACCGGTCACGGTACGGTCGTCAAAAGCGTCAGCACCATCTACACGACAGGATGGAAGTTCGCAGTGGACCAGATTAACAACCAGATCTGCAACCGCGACTCTTTGCCGACAGGTTGTGCCCGACGCACGCTTTTGGATATCACTTACAGGGGCAAGACTCTTTTCTACAGGAATACTGGGGCCGATGACAGTGTGCCTTGGACGGTTTATGCCTCCAGCGACAGCGTGACGATCCCTGAAACCGGTCTTGATTTTCGTGTGGAGGGAAACGGTGGTATCAGCCGCATTTATCGTGTGAAGCTCAATATTCACAAGCAGGAAGCCGGCGACTGGGAGTGGGACGACGAGACCGGCGAGCTGGATATGGACGATTGGATCAACGCGCGTTTGGTGACGCTGGGCAACACGGTGTTGCTCTACGGCACCAGCGATGGCCACAATTGGGAGCTTTGGAAACCCCAAAGCGAGGGCGAATGGCAGAAACTTACCATTTCCGGTCTGCCTGCCGATGCGAATATCGCAAACATCGTGGCTGGCAGAAAGCTGTATGTCAGCGACGACGACGGCAACGTGTGGACCAGCGACGACGGAGTCCTGTGGACGGAGCACGGATTGACGAACGCCAAGCGCCTCGTCGGCGTCTCGGACAACAGACTCTACGACGTTCGTGACGGCATGCTTTATTCCGGCGTTTTGAACGGCGACGCGGAGTGGGAAGAGGAGGTGTTGGACGACCAGCCTTTGCAGATGTCGGACCTCTCCGATCTCGACAGTATCCGCTGTCTCTTTTTCCATCGTGAAAACAACCTCAAGCGCATGCTGATGGTGGGTACCTTGAAGGCATCGGTGTTGGATGGTTCGGTGGCTCCGGAGTGGGGCAAGATGTGGACCGCCGACGGCGATGAGCTGACCAGGGCCTGGACTTATTACACACCGGCTTGGCAAAACCGCTGCGAGTTGCCTGCCCAACGGCAACAGGCCGTGGTACTGACCAACGACAATCTGGTGGCCTTTGGCGGTGACAACAGCGAGGAGGACGACGATTTCATTCCTCTCAATCTCATTTACGTTTCCGTGGACTGCGGCCTGACGTGGCACACCAGAGATCTCCTTTATCTGCCCGACGAGTTGTGGGGTAAGCAATGTTCGTGGATCAACGCTGCCAGCGACGCCGACGGCTTTGTGTGGGTGGTGGCCCGGGTGCTGGATGCGGAAGCCAACGAAGAAACCTATGTGTTGAGGGGATGGCAAAACAGCCTCGTTTTTGCACAATAAGGAGAATAAACAACAAACAGTGAAGCGCATCCTGACCATAATTTTCCTCAGTCTTCCCCTGCTGCTGCAGGCGGAGGAGTTGGAATACAAGATGGATATCGGCGGCGGTGTGGGGCTCAGCCACTATTGGGGCGACGCCAACACGGGTACCAGTGCGATGGGCGCAGTCACTTGCCGCTATATCTTCAATCCTCACATGGCCATCAGGATGGGCATCGAAGCCGGCGGTGTGACGGGCAACACCGAGGGGTGGTATATCCCCACAGATGCCGGCACGCCGGGCAAGGAAGGCGGCGCCCGTCTTCAGGACTTCAGCTTCTCCCGCGGCGTGATGGATATCGGTGCGCAGTTTGAGATCAACTTCCTGGCTTACGGCATGGGGGCCGGCTATAAGAAGCTTTCGCGTATCACGCCTTACGCTTTGGTCGGATTCGGTCTGACCGTCGGCATGGGTGGAGGTGCTCCAGCCAAGGGCGGCATCAATTTCCCCGTGGGTTTGGGTGTGAAATACAAGGTGAAGCCCCGTCTGAATCTGGGTTTGGAGTGGGCGATGCATTTCTCCACCACCGACGGCCTGGACATCACCCGGGAGCAGCGCCAACTCTCCGATCCCTATGGCATTGAGAGCGGATTTATGAAGAACAAGGATTCGTACAGCTTCCTGATGTTTTTCATCACCTATGATATTTGTCCTAAATACAGAAAATGCAACAATTGAACCATATACCGGAACATATTGCCATCATCATGGACGGCAACGGCCGTTGGGCCAAGGCCAAGGGCTTGCCCCGCACTGCGGGCCATGTGGAGGGTGTGACCACGGTGAAGCGTATCACCGAGGAGGCCGCCAGGATGGGGGTTAAATATCTGACGCTCTACACCTTCAGCACGGAAAACTGGAA
>CACZUX010000044.1 GCA_902784475.1 uncultured Bacteroidales bacterium | reverse complement strand
TCCGGCATCGATGACCCGCTGGTCACCGGTCAGACCGGTATAGGCGTTACTGCCGAACATCAACACGTGGTGTCCGCCCATTTCAACTTCTGTACCCTGTTTGCCTTCAATCTGGCGGAAGTAAGGGTAAATACCCCTTCTCTTAACCTCTTTGGAAAGAGCGACAAAAGGGTGTTTGGAAAGTTTCTCTTCTAGTATACCCATATAGGTCGATATTCTTTATGTCTTGCAATTCTGTGCAAAGGTACGAAAAAAAATAGAGTTGGAACCATTATTCGGGAAGTTATTTGCTAATTTTCCTTTTTTTTTATTTTTTAGCATTTTTGTTGACTGATGTCTTTCTTATTTTCCGTATTTTTGTACCCGATATGAAGATGAGCATTTGGTTTATCGTCAATCCCATTTCGGGTACAAAGAACAAAGAGCATATCATTGCCCTGATACCGGAATATATTGACCCTGAACGTTTCGATTACGACATTCGCTACACGGAGCATCAGGGCCATGCTGCGGAAATCACCCGTGAAGCCATCGCTCAAGGCATCGATATCGTGGTGGCCGTAGGAGGAGACGGCACGGTCAACGAAGTGGCCAGAGCTTTGATCCACACCGAGACCGCCCTGGGCATCATCCCGTGCGGTAGCGGCAACGGTCTGGCCCGCCATCTGGCCCTCCCGATGGATCCCAGAGGTGCTCTGCAAATCATCAACGAGTGCACCATCCACCGTTTGGACTACGGCCGCATCAACGGACGTCCGTTCTTCTGCACGGCAGGCATGGGCTTCGACGCCAATCTCTCCGACAATTTCGCCAAGGCCGGACGACGCGGTCTTATTACTTATGTCGAAAACGCCCTGCGTCTGGGCATGGCCTACGAGAGCGAGACCTACACCCTTGAATATGTCACGGAAGACTGGAAGATACACACGGACACCGTCAAGGCTTTTCTCCTCACTTGCGCCAACGCCGGTCAATACGGCAACAACTTCTGGATTGCACCCAAAGCTTCCATGCAGGACGGCCTGATGGACGTCAGCATCATCGAGCCATTCCCCCTCATTGAGAGCGGTCCCATCGCTTATCAGATGGTGCACAAGACCATCTACCGCAATCCGCGTTGTCAGAGCTTCAAGTGCCGCAACATCACCATTCAGCGCGAGCATCCCGGCGTGATTCACTACGACGGAGATCCCGCAGAAGAAACCTCGATGGTGCGCGTGGAGATTGTGCCCCACGACATCCTCATGCTGGTGAACATCCGCAAACACGGCCCCCGTCCCCGCCAGGCCATCAGCAAAGACTTTTTGGAGAAGCTGCACCGCGGACTTTCCTGACCGGCGAGGGTTTCTTCTACCCTTCTACTTTTTGAAATTTGGCAAAACGCAACAGCAGTTGCTTCACACCGGCGTTCTCAAAGTCCACTACAGCTTTGGCGTCTATGCCGCTGTCCGACGTCGACACCACCTTGCCCCGTCCGAAACGCTCGTGGATAATGATGTCTCCCGCAACGACCGACTCGGGGGCAGACGCCGACTTGTTGCCCGACACCGGACTGTTGCCGGCCAAAGGCCTGCTGCCGGCGACGGGCTTCAGGGCAGACAACGGGCGCACGCTGCCTCCTGACGGAGTGGGCGCACTTCGCCTGGGCATGGTGACGGGCCGTGAGGTCGTCTCCCTCGACGGCGATCCGAAGATACCGGTTTCCTGCAAGAATCTCGACGGCTGCATTTGTTCCACCTTGCCATAGCGGAAACGCGATCTTGAGGTGGTGAACACCAGCACCTCCTCCGCACGCGTCATGGCCACATAACACAGGCGCCGCTCCTCCTCTATCCCCATCGGCGTTTCCAGAGCCATGGCAGAGGGAAAAAGCTCTTCCTCCAGGCCAACCACGAACACCGCCCTGAACTCCAGGCCCTTGGCCGAGTGTATCGTCATCATCGTCACGACGCCGTCAGAGCCCTCCTGCCTGTTCATCTCGTCCAGGTCGCTCATCAGCGAAACCTCCTGCAGATAATTGGCGATGCCGGCCTCCAAGCTTTGCTCCTGACGCTCGGCAGTGAAGGCAGCGATGCCGTCCATCAGCTCCTGCATGTTTTCCTGTCGCGAGATGTCCTCCGCTTCCTTTCCGCGGTTGATCTCCTCTTTCAGGCGGCTGCGCTCCATCACCGCCTGCGAGAACACGTCGGCCGTTTCGCTACCTGAAAGCTCGTGCAGGCCCTGAATCAACCTGTAGAAATCCCGCAACTTGCCCTTGGTGCCGCCCGACATATCCAACGTGTCCGGCGCGGCAATGACGTCCCAGATGGGCTTCTGCGATTTCACGGCTTCCTCCGACAGCTTGTCCATCGTGGTTTGTCCGATGCCTCTTGCCGGATAGTTGATGACGCGTCTCAGCGCCTCTTCGTCGTAGGGATTCACGGCGAGACGGAAATAGGCTATTGCGTCCTTGATTTCCTTACGCTGGTAAAACGATACGCCGCCGTAGATTCTGTAGGGCACGGCATTCTTGCGCAACACTTCCTCGAACGAACGGCTTTGGGCGTTGGTCCTGTAGAGTATGGCAATGTCGGCGAAGGAGAAGCCCTTACGGTTGTGCAATTCCTTGATGCGTTTCATCACGGAGCCGGCCTCATCGATGTCGCTGTAGCAGCGCATCAGTTCTATCGGATCCCCGACGTCTTTTTTAGAGAAGACCTCTTTGGGAATCTGTCCCTTGTTGTGCGCAATCAGCTTGGAGGCGGCATTGACGATGGTCTGCGTTGAGCGATAGTTCTGCTCCAGCTTGAAGAGCTTCGCCCCGTTGTAGCGCTCCCTGAAACGCAGGATGTTGTTGATGTTGGCACCGCGGAAAGAGTAGATGCTTTGGGCGTCGTCGCCTACCACGGCCACTCTCTGCCGGTGTTGCGTCAACTGCCAGACAATCTGGTCCTGAACGTAGTTCGTGTCCTGATACTCGTCCACCAGCACGAACTGGAAGCGCTCCTCGTACTTACGGCACACCTCGGGATGGTCTCTGAAAAGCAGCCAGGTGTGGAGCAGCAGGTCGTCGAAATCCATCGCCTCGGCCTGACGGCACCTTTGAGCGTAACGCCTGTATATCTCACCCGTGGCGGGCACCTTGGCTGCACGGTCGGCATTCATGGTGTTGGCGGACGCCATATACTGTTCGGGCATCACCAGGCGGTTTTTCGCAGCGGAGATGCGCCCGGCCACGGAGCCCGGTTTATACACTTTTTCGTCCAGCCCCATTTCCCGGATGATGGTCTTGATCAGGGCTTTGGAGTCCGTCTGGTCGTAGATGGTGAAATTGGATGAGTTGAGTCCGAGATACTCATACTCGCGGCGCAGAATGCGGTAGAAAATGCTGTGGAAGGTGCCCATCCACAAACGTGAGGCCTTTTCCGCCCCCACCTGCAGAGCGATGCGCTCCTGCATCTCCTTGGCGGCTTTGTTGGTGAAGGTCAGAGCCAGGATATGCTCCGGCGCCATCCCCTGCTCCATCAGCCACGCGATTTTATAGGTGAGCACGCGGGTCTTGCCGCTACCCGCACCGGCAATCACCAGCGAGGGGGCGTCGCAACAGGTCACGGCGCTTTGCTGCGCGGGATTCAGTTCCTCCAGATTCACCATACCATGCCCACCAATATCAGCCACGGCCACCGGCGGAAGCCGTAACACACGAGACCGTACACCATGGACACAATCACCACGGTCACGGTGGAAACCGGGTAGAGTCCGGCCAGCCACGGGCTGCCGGCAATACCTCCGGAGATGCTCAATAGCGGCGATGTGGGCACCACGGCCAGCAGCACAATACCGGCTGTCAGCGTCAGACCCACCACCCCGGCAGCCACATAGCCGTCACGGGGCATGGGACAGGAGCGCGGCCTCAGCATGCCGGAATACACCACGGCTCCGAGGGCCATCAGTCCCATCAGCACATAGGCCAGATGACGGTCGCCCACCCATTCTGCGCCGTGCAGCCAGAGAAATCTGAAAAACTGGTCTATGTTCATCTCTTGCATCTCGCGTGTCTCCTTCTATAAGTTACTCGTCGGCCTTCAGATTCTCCAAATCAATAATGTGCAACTGCAATGCCCGCGTCACCAGCCGCGTGGCGTTCACACCCTGACGCTCCCTTTCGGGGAAGAGTCGGTTGATGAGCTCGGCCTGCCGCTTCTCCAGACTCTTGGCGCCGAAAGGCATCGTCTTGAGCGAGGCGATCATATCTTTGGTGTAGCCCAAAGCCAGATGACGGAGATAACGCTCGTCGTATTCGTCGATGTCGTAGTCCAACAGAGCGTCCGTCTGCTGCGTTTCTGCGTTCACGCTCTTGCGGAAACGGGTCAGGATCTTCTCCAGTATCGGTTCGTTGAACACCATGTGGCGCCCATGCATCACCAGCTGCACGTCGTCACGCTGCAAGAGGTTGCCCGTCTTGAGGATGATGCCGTCCGCCCCGGCGGCCAGAGCCTCCACCCACAGGCGTTCGTTGAGCACCTCACCCGTGAAGATGAGGATTTTGAGCTGCGAATATCTCGTGCGCAACTGCCGGCAGAGATCCACACCCACGGTCGTGCTGCCTCCCAGTCCGAGGTCCAGCAACACCAGGTCGGGCAGTTCCTGTCTGACCAGTTTCCACAACTCGGCCTCGTTCTGCGCCGTGCCGATGATGGTGGCCTCGGGAATCATGATGACTTTGAAGTTTTCCATAGTGTGAAGTATATTTTTTTGTTATCAGCGTACAGGCGTAATCCGGGGTGTCCGGAGAACGCGTCGTGTTCTCTCATTATTTCTTTTGCGACCATGGCGTCGAAGTTGTCGGCCGTGGCCATGAACTGGTGCTCGTCGGCCCCGCTGTCGTTCACCGTGCTCACCAGCACGTCTTTCTCTCTCTCCGTGACCGCAAACAAGCCGCCGCCCAAGCGCTTCAGCAATTCTCTGAGCAGCATGGTGTCGCCAATCACCTCCACCCGCGGAGCGCCCTTTATGATTTCGTCCAGGCGCACCGTCTGCCGCCTGAACACCGGCTCCTGCAGCTGGCTCTCGGCCTGCATCGTGAGCATGCCGTAGATCTTCCGGTAGTAGCTGCACACCTCATAAAGTTGTTCGCGTGTGGCGCTTTCCAGCATTTGCCGTATCCTGGCCGGATAATACATGGTCTCGTGCTTGATGGTGGAGAGGCAGTTGTCCAGAATCTGGTTCTGACAGTAGAGACGGTCAACTTCGTAGCCCAGACGCGCCACCCTCTCCCTCGCTTCCTCCAGCGTGTTCTCTGCATCCAGCTTGAGCACGGCCTGACGTCGCACACGGTGAACCATCAGCGAGAATATGGTCAGCGAGAACAGCGCCATGACCAGCGCCACCAGGATGAACACCTGACCCAGACGACGCATCAATTCTATGCGTTGCGCATACAGCGGCAGGTTGGGGTCGCGAGTCAGTTCGTGGTGCAGCCTTACACACTCGTCGTTGTGCCGCTTGTAGGCCTCCCAGTCGTGACGCTCCAGCGCCTCCACGGCGGCGTCGTTGTGCATGGACAGGCTGTCTCGTATCTGCTGTTTCACGTCCTGCGCCGCCGCTCCGAGAGACAAGGTGAGGGCAAAGAACACCACCAGCATGCGGGCCAGACGGAACCATACGCGACTCCCCTTCCCCGCTTCGCTCTCGTGGCCCATGTCGCACACGGCGAAACGCTTGGACATCTTTCTGTATTTTTGGATGATGCCTTTGCAGTTGAGCAGTCCGAATCCGTGCCCCTTCTTCCCCTCGTCCGCAGCGTCGAAGCCGCAGCCGCTGTCCTTCACGGCAATCTCCACATACTGCTCCGTCTCCTCCACTTCGATGTCCACCCGACCGCCCTCGGGCGTGTATTTTCGGGCGTTGTCGCAGAGGGTGTTGAGCATGAAGAGCGTCAGCACGCGGTCGGCCTTCACCTCGGCCTCCGTCTGGGGCACGGTCAGCGTGATGCCCTGTCGCTCGAAGGTGGGCCGGTTGAGCGCAATGGTGTCCAGCAGCGGCTGCAGGGCGAAGGTGGTGATGCCCACATTGAGCTGTCCCTTCTGTATCTGTATCCATTGGGTCAGCACGCCGCCCAGTCGTTCTATCTCCTCGGTCAGCTCCCTGATGTATCCGGCATCTGCCGAGGGGTGCAGCAGACGTTCGATGAAGGGAATCACCGAAGCCGCCAGCGCCACCTTGGTGCGCCTCTCGATGTTGGCCACCTTTTCCCTGTGAAGCCTCAGCGTCATGGCGTCGGCCTCCTCGCCTATTTCTACAAGTTTTTCCTCCAGACTCTCCTTATGTTTCCTGCCGCGCCTCTTGATGCTCCTCATGAGCAGAGCAAAAGCCACCAGCGTGAAGAGCGACAGCAGTACAAAGGCCGTCAGCTTGACGTAGAGACTTCTCTGCGACTGTATCACCTGCAACTGACGGCTCTCCACGTCGATGTCCTGTCGCATCAGCTCCAGACAGTCCAGATAGCGCAGGCGGTAGAGCCTGGAATTCTCTTTTTCCTCCAGGGCGCTGTAGACCATGGAGAGATGTTCGTAGATGCGGCTCTCCCACTGCAACTCCGGCAACGTGTCGCGCCGGTGCTGCTCCTCCACGAGCTTTTTGGCATCGAGCAGATAGTCCAGCGCATCCTTATAGCGCCCCTCGTCGAAGGCCAGCTCGGCCCGCGTTCTGAGCGCCGCACCCTCCTGAAATATGTCTTTGTAGGCGGCAAAAGCCTCCTGTGCGTTGCGGGCCATGTCGTCGCTCCCCGTGTGTTCGGCGATGGCCTGCATGGCGTTGCCCTGAAAGTAAAGATTGCCGCTGCGCCTGGCCACGGAGAGCACGCGGAAGAGATCTTCCATCTCGTGGTAGTGCACGTCTTCCTCCGTCCCCATGTAATATCCGCCGCTGCCGGTCATGTAGTGGAAATTGAGCCACTGCGCCGTGTCGCGCATGTCCTCCACGTCGCGCCCCACTTCCAGGAGCTCGGCCCTCGAGAGCGAATCCATGCGCAGGTAATAAAAATAGGTGCTCGCAATGATGTGCATCTCGCTGCGGCAGTAGCGCAGACGGTCGTGTTCATACTGCGTGAGCCCTTCCTCCTCGTCCTGTATGCGCAACAACTTTTCGTCAGCGTGCACCTGTGCGAGGTGATACGCCCTGAAGTCGCCCGTGCGCTGGGCCACCTTCATGGCCAGCACGTCAAGGGCCAGCTGCGAGATCTGGTTGCGCGTCAGTCCCCTCGCCTGCTTGATGAGTGCGTTGGCCTCCGAGAATCGCATCTGCTGATAGGCCGCGAAGGCCAGATTCTCCAGGGCGTAGCACTTTTGCTCCCCGCTCACGGCCAGGCGCTGTGCTTTCAGGGCCTGTGTGCGCACGGAGTCAACGGAGACGTAGCGCAGACGGTAGGCTCGCTCGTTGAGGCGGAGCGCCCGTCCATCACCGGTCTCATTACCACAAGTCTTCACACCGCCCGGGGCGGCATGAAGACTTGCAGCGATAAGCAATATCGTCAGTAAATTAATAGTTCTCAAGTTCTTTGGCCTTGTCCTTCTGACCTATGGCGTTGTAGATGGTGCGCAATTCGTAGGCCCACTTGCCACTGTCGTCGGGCACAAGCTGACGCACCTTCTCAAAGTAAGGCAGTGCCTGTTCGAAGTAGGCCCTCACGTTCTTCTGCACATCAGCGTCAGCCTCGGCCTGCGATTTGTAACGCTTGCCGGCAATGGTCTTGTTGTTGGCGTCGGCGATGTTAAACAGGCAGATACCGCACTGGATGTTGCCTTCCAGATAATCGGGATCGGCCTCCACGGACTTCTTGTAGTATTCCAATGCCTCGGCATACTTGGACTCGGCGAAAAGGCTGTAACCCTTGCCGTAGTTGGCCATCTTGCTGTAGGGAGCCTCGGCCAGCACCTCGTCGCAGAACTTGCCCAGCTCCACGGGGTTCTTGGCGTAGAAGGCCATCAGGTTCTGGATGGTCACTTCGCTCTCCTCGCTGGTGGGATCCTTGGCAATCTGCTCGCGCATGGCATTCACCCAACCGATGGTGTCGCCCTGCTGGAGCAGCGCGTTGGTGGAAGCGGCGTCCATGAATTTCTTGGCGTCGGGGTCGTCATACTCCTTGGCCAGCGGGGTGTACTCTGCCAGAGTCTTCCAATCCTTGAGGTTGTAGGCCATGGCGCAGATGTAGTAGGCCATCTGCGAATAGGGAGGATTGGGATTGGCACACAGATCGGCCACTACGGGATAGACCTTCGGATAGTCGATGTACTTCTTACAGTTGTCGATGACGGCTTCCGTGTTACCGTTCTGGTTGGCAATCTGCACCAGCAGGGCGTAGTACACCTGACACTTGGCCAGCTTCACCTTCTCGGCTTTGATCACGCCGGACTGAATGTCGTCCTTGGGGTTGCCGTATTTGAGCACGCCGTTCATGCCGTCACAGGCCTTGGTCAGCGATTCGTTGAAGAAAGCCACGTCCACGTCTTCCTTTCTCTGATACTTGGCAAACTCCTGGTTGAGCAGGAAGGTGTTCACCTCGTCCTTCACGAAGTAGGCGTCGAAGAGCTTCTTCTGATCGATATGTCCGCCGGCCAGAGCCTTCTCTATCAGCTCGTCTGCCTCTTGGCAACTTTGCTTCACCACGGCCTCATCTGCGGGCTTGGCTGCCGTAGCGGCCTGCAGCGCCGTCTTGGCGGCGTCGCGCAGCTTCATAGCCTGAGTCAACTGTGCTTTGGCTTCCTTCATGGCAGCCTTTTCTTCCGGCGTCTGTGCCATCGTCATGCCTGCTGACAGCAGCAGGGCAAGACCAAACATCAATTTCTTCATAGTGTTTAGGTATTATTTTTTTGTTTTAAGGATTTATTCTTCCGTGGGGTTGGTTACGTCCTCGGCTGCGCCGTCCGTCGGCTCGCCTTCGGTCTGCTCCATCACCTCTTCCTCGTCGTCTTCACGCGGCACGATGCAGACGTGGCTGATCTCGTCGTTGCGCTTCTTCAACTCGATGACCTTCGTACCCTGGGTGACGCGGTTCTTCGTCTCCTTGATGACGTCCATGTGCAGACGGATTGTCGTGCCGCTCTTATTGATGATCATGAGGTCTTCTTCCTCCTTGGTCACGAGCAGAGCCACCACCTTGCCGGTCTTGTCCGTCACATTGAGCGTCTTCACACCCTTGGCATGGCGGCTCGTCTTGCGATATTCCTCCACATCGGTGCGCTTGCCGAAGCCCTGGTCGGAGATGACGAGGATCTTCTCGTTCTCCACGTCGTTGATGACGGCCATACCGATGGCGGCGTCGCCGTCGCCGTCGAGGATAATGCTCTGCACGCCGGTGGAGTTACGGCCCATCGGACGCACCTGGTTCTCGGAGAAGCGCACGGCCTTACCGTTGCGACTGGCCACCACCACTTCGTCCTCGCCGTTGGTCAGAGCCACGGCAATCACGGCGTCCTCCTCACGGATGTTGATGGCGATCACACCGTTGGCACGCGGGCGGGAGTATTCCGTCAGGCGGGTCTTCTTGATGATGCCTTCCTTCGTGCAGAAGATGACGTAGTGACTCTGGCAGAATTCCGGATTCTGCAGCTTGCGGATGCACAGGCAGTTGGACACGCTGTCGCCCGGTTCGATCTGCAGCAGGTTCTGTATGGCACGCCCCTTGTTCTGCTTCGAACCCTCGGGGATGTCGTACACACGGAGCCAGTAGCATCGGCCGCGCTCGGTGAAGAACATCATCGTGTTGTGCATCGTGGCCATGTAGATGTGCTCGATGAAGTCGCTGTCGCGCGTGGCGCTGGCTTTCACGCCGATGCCTCCCCTGCCCTGGGCGCGGAACTCGGCCAGCGGGGTGCGCTTGATGTAGCCCAGATGCGAAATGGTGATGACCATCTCGTCGTCGGCATAGAAGTCCTCGGCGTTGAATTCCTCAGCGCTTGGCATGATCTCGGTGCGGCGCTCGTCGCCGTACTGGTTCTTCACCTCTATGAGCTCGTCCTTCATCACCTTGCGGCAGAGGCTGTCGTCGGTGAGAATCTGGTTGTAGTATTTGATCTTCTCCTGCAGGTCGTCAAACTCGCCGTGGAGCTTCTCCTGCTGCAGACCGGTGAGCTGGGCCAGACGCATGTCCACGATGGCCTTCGACTGCACCTCGTCCAGTCCAAAACGCTTCTGCAGGTTTTCCTGAGCCTCCTGGGGCGACTTGCTGCTCTTAATGATCTGCACCACCTCCTCGATGTTGTCCGAAGCGATAATCAGACCCTCCAGGATGTGAGCACGCTCTTCGGCCTTGCGCAGGTCGTATTTCGTGCGGCGGATGACCACCTCGTGGCGGTGGCTGACAAAGTTGGCGATGCAGTCGCGCAGCGTCAGCAGCTTGGGACGACCCTTCACCAGCGCAATGGCGTTGACGGCAAACGACGTCTGCAGCGGAGTCATCTTGAAGAGCTTGTTGAGCACCACACGGGCGTTGGCGTCGCGCTTCACGTCCACCACGATGCGCATACCCTCGCGGTCGCTCTCGTCGTTGGCGTTGGAGATACCGTCGATCTTGCCCTCCTTCACCAGCTCGGCGATATATTCGATGAGCTGCGCCTTGTTGACGCCGTAGGGAATCTCGGTGATGACAATCTTGTCGTGCTGCTCGCCGGCCTCAATGTCGGCCTTGGCTCTCATGATGATGCGGCCGCGGCCCGTCTCATAGGCCTCACGGATACCCTGCAGACCCATGATGTAGCCGCCTGTGGGGAAGTCGGGACCCTTGACGTACTGCATCAGGGCCTCGTTGTCCATCGTCTCGTCGTCGATGAAGGCCACGCTGGCGTCAATCACCTCCGAGAGGTTGTGCGTGGGGATATTGGTGGCCATACCCACGGCGATACCGGTGGCACCGTTGACCAGCAGGTTGGGTATCTTGGTGGGCATCACGGTGGGCTCGTAGAGCGTGTCGTCGAAGTTGGTGGTCATGTCCACCGTCTCCTTCTCCAGATCTTCCATCATGGCCTCACCCATCAGCGAGAGACGGGCCTCAGTGTAACGCATGGCGGCTGCACCGTCGCCGTCCACCGAGCCGAAGTTACCCTGGCCGTCCACGAGCATGTAGCGCATGTTCCACTCCTGGGCCATACGCACCAAAGCGCCATAGACGCTCGAGTCGCCGTGGGGGTGATACTTACCCAACACCTCACCCACGATACGGGCGCTCTTCTTGTAGGGCCTGGAGTGCAGGTTGCCGAGCTCTTTCATACCGAAGAGGATGCGTCGGTGTACGGGTTTGAAACCATCGCGGACATCGGGCAAGGCACGCGCCACTATCACGCTCATCGAGTAGTCGATGTAGCTTTTCCGCATCTCGGACTCAATGTCCACTTTGATGATTCTGTCTTGATCTTCCATATCTATTATTATGCGCGCACGCGCGAAAATTTTAGGGCCCGAAGGCCCAAAAACAGGTTTATTTTACGATATCAGCCATTTTCAGTGCAGCCACGGCACACTCACTGCCCTTGTTGCCCAAGCGGCCACCGGCCCTGTCAAGGGCCTGCTGCTGGGTGTTACAGGTCAGCAGACCGAAGATGACGGGCGTGGTGCCCTGGCAGTTGAGGCGGGCGATGCCTTCGGTCACACCCTCGCAGATGTAGTCGAAATGAGGCGTGTCGCCTCTGATCACACAGCCGATGGCCACCACGGCGTCGCAGGTCTTCATCTTCACCGCGCTGGCGTAGATGAGCTCGTAGCTGCCGGGCACGCGCACCACCTCAATGTCTTCTTCGGCCACCCCGTGGGCCTTGAGCGTGTCCACACAGCCCTGACACAGAGCCTCGGTCACGTCGCTGTTCCACTCGCTCACGAGCACGGCAAACTTCCTGCCCTTGCCCGAAGGCACCTGAGCGTTGTCGAAGCTGCTGAGATTGTGCTGTTCGCTGGCCATGGTTGCTTTATTTGCTTTTCTGTCTGTTGCTTTACTTTACCGACTCGATGTACTTGTCGATCTCCTGAGCGGCGTAGGTCTGAGCGTATTTGCTCTTCACCGTCTCGAAGCACTTCAGAGCCTTCTCCTTCTCGCCCTCGGCAGCGTAGAGCTGGCCGGCCTGTACGTAATACAGGGGAGAGAGTGTGTTGTTGTCGGCCTTCTTGGCAGCCTTCTCCAGCGTCTTGGCGCCCTTGAGGTTGTCACCGGTCTCAGCGTAGCAGTTGCCCAGCGCACCCAGTGCAGCGGGCGACACCATCTCGTCGTCGCAGGCGTCGAAGTCTTCCAAATAACCGATAGCGGTCTGGGCGTCGCCCTTCTGAGCGTAGCACAGGCCGGCGTAGAGCTGGGCCAGGTTGCCGCTCTTGGTGGAGCCGTAGCTGTCGATAATCTCCAGGAAACCGGCGTTCTCGCCGTCGCCGTTGAGGGCCTTATCCCACTCGCCGGCGCGGAACAGACTCTCGGCCACGCTGATGGCTTCGGCAGCCTTCTCCTCGCGGGGAGCGAAGTAGAACTGGTGCAGCAGCAACACAGCGATCACGAGGACCACCAGGCAACCGCCACCCCAGAGGATGCTCTTCTGATGCTTTTCAACAAAATCTCTTGACACGGCCACGGTCTGATCAATCTCGTTGACCTGCTGGGCCTGGTTTTTCTTTGCCATATCTTTATACATTTTTCAAATTCGACCGCAAAGTTACAAAAAATTGGGAGATTATCCAAAAACGACGGCATCAACTGCCTCATTGGCAACAACGGCGAGGGCAAGACCAACCTGCTCGACGCCGTCTATTTCCTGTCGCTCTCCAAGTCGTCGTTCACCGCGCAGGACTCGCTTTGCATCCGCCACGGAGCCGACATGATGGCCCTCGGCGGCGACTACCGCACGGAGGAGGGCACTCAGGAGAACATCCGTGTGGGCCTCAAGCGCGGCCAGAAAAAGGTGATGCGCCGCGGCGCCAAGGCCTACAAGCGCCTTTCGGAGCACATCGGCTTCATCCCCCTGGTGATGATATCGCCCGACGACAACATGCTCGTCAGCGGCGAGAGCAGCGAGCGGCGTCGCTTCCTTGATGCCGTCATCGCCCAGACCTCGGCGCCTTACCTGGACGCCCTCACCGAATATGCCAAGGCGCTGCAGCAGCGCAATGCCCTTTTGAAGATGGAGGACGAACCCGACCCCACCCTGCTCTCACTGTGGGAGGAGGAGATGGCGCGCCACGGGGAGTACATCTACCGCTGCCGCCGGGACTTCATCGAGCAGTTCATTCCCGTCTTCCAGAGCACCTACGAGACCATTTCCCAACAGCACGAGACCGTCTCGCTCAGCTATGTGAGCCACGGCGACCGGGGACCCCTGCTGGACACCATCCGCGGCGGCCGCCTGCGCGACCGTGCCGTGGGCTATTCGCTGCACGGCGTCCACCGCGACGACCTCGACATGACGGTCGACGGCTATCCCCTGCGTCGCGAGGCCTCTTTGGGCCAGAAGCGCACGATGGTGCTCTCCATGAAGTTGGCTCAGTTTGATTTCCTGCGTCAGAGCGGCTCACAGACCACTCCGATACTACTTTTGGACGACATCTTCGACCGCCTCGATGCCCGCCGCGTGGAGCAAATCATTGCGCTGGTGTCGTCGGAGCGCTTCGGCCAGACCTTCATCACCGACACCAACCGCGACCACCTCGACCGCATTCTTTCGGCCACGTCACGGGACCATCGGCTCTTCACCGTCGAGGGCGGCGAAGTGCACTGATCTCCTCCCCCTTTAATTCTCTTCAGGCTTCTTTGTCCAGCACCTCGTACACCGAGTTGTTGCTCTTGTATTCGGGCACGATCTGCTTCATCTTGCGCACGGTGGCCATGTTGTCGTACTCCTTCGCAAGCTCCACCAACTCGTCGATGTCCGCGGACACCTGCTCGTAGTCGTATTCGCGCACCTCGGCGATGCGGATCTTCTCGTGGAAGGTGGGCTTGGTGCCCTCCAGCTCGTTGAGCACCTCCTCGTAGAGCTTCTCGCCTTCGCGCAGACCGGTGTATTTGATTTCCACGCCCTTGGCGCCGGAGAGGGCTATCATCCTCTTGGCCAGGTCGGCGATGCGCACGGGCTGCCCCATATCGAAGACGAAGATCTCGCCGCCGTTGCCCATCGTGCCGGCTTCGAGCACCAGCTTGCAGGCTTCCGGTATCAGCATGAAGAAGCGCACGATGCGCTCGTCGGTCACCGTCACGGGGCCGCCGTTCTTGATTTGCTCCTTAAACAGGGGGATGACGCTGCCGTTCGAACCCAGCACGTTGCCAAAGCGCGTCGTGACAAACTGGGTGTGCTCCTCCTTGGACTTGCCCAACATGGCTTCCTTCTTGAACTTGCGGTCGAGGCTCTGCACGTAGATCTCGCAGATGCGCTTCGAGCAGCCCATCACGTTGGTGGGGTTCACGGCCTTGTCAGTGGACACCATCACAAACTTCTTCACGCCGTATTTCACGCTCATGTCGGCGATCACCCTCGTGCCGTAGATGTTGTTCAGCACGGCCTCGCTGGGGTTCATCTCCATCATGGGCACGTGCTTGTAGGCTGCGGCGTGAAACACGTATTCGGGCCTGAACGCACTGAAGATGTGCTCCATCCTGTTCACGCGGCTGATGCTCGTCACCACGACGTCGCAATCCACCTCGGGGAAGTCTTTTTTCATCATCAGCAGGACGTCGTGCTGCGGCGTCTCGGCCTGGTCGATGAGAATCATCTTAGCGGGCTTAAACTGCGCCACCTGACGCACGATTTCCATGCCGATGGAGCCTGCGGCACCGGTGATGAGCACTCGGCGTCCGGTGAGCATGCGCTCCACCTCTTTCAGCGACACCCTGATTTCCTGGCGGGGCAACAGGTCCTCCACGCTGACTTCTTTCAGCTGCATGGTGTCCGGAGCCAGCTCGCCGTTTTCCACAGGCGCCTCCTGCACCTCTTTGGCAATGTATATCTTGGCTCCTGCGCCTATCAGATCATCCTGCAGCTTCTGGTTGCTGCGGAAGTCGTCCACGCGCAACGGGCTCACCAGGATGGCGTCAATCTTTTCTTTTCTGACCACTGCGGCGAGGTCTTCCTCCAGCGTATAGACCTTCACGCCCAGCATCTTCTTGTTCTTGAACTTGATGTCGTGGGAGATGAAGCCCGCCAACTCAAACCTTGCCGGCCTCTGCGTGCGGATGTATTTGGCCAGGCCCACACCGCCCGACATCGTGCCGAAGATGAGCACGCGCCTGGTTCTCGGGGTCACGCTGACAGATTCGTAGAGCGTCTTCACGGCCAGTCGCGAGGCCCACATCAGCAGTGTGGCCACCATCATGGCCATGAAGATGGCCTCGGGCGACATCACGCAGAACACTTTCCTACCGAAGTAGCAGCTCGCCAGCGATGTGCACAGCGCCAGCACGTAGGTCACACAGTTGGCGTAGGCCAGCTTGATGAGGTCCACGGTGCTGCTGTAGCGGAGCACGCCGGCATAGGTCCTGAACATCCTCGCCCCCACCCAACTCAGCACGGCAAAGGCCACTGCGGTGTAGAACAGGGGCATGCGGTGCTCGAAGGTCACTTGAGAACGATTGGCCACCCAGTAGGTGAAAACAACCGACACAAACATAATCAGCGCGTCCATCAACAAAATGGCCCAATAAGGCAGCACTTTCTTGCTGAAATACCATGCCGACAGTCTGTTTATGATTTTATTCTCTCTGATCATTTTCGTTTGCTATATCCTGTGCAAAAATACAACATTTTCCTGAATTGGCAAAAAAAACTTAAAATTTTTCGCGTCCATACAGGCCCGTTTGACAAAAATATCGCAAAACATTGTCAACAATGGTCCTCATTTTGGGCCGTGCATGAAATATCTTCGCTCCTCCGGCGCCATCCGTTCGATGGCGTAGCGCAAGGCCGTGCGGGGCATCTCATGCGCATGTTGTCTCAGGAAGTCGCGCAACAGGTCCATGGAGCACCGCTTCCCCATCTCGCGCAGCATCCAGCCCACGGCTTTGTGCATCAGGTCGTGCGGGTGATGCAGGTGCTTTTCGGCATAGCGCAGACACCACGACGGGTCGCCCTGCTGCGAAGTCTTCCAGGTGCACACGATGCTCATGCGTTGCTTCCATAGGCACGGGCTTTCTACCAGAGTATCAATGGTTTTCTCTTTATACCTTTTATCGCCGAGCAGAGACGGCACCGTTAGCCACCCGCCCAAAATCTTCGGGGCGGACAGGTCCACGAGGTCCCAGTTGTTGGCCCTCTCTGCATATTTGAAGTAGAGCGTCACAATCTCGTCGCGCCCCCTCATGGCGGCCTCATCGTTCAGGAGTCGCTTTGTGCTCAGCCGCTCGAACTCCGTCACGAGGATCAGCAGTCCGCAGAGCCTCACCTCGTGCCATTTCGACATCAGCAATTCAGGCAACTCATCAATGTTCAATGGTCCATGTTCGTGTAACTTCGTTCCACAGACATCCTTCTCGGCTCGGCAATAATCAAACAGGTTTGTCATTGCACTCACCTCGGGCGAATGTTCAATGGTCAATGCCCTTTTCACCACCTCTCTCGTCTGCGGCACCTTCAGCCCCAGGAACTCATCACCCTCGCCGTACTCCCCCGGCCCGGTCTTAAAGAACCGCATGAGTACCCTCCGCTGCTCCTCATTCCGCAGCGACTCCATCAGGGCTATAAGTTCCTTAGCAGTCACTTATATAATTGATAATTGACAATTGACAATTGATAATTAGTTTTTATCGTCTGTTTCTTTGAGTTTCTTAATTATTGAAGTAAGTAACTTGATGAGTTCTGCACAATCTGAATTGATAGACTCATACTGTGTATCATCAAGATAATTTGTTGTATGAAGAAGGTCAAGCCAATACTCTGTCTCATCTGCCTCCTTTAATGCAATATTCAGTTTATTCAAGAAGTCCATACGCGACTGAGCGTTTTTGCTTTCACGCGTATTGGCTCCTATGCTTGTACCACATCGAAGTAATTGCTTCGACATGACATATTCGTTTTTCTGTTCTACCAAGAACTTATAACATCCAACAATACGGACGGCAAAATCCCTGCTTTTAATTTGAATTGCCCTTGCCATAATTTTCAATTATCAATTATCAACATTGCGATTAAGCAAGGGCAGAGACAAGCTTGTTTGATCTCTGCCGAGCGGGAGCAATGTCTGCGGCTGTTTGCCGCGAATTCTCAATTTTCAATTATCAATTGTCAATTATCAATTGTCAATTGCCAAAATCTGTTCTCCGTGCTCCTTGGTTTTCACCTGTTTCCCGGCGAAGATCTGTTCGATGACGCCCTTTTCGTTGATGATGAAGGTGGTTCGAATGGTGCCCATGGTCTTCTTGCCGTACATATTCTTTTCACCCCAGGCGCCCATCGTCTCCAGCAGTTCATGGTTGACGTCGGCAATCAGGGGGAAGGGCAGCTGGTATTTCTCCTTGAACTTCACGTGTGAGGCGGCCGAGTCTTTGCTCACGCCCACCACTTCGTAGCCCCTGCCCTGCAGCTCGCCGTAGCTGTCGCGCAGGCTGCAGGCCTCTGCGGTACAACCGCTGGTGTTGTCTTTCGGGTAGAAGTAGAGCACCAGCTTCCTGCCCTTGTAATCACTCAGACGGATGTCCCGTCCCTGCTCGTCTTTGCCCAGTATTTCAGGCGCCTTGTCTCCGATGTTCATATGCTTTTAACTGATTTTCTTCTGCAAATATACTGATTATTCCTCTAAATAACCCATCATTTTTGTATTTTTCTTGCGAATCCTTTCGCGAATTAGAATAATTATCGGTATCTTTGCCGCAAAAATTATGCTGAAAATGAAACAGATACTTACTAGCCTCCTGCTTTTGTTGAGCTTGGCTGCAGGCGCCCAAGAGAGCCATGACACCTATGAGACGGACGTGTTCACCACCCCCGGCAGAAGGACCGTGACGCTCCACGCCCTTGTCCACGCCAGCATCCGCCTCGAGTACAACGGATGGCAGATCTACATCGACCCTGTAACAAAGCTGGGCGACCGCACCATCGACTACACGGCGATGCCCAAGGCCGACGCCATCCTGGTGACCCACGAGCACGGCGACCACTTTGATCCGGAGGCCATTCGCTTGCTGAGCCATGCGCAGACCTACTTTGTGACCAACGACCGTTGTGTCGCGCTCTACGGCAGCGGCTATGCGGTGCGCAACGGCGACGACTACAGAGCCACCGAGGATGCCCGCCTGGAGGTGGTGCCTGCCTACAACACGACGGAGGGCCGCGAGAAGTATCATCCCAGAGGGCGTGACAACGGCTACATCCTGACGCTCGACGGCCTGCGCATCTATATTGCGGGCGACACGGAGGACATCCCCGAGATGCAGGACATCAAGGACATCGACATCGCCTTCCTGCCCTGCAACCAACCCTACACGATGACGCCGGACCAGCTGGTACGTGCCGCCCGCATCATCAAGCCCAAGGTGCTGTTCCCCTATCACTACGGACAGACGGACGTCAGCGGCCTTCCCGCCCTGCTGCAGGCCGACGGCATCGATGTCCGCATCCGCCACTACGAATAACAGAAAAGGGCTCGCACCGCAGTGCAAGCCCTTTTCAATTATCCATTGTCAATTATCAACATTGCGATTAAGCAAGCGCAGAGCCAAGCTTGTTTGAGCTCTGCCGAGCGGGAGCAATGTCTGCGGCGATTAGCCGCGAATTGTCAATTATCAATTATCAATTGTCAATTATCTTAGTAGTTCTCCGCCTTGATCTGGAAGTAGCTCTGCGGATGGTTGCAGGTGGGGCAAATCTCGGGCGCCTTCTTGCCGATGACGATGTGGCCGCAGTTGGCGCACTGCCAGATGACGTCGCCCTCGCGTGAGAATACGATGGCGTCTTCGATGTTCTTCAGCAACTTGCGGTAGCGCTCCTCGTGGTGTTTCTCGATGGCGGCCACCAGTTCAAACTTACCGGCAATCTCCTCGAAGCCCTCCTCGCGGGCTTCCTTGGCCATGCGGGCATACATATCGGTCCATTCGAAGTTCTCACCGCTGGCAGCGTCGGCCAGATTTGCTTCGGTGTCGCTCACGCTGCCGCCGTTGAGGTATTTATACCACATCTTGGCGTGCTCCTTTTCGTTGGCAGCGGTTTCTTCAAAGATAGCCGCAATCTGCACGTAGCCGTCCTTCTTGGCCTTGGATGCGAAGTAGTCATACTTGTTGCGTGCCATACTCTCCCCGGCAAATGCCTCCTTGAGGTTCTGCTCGGTCTTGGTTCCTTTCAGGTCTTTCATAGTGTTGATGTTAATTGGTTTAACGGTTAAATTATCAATTCTCAATTGTCAATTATCAATTGTCAATTATCAATTGCCCTAATCACATACCGTAGCACGAAGATTACAAACATCACCCACATCGTGGGGCTGATCTGCCGGAGGCCCTTTTTGCCCGTGGCGACCTTCATCAGCACGTACATGATGGTGCCCAGCATGATGCCGTCGCTGATGCTGTAGCTCAGGGGCATCATCAGCATGGTGACGAAGGCGGGGATGGCCTCCGTCTGGTCGTCCCAGTCGATACCGACGGTGTTCGCACACATCATGACACCCACGATGACGAGGGCGGGACCTGTGGCGGCGGCGGGAATGGCGAGAAACAGGGGCGCGAAGAACAGCGACAGCAGGAAGCACACCGCCACGACGAAGGCCGTGAGTCCGGTGCGTCCGCCCACGGCCACGCCGGCGGCACTCTCCACATAGGTCGTCGTGGTCGAAGTGCCCAGACAGGCTCCGGCGGTGGTGGCTACGGCATCGGCCATCAGCATGCGCCCTACCCCGTCCACCTTACCGTCTTTGTCCACCATGCCGGCCTTCAGCGATACGGCAATCACGGTGCCGATGGTGTCGAAGAGGTCGATAAAGAGGAAGGTCATCACCACGATCAGCATGTCCCACGTGAGGATGTTGTGCCACTCAAACCGGAGGAATATCGGAGCCAGCGACGGCGGTGCGGAGAATATCTCCCCAACATGTGTCACGCCCATCGGTATGCCGACGAGCGCCGTCAGCAGGATGCCCCAGAGCAGCCCGCCCCTGATGTCTCTGACCACCATCAGTCCGCAGATGACGAAGCCGATGAGCGCCAGCTGCACCTCCGGCGTGTTGAAGTTGGCGAGGGTGACCTGCGTGTTTTCATCGGCTATGACGATGCCGCAGTGCTGCAGGCCGATATAGGAGATGAAGAGCCCTATGCCGCCTCCGATGGCCGACTTCATGCCGGTGGGGATGGCGTTGGCGATTTGCTCTCTGACCTTGAAGAGCGAGAGGAGGATGAAGAGCAGGCCTTCGATGAAGACGGCCGTCAGCGCCATCTGCCAGCTGTAGCCCATCCCGAGACAGACGCCGAACACGAAGAAGGCATTGATGCCCATGCCGGGCGCCAGTCCGAAAGGTTTTTTGGCATGGAGGGCCATCGCCAGTGTACCGACGACGGAGGCCAGCACCGTGGCGGTGAACACCGCGCCTGAGGGCATGCCCTGGGGCTCCAGCGCGCTGAATATGCTGGGGTTCACGGCCAGGATGTAGGCCATGGTGAGAAAGGTGGTGATGCCGGCATAGATCTCCGTGCGCACCCTGTGCTGTGCCGCGTCAAATCCGAAGATATTCATTATCCCGTTTTTCATGTTATCCACCGCCTTTATCAGCAATTCCTTTGCAAATATATTAATTTTTTTTCATACGGCAAGCGATTATCGGAATTATTTGCCGCGTACAAACAAAAAATACTAAGTTCACCGGATAAGCTCTTCATCCCTTCTCCGCAGCAGCTCCCGATACGCCGCCTTCATCCCCTCGGGCAGGAACGAGCGGTCGATAAGCTCTTCCCATTTGGGCAGACAGCCCCTCATCCGTTCTATCATCTTTTCCGCTACCGAAGCCGGGATGCCGCTCTGCGTAAAGGCCGTCACGAAGGTGCTGCGACCAAAACCTGCTTTTGCGCCGCCCACCTCGAAACTCATGGCCATCTCCTCCGTGTCCCCGGGGTCGGCCAGGAGCACGGCCAGCAGGTCGTAGGCCGGCGCCAGCGCGTATTCGCCATGTCCGGTGTCAATCAGCGAGAAGTTCTTGCAGTGCATGTCCGAGTTTCCCGTCATCCACGAGAACAACACGATCTCCCAGAACCGCTGCACGTCCAGCATCGGAGCCGCAGAATACTTCTTGACGGTATCTGCCAACTGCAGATAAGTGCCCTGGTATTTATGCTCCGTGAGCCGGTTGGTCAACTGACACATGTCCAACATCGATATTTTCTCGCCTTTCCGCCCACGGTCCATCCTAAGGGTCAGATAGCCCAACTCACCGTCCGCCATGCGGATGAGCGAATGTCTGGCCGTGCGGATGCGGGCCGCCTCGGCCATCTTCATCGTCAGGTCTTCCAACTCCGGCAGACAGGGGTATTGCGCACTCTGAGGCTTAAAGATATATCTGCCCCACAGGCCCACGATGGTGAATTTGGCCGGTTCATGCTTGCCGCCCCGGTTCACGTCCAGCGACATCTTGGCCTGCACACCCGTCACCGACGCATTGGTGCTGATCACCTGCCGTGCCAGTTCCGACATATTATCCCGCGTATAGGGCATTGCCGGCACCTTTTCGCTTCCGAACATCTTTCGTGCACAGGCAGGATGAAAGTCCACCTGCCCGTCCTCAAGCTCCCGATAACAGTACAAGCACTTACTCATGACCCAATGGTTTTACGCTGATATTGCCGATACAATCCTTACAGCAGGCCATCAGCAGCGACATCCTGTCGCGCGGGTCTATCTTCCATGACGTCGATGCGATGTCGAGCAGCCACCCTTCAGGGATTAGCCCGTCGAACACCGGGAACATCATTTCCCTGTCATATCGCGGCTCTGTCAGCGGCATCGTCGGGCTCAGTGCCACGGCGTCTTCTCTGGCCAGATACCTGTCGTCGTAAACGAAGTGGAAGCCCTCCTCGTCTTCTGTCAGGATGCCGCAACGCACCTCATTCACATAGACCTCTGCCTGCTTCATACATTATCTGTTTTTACCGGCCCGAGACATTCCCCAAACAGGGCGAGCACCACGTTTACCTTGTCCATGCGCAGCGTCTGCTTCCCCTGCTCCAGGTCTCTCACGAACCGCAGCCCAACTCCGGCCCTCTCCGCCAGTTCCACCTGCGAGAGTCCGTTCTTTCGCCTTTTTTCCTTAATATAATCCGATAACATCATAGCTCGTTATACCTTTTCGGGTACAAATATACGCATTTTTCCTGAATAATATACCAATTCGGGTATAATTTTTACTCTGTCACACCAATTTTATACCCGCCAAGGCAAAATATGCCGCCTCACCTCTTCACCTCTCAACTTTCAACATTGCGATTAAGCGAGCGCAGAGCCAAGCTTGTTTGAGCTCTGCCGAGCGTAGCTGCTATGCGGCCGAGTAAAGCGAAGGCTATGTCTGCGGCTGTTTGCCGCGAATTCTCAATTATCAATTATCAATTGTCAATTATCAATTATCAATTTCCATTGGTGCCGCTCCATATCCACGTGACCGTTGGCTTTGAATGTCACGCCCTCCTCCTCCAGCAGTGTCCGCTGTCGCTTCCATCCCGGTGCCGTGCGCCCCTCTTTGTTCACCACCCGATGGCAGGGCAGTTTGTCGGCTCCCGGTGTATATCGCAGGGTGCGGCCCACCATTCTCGCATGACTCGGCCATCCTGCCAGCAGCGCGATATGTCCGTATGTCATCACCCTGCCACGAGGAATCTGGCTCACGATGTTCAGCACATCCTCGCCAAACGCCCTCGCCTCTTCGGCCGTCATCCTGTCGGGATAATCCTTCATAGTCATTGGAGTCGTGAATGCCCTGAAAGGGCTATATATCTTAGGATATGGGGCTTGCCCCTGGGTGGATGGGATGGATGTCATCCCATTGATAGGGCCAGGCCCTACCCTATGTTATTTGACCCCCTCGGGGTCGTGAATGCCCTGAAAGGGCTATATATCTTAGGATGGGGGCTTGCCCCTATCTAATTGGCCCGTATACCAATTAACGGCCCCTGTAAGGGGCTAATAACTAATCCCACGCATACCGTTCATCCAAACCGGCGTTATACAACTGGCATATCTTGCGGAACTCGTCCTGGAACGTCACCTTCTTGTGGTGCTCCTCCTGCCCCTTGATGTACGCCGCCACGGCATCCACATGGCTATTGCTCACGCTGAACGCGCCATAACCGTCCTGCCATGCAAAATGATGGAACGGACTCCCGGTCTTCTCGTTGATCCATCGTGTGGTGCTGGATTTCACGGTTCGCACGATTTCCGATAGGTTCGCCTGTTTGCCCAGAAGGAACAAGATATGCACATGGTTGGCGGTTCCGCCCACCTGTATGGCCGGGGACCCGTGGTTATTGAATATCTCCGCCACATACGCGTGCACCTCCGGCAGGTAGCCCTTGGGGATGGTGTCCGTCCGGCCTTTGGTGGAGAACACGAGGTGGATGTATATCTTTGCTAATGATTGTGACATGTTTTTTTTGTTATTAGGGCAATGCCCTGAGAGGGCAATCTAACGGAGACCAGGGTCTTGGCCCTGGGTGAATAGAACATCCCCATTCACCAATGCCCTGTAAGGGCTATATTACCTCTTACTTCTTCATTCTCCCCTCCACCACTTTCCAGTCCACAATCTGCCACAGCGCAGCGAGATGGTCAGGGCGACGGTTCTGATAGTCGAGATAATAGGCATGCTCCCATACATCGAAGGTCAGCAGCGGCGTCAGTCCCTTCTGTATGGGGTTGGCAGCATTCGCTTCTTGGGTGATGACGAGCTTGCCGTCTTTGTCTGCAGACAGCCACACCCATCCGGAACCGAACAGCGTGGCGCCTTTCTTCTGGAACTCCTCCTTGAATGCCTCAAACGACCCGAAGTCACGGGCGATAGCCTCCGCCATCTTGCCGGAGGGAGCGTTGTCCTGCTTCGGAGCGGCAAACTGGCCGAAATACAACTCGTGGTTCAGTATCTGTCCTGCGTTGTTCTGTATACCTCCTGTTGCCTGGCATACTATCTCCTCCAAGGACAGATTCTCCATCCCGCTGCCGGGCAGCAGGTTATTAAGGTTGTTCACATAGGCAGCAAGATGCTTCCCGTGATGAAAGCTCAGCGTCTGAGCGCTTATCACCGGCTCCAGTGCCTCCGGAGCGTATGGCAACGCCATCAATTCAAAGTTCTTCATATCTTTATGTTTTAGTTATTCCGCTACGAAGTGAATGTGTTATTGCTTTGTATAACTTTCCTCCACAACACCGCAGTGAAGTCTTCATCCTTCCGTATTGTCCTCTTCCGGCAATGCATCTGAATCTTCCGTTGGTGGCAGATAGTCTGCGGCTTTGGCAGGAGATATTACAGAGTGCCCCACTCGTTGTTCCAACTGCTTTCGGGCATCACTTACCATCCGTTGCCTGCATTCGAACAGGGGTACAAATTGTACCCCACTTGGCGTCAAGTTCCGGGTCACGTTTTCGCATCTTTTTAATATACCGCTTTACATCTGCACTATCCGTCAATACTTGTACAATATCAACAACGCTAAAGAACCACTCCTGCAATTCATCGTCCCACACGGTACGTACCTTCTTTTCTTCAAATAACTGTATCTGATGTTTCTGAGTCATATCAACTTCTTTATGCTTACAGTTCTTAGTTCTAAAATCAGACTACAAAGATACGAAATTTTTCTCAGATAGCAAGCGAATGCCGTCATTTTTTGTCCCCAACGGGGGCAATATAACGGAGACCAGGGGCTCGCCCCTGGGTGAATGGGACATCCCCATTCACCAATGCCCTGAAAGGGCTAAATATCCTAGCGTAGGGCCTTGGCCCTGCGTAAACGGGTCCCCCGTTTTATTCCGCCCCTGTAAGGGGCTCATAACTATATACCCCCCCTGAGGGGGTGGATGGGGATGGTGGGTGCACCATCGATAGGGTCAAGGCCCTACCCTATGTTATTTGACCCCGTCGGGGACATTTTTGAATAATCAGGCGTATTGATTCTTCCTTTTATTCTCCTCCACCAAAGCCTGAAGCCCTTTAAACATCTCCACCCTCTCCGGCTTCATCTCGCCCTTATTCATCGCCTTCCTGTTCGCTTTGAGCCAGTTGAGCATATCATGCTCCTCTATGCGGTGCTTCGATGGATTTCGATGATGCTCTTCAATGAAGGTTTTAACTTCATGATACCTTGTCAACCAACGTGTCTCTTGATCCATCTTACATCTTACATCTTCAACATCGCAGTCCCATTCCTGAGCCATTAGTGAGCCATTTAATAGTTGCGAATCCTATAGTATTCATCGTTAAGGTCAACGTTAAAGTTAAGGTTTCAACACCCCTATCACCATCATCCCGGCCAACACTGCAATAAGAATACTCAACAAGGTTCCTGCCAACACGTATTCTGTCTTGGCCGTTTCTTTATCTCCAAAGCGTATAATAGACTTCGCTGCTATCAACAGACCAAGCGCCTCATACCGCTGCAGGCACACAAAAATTAATATCAACCACCTCTCTATTGTACCTATCAGAGCGCCAGCATTAAAACCACTCTCTTTATCCTCCGGCATATTCACGCTATAGTGTTTCAGCGTCAACTTGATAAAAATATTCGCTGGCTTCCAACAAATCAGCAATGCAACAGCGGCGGCCACATACCACAATTCAACACCAAGAGGTAAAATCCAATCATGACATAGTGTCCATGTATAAACCACACCAACAATCACCAACAGATGCAGCGCCTGATCCAGGACAAACCATCTCACATTCTCAGCATGGTACGTTTTCCACATATCTATCACAAAATGCGTTAGCCCGATAACCAAGGCATACCATATAAAACTAACATCCAATGAGGCCAACCACGACAGGCCTAAAACTATTGCTGCATGTATATAATGGAATGAACTTCTCCAATGCTTTTCTTGCTTATCAGTGCACGTTTTTCCTGTTTGCAGCACAAAATCTCCAACGAGATGTGCCAACAATAGATTCATAAATAATGCTATATTCATATCTTCTTTATTTCAAATCCTTCAAAGTCCTTTATTGCAGTATTCAGCAGACCCCACTGCGCACCAGTTGACCTTCTGTTCACTGCCGCCTGACTTACATTCAATCGCTTACTTATATCCACCTCCTTATATCCCAGGAGCTTATAGAACACCACCGCAGCCTGTTTCGACGAGTACGAATCTACCAGATTACTCAACAGTGCCACATACGAGTCCAATAATCTGTTAAATGCAATGGGAGCTTCGTTCACTTCAAACGCCGTATAAATATCCCTCCGGCTTATTTCATCAAGGTTTCTGCCGGACAGATATATCGCGGGTCCGTTTATAATATCCTCTTTTTTGTCTGCATAACTATCGTCAGCAACCCCTATGGAGAATCTAATACCATACCGCTGCAGTAATGCATGTCCTTCACAGTCCTCTGCTTGCATTTTCACGAACAACTTTATGAGGATTGTTATCCGAAGAGCGAATCTATACTCCGGCACGACACATTCTATACTATCTCCTCTCACAATTCTTGCCCAAAAACCTGGGTAGTCCTCTTCAAAGTCATCAAGCAACCGGCGCAATCTTTTGCGCAATACTATCAGAGACTCCGTTTGCAACGAGGTGGATCGAACAATATCTGCTGAAATAGTAGCAATCATATCTTTATTTTTTGCTTTTCGAACACAAAAATATAAATAATTTGCTTAATAAACAAGAATTATGAACTTTTTCTTTAATATTCCCACTTTATAAGGTGTTTTGTGCATTAAAAGCAAGTGAGACTCACTGATTATGGATACTATCTTTCACTCTAAACTTATACCCTCTCGCTCGCAGCCTCCATAGATTCTTGGGTCCGTAACTCCGTAGCTCCGTATTTCCGTAATTCCAAAGATTCGTGATTCCGTTAATCCTTGCGTAGCAGGGGTATTCTATGTTTTTCTCTTGACAGCATGTAAGACTTCGCAGAAGATTTAATTTTATGCGTTTCTGTCCCCCGATAACGGGGGAACCGAAGGGGGTGCAAAGACCATTGAGTCAACGACGGAGCTATTTTATGCTGAGC
>CACZUX010000043.1 GCA_902784475.1 uncultured Bacteroidales bacterium | reverse complement strand
CCATCACCTTCTCGCCCTCCAGCTACCGCATGACGCGCTTCAACTCGAGGCAGCTCACCCCGACGGTGCAGCCCTCGACGGCCACAATTCAGAAACTGAGGTGGGAGAGCAGTGACGAGAGTGTAGCCACCGTGGACCAGGAAGGCAACGTGACGGCGCATTGGGTCGGCGCCGCCACCATCACGGCTTCGGCTCTTGACGGCAGCGGCGTGACGGGATCGTGCACCGTGAGAGTTTCGCAGACCTCTGTGACCAGCGTGACCTTCGCCGACCGTGCGCCGATCATGGAGAAGGGACAGACGGGCAAGCTGGACGTCATCGTGTTGCCCGCCACCGCCACCGATCCCTCGCTCTCGTGGTGGAGCAGCGACGAAGATGTGGCCACAGTGGATGAGAACGGTCTCGTTACCGCTGTGGAGGCCGGACAGTGCATCATCACGGCCACGAGTTGTGACGGTAGCGAAAAGAGCGACCAGTGCACCCTGATGGTGACTTCGCACCCGGCTACGAAAGACAATCTTTTCATCAACGAGATACAGTCGCGCAACGTGGATATGTTCATCGATCCTTCCTTCAACTACGGCGGATGGATTGAATTCTACAACCCCACGGCGCAGCCGGCCGACTTGGGTGGCGTCGTCATCAGGGACGACTTGAGAGGATACGAAACCCGCCTGCCGATGGACTACGGCGCCATCCCCCCCGGCGGATACAAGAACGTGTGGTTTGATCACTACGACGGACAATACGGCAAGTGGGCCTACAGGCAGCTGGACTGGAAGCTCGACACCGACGGCGGCACCGTCAGCGTGCTCAGTCGTGGCGGCGAGGTGCTGGCCACACAGACTTTCCCCAGCCTGAAGGGGCGTACCTCTTATGCCCGCAAGACCGACGGCACGGGTGCCTGGGGCGTGACGGCAGAGCCCACCCCCGAGGCGACCAATGCGACAAGCAGTTTTGCCACCACCCAGATCAGCGGGCCGACGGTGGACCGTCAGTCCGGCCTGTTCACCTCGCCCTTCACCTTCACGGTGACTTATCCCGCCGACGCCACGCTCGTCTACACCACCGACGGCAGCACACCGACCTTGAGCAACGGCGTGCAACAGCATGGCGGCGGCTTCTCCACTCAGGTCGATGCGACGGCCATCTACCGCTTCCGCCTCTTTAAGACAGGCATGATCCCCAGCGAGGTAGTGACGCGCAGTTGGATTTACAACGATTTGAACTATGAGTTGCCTCTGGTCATTGTCAACACCGACCCCGACAACCTCTACGACGACGTTATCGGTATCTATACCAAGGGCACCAACGGCCGCAGCGGCAACGGTGTGACCGGCACCGACAAAGCCAACTGGAATATGGATTGGGACCGTCCCGTCAGCTTTGAATATATCGACGAGAACAGGGACATCAACTTCTCTCAGGAGGTGGATATGGCCATTTCCGGAGGATGGAGTCGCATGTGGGGTATGACCTACAGCAACCTGCTCTCCTTTAAACTCAAGGCCACCAAGACCTACGGCCTCAACGACCTCTCGCAGGTGTGGTTTGACGCCAAGCCTTACAACAAATACAAGCAGATAATGCTGCGCAACGGCGGCAACGACCTCTACAACGTGAGCCGCTGCAAGGACAATATGCTGCAGCAGATGATTATCCGCTCTGGCATCTATTGCGACGCTCAGGAAACGAGTCCCTCGCACGTCTTCATCAACGGCGAATTCAAGGGCACGATGAACATTCGAGAAGTGACTAACAGACAATACGGCTACGCCAACTACGGTCTGGACACCGACCTGCAGGACGCCTTCGAGATGAGTGTGGATTCGGGCTACGTGCAGACCACGGGCGACAGCCAGCTCTTCGACGAATGGTACGACATCTCATCAACGGCCTACGACGAACATTCGTGGACCCGCATCAAGGACATCGTGGACATAGACGAGTTCTGCAACTATTTTGCCCTGCAGCTCTACACCAACAACTGGGACTGGCCCCACAACAACCTCAAGGCCTTCCGCGACAAGAGCGCCGGTGGCAAGTTCCACTTCGTCATCTTCGACCTGGATAACTGCTTCGACCGCAGTTTCAATCCCTTCACCGACTTCGAAAACCAGAGGATTTACACCTTCTACACCATCTACAACGAAGACGGCAGTTCTTACCGAATCACAGAAGAGGTCAAGATGGTGACCATATTCCTCAACATGCTGCAGAACGACGAGTTCAGAAAGAAGTTCATCGACACCTACTGTCTGGTGGCCGGCAGTGTGTTCGAACCCGAGCGTTGCACCGCTATCGTAGAGGAGTTCCGCAACAGGATGATCAGCCTGCTGGAAAGGGAAAGCTATTATAATGTTTGGTACGTCAACCAGCACGCCAACAGTCTGCTGAACTCCATGACGAGTGAGATGCAGACCCGTCAGGTGAACTATATGACCAACTATCTGAGTGCAACGGGTGCGCTCACGGCATCTCTCTCCAGCAACATTGGGGCCGGACAGCTGCAGGTGAACGGCATCCCAGTGCCCACGGACAAGTTCTCCGGCCGTCTGTTCTACCCCGTGAAGGTGAAAGCCATAGCTCCGGCCAGCTACCGCTTCTTGGGATGGATGGACGTTGACGGCAGTTCGGAAAGCACAATGCTCTTCCCTATGAACGCCACGTGGCAGTATTACGATCAGGGCGACCTGACCGGCACCGACTGGAAGACCACCGGCAGTCAGGTCAGCTGGCGCTCGGGTGGCGGACTCTTCGGTTTCCGCAGCCGCGACGACGGTGCCGTGATTGTCACCACGCTGGACTGGGGCAGTAATCCCAACCAGAAGCGTCCGACCTATTATTTCCGCAAGACCTGCAACCTGGCGATGACGCCCGATGCCGGCGATGTCTTCAAGATGACCGTTAACTTCGACGACGGCTACATCATCTACGTCAACGGTCAGGAAGTGGCCCGCAAGCGTCTCAACAGCGGTGCGGCCTACACGGACTACGCTTCCGCCTACGGTTCGGACCCCTACGACACGGATGTTATCAACATTGCCGCCTCATACTTTAAGAAAGGAGAGAACGTGATTGCCGTCGAGGTGCACAACCAGAGCGGCACGTCGTCGGACGTCTATTTCGACGCTTCGCTCCAGCAGAACTACAGCGGCGGAGGCGGTGGACAGATTGTGAACACCGATCCGGAAATGGAACTCGAAGCTTCGGGTAACTACAACCTGAAGGCCGTCTGGGAGCCTTTGACCGACGAAGAAAAGAAGGAGGAAGGCCTCTCCACCGCGCCCATCGTAATCAACGAGGTAAGTGCCGGCAACAGCATTTACATTAACGACTTCTTCAAGAAGGACGACTGGATTGAGCTCTACAACACCACCGACGAGGACATCGATCTTGCTGGCCTCTGCATCACCGACCGCAGAGACAATCCCGCCAAGTGGCAAATCACCACGGCAACCAAGAGCGATCCCTCCGTGCACTCGAAGGCCTCCACCATCATCCCTGCTCACGGCTACAAGCTGATTTGGTGCGGTGACCGCTACAAGAACATCACGGCGGAGAATACTCAGATTCACGCCAACTTCAAGCTGTCCAACTCTGCTACCGAGCCGCTCTATGTGGCCATCGGCAAGTATGATGAGGACAAGAAGAAATACGAGTGGGTGGATTCACTGCCTTATCGTGTGATGAACGGCGACCAGACCGTCGGCCGTTTCCCCGACGGCGGCACGCAGACTTATCTGATGACGCTGCCCACCATCGACAAGCAGAACACCCTCACGTCGTATGCCAAGGAATACATCATCCCCGACGATCCCACAGAAATCCGATCTTTGGCTGAAAGCGACGGTGGCGACCGCTCCGGCAGTCTGAGCGTGCGCTACTATGGCGGCAATCTCTACATCAGCAGCGAAGAAGCTGAAAGCGTCACCGTCAGCATCTACGGCATGAGCGGCGCAATGCTCGACCGTCGTCAGATCAGCGTGAGCGGCGGACACGCTGTGGTGAATGTCAGCGGTATGACGGACGGACTCTATGTGGCTCGCGTGATGGCCGACGGAGAAGAATGTTCCGTCAAGTTCCTGAAATAGGAAAGAAAACAGTTTAAGGTAAAAATATAAGAAGGAAAGAAAGTAGATGTTTGACAGTTTGAGCGAGCGCCTGGAGCGCTCATGGAAAATACTTAAGGGTGAAGGCAAAATCACCGAGATTAATGTGGCGGAGACGCTGAAAGACGTACGTCGCGCCCTGCTCGATGCCGATGTCAACTACAAAGTGGCCAAGACGTTCACCGACCAGGTGAAGCAGAAGGCTTTGGGACAAAACGTGCTGACGGCCGTGAAGCCCCATCAGTTGATGGTGAAGATCGTGCACGACGAGTTGGCTCTGCTCATGGGTGGCGAGGCTGCAGATTTGTCTCTGCCCGGACGCATCGGACAGCCGACGGTCATCCTGATGGCCGGCCTCAACGGTTCGGGTAAGACGACTTTCTCCGGCAAGCTGGCCAAGATGCTGCGCGACAAGCGTCAGAAGCATCCTCTGCTGGCCGCCTGCGACACCTTCCGTCCCGCCGCTATGGAGCAATTGAAGGTGCTCGGCGAACAGGTTGGCGTGCCCGTCTATATGGAGGAGGGTGCCACCGATCCCGTGGCTGTCGCCCTCAATGCCATACAGGAGGCTAAAGCCAAAGCGTACGATGTGGTCATCATCGATACGGCCGGCCGTCTGGCTGTGGACGAAGAACTGATGCAGCAGATTCAGGACATCCGCGATGCCGTGAATCCCCACGAGATCCTCTTCGTGGTTGATGCGATGACCGGACAGGATGCCGTCAATACGGCCAAGGAGTTCAATGACCGCCTCGACTATTCCGGCGTGGTGCTCACCAAGCTCGACGGCGACACACGCGGCGGTGCGGCTCTGTCCATCCGCACGGTGGTCAACAAGCCCATCAAGTTCATCGGCACGGGTGAGAAGATGGAGGCCATTGACGTGTTCCATCCCGAACGCATGGCCGACCGAATCCTCGGCATGGGCGATGTGGTCTCGCTGGTGGAGCGGGCGCAGGAGCAGTTTGACGAAAAGGAAGCCCGTCGCCTGGAAGAGCGCATCAAGAAGAATAAATTCGATTTTGACGATTTCTATAAGCAGATACAGACCATCAAGAAGATGGGCAACATCAAGGATCTGGCCTCCATGATTCCCGGTGTGGGCAAGGCCCTCAAAGATGTGGATATCGACGACAACGCCTTCAAGGGCATCGAAGCCATCATTCAGTCAATGACGCCCAAAGAGCGGCAGCACCCCGAATGTCTCAATACCTCGCGCAAGATGCGTATCGCCAAGGGTTCAGGCACGAAGTTGGAAGAGGTTAACCGCCTCATCAAGCAGTTCGACCAGACGCGCAAGGTGATGAAGATGGCCACCAATCCCGCTGCCATGGCGCAAATGGCGCGTGCAATGAAGGGTCGCCCCGGTTTTTAACTATTTAATAAAGAATTATCAAGCATGACACTGATAGACGGAAAAGCCACCGCAGCAGCCATCAAGGCCGAAATCAAAGCTGAGGTGGAAGAGATAGTGAGCAAGGGCGGCAAGCGTCCTCACCTGGCCGCTGTGCTGGTAGGGCACGACGGCGGCAGCGAGACCTATGTGAAGAACAAGGTGCTGGCCTGCGAGGCCTGCGGCTTCCAGAGCACGCTGCTGCGCTATGAGGACGACATCACGGAGGAAGAATTGCTCGCTGTGGTGGATCGCCTCAACAGAGACGACAGCGTGGATGGCTTTATCGTGCAGTTGCCTCTGCCGCGTCATATTTCGGAGCAAAAGGTAACTGAGGCCATCGACTACCGCAAGGATGTGGACGGATTCCATCCCGTCAATGTGGGGCGTATGGCCATCGGTCTGCCGTGTTTCATCTCGGCAACGCCTCTGGGCATCCTCACGCTTCTGCAGCGCTACAACATCCCCACGAGCGGCAAGAAGGTGGCTGTGCTTGGCCGTTCCAATATCGTGGGCAAACCCATGGCACAGTTGATGCTGCAGAAGCAGTACGGCGACGCCACTGTGACAGTGTTGCACTCGCATTCCGCCAATCTCAAGGAAGAGTGTGCGGCAGCGGATATCGTGATTGCAGCCATCGGGCGTCCGGCTTTTGTGACGGTTGATATGGTGAAGGAGGGAGCTGTGGTGATTGATGTCGGCACCACCCGTGTGCCCGACGCCTCCAAGAAGAGTGGCTTCCGTCTGCAGGGCGATGTGGATTTCGAAAACGTGGCTCCGAAGTGTTCCTATATCACACCTGTTCCCGGCGGAGTGGGGCCGATGACCATCTGCATGCTCATGCTCAACACCCTCGCTGCGGGAAAAAAGCAGGTTTACGCATAAAAAGTTGAACTTTTTTTTGGTGGAGTCGGGAAAAATCCCTACCTTTGCGGCGGTTTTTACGAAAGACCACCAACACGGTGTCTATAGTTCAGTTGGTTAGAGCGTCAGATTGTGGTTCTGAATGTCGTGGGTTCGAGTCCCACTAGACACCCAAAAAGAAACTCCTCGCTACGATAGCGGGGAGTTTCTTTGTTTTGTGTAAATCAAGTTCTGCGGCAAGAACGCTCAGAACATGTTGTCATCGCTCATCCTGCCGGGCTCGCGGAGTCCCTCCATGCGTTCACCCTCGCGTCTTTGCATTTGGCGCTGACGTTGGCGCTGGCGCATACGCTGACGCTGCTCGTTCTGAAGTTTTTCGTAGGCGGCATACTGTTTTTCATCGAGAATCAGCTTGAGAGCGTCCACTACGACATTTTCTCTCTGTTGCATCTTTTCGCGGTTCATCTGAGGCCGCTCGCCTTCTTTTCTATTGGCCATGATGGAGTCCCTTTCGTGTTTGCTCTCCTGAGCGCGCCACAGATAGATGGCATAAATCTGCTCGTACTGCTGGTTGCTGATCCCTTCAATCTTCTCCTTGAGATCCATCGCCTGCTTGGCGGCTACCTCTTCGGGAGTGAACTCCCTTCTCTGTCGTCCGGGGCGGTTCGACTCACGACGTTCGGGACGTGCGTTTCCGATGCTGTCCTGAGCGCAAATGCTCAGCGTCATTGTAAGTGCCATAATGGCAATAAAGAATTTCTTCATAGTGTTATGCTTTTAACGGTTTGTCATAGTTTAGACCTCCGGCCGGCCAAAAGGTTTAATGCGGCAGCTGTAGTGAGGCTGACGGCTAGGCCAATGGCGCCGTAGAGAAAGAAGTTGAGCGGGGTCAGAAGCCACACGGCAAACACGGAGACTTCTCCCGCAATGAATCCCGTCAGAGCGATACTGGCCTTTAACTTCGGCATGAAGACGGCCATAAAAAAGAGGCTGCCCAACCCGGAAGTAAGCAGGCCGAGCGTGGTGTTGAAGTAGTCGAGCAGCGAACTGATATTCCATGTGCTCATCATGAGGGCTACAACGAGTCCCATCGTGCCTCCTGCGATGCTAACCAGGCGTGCAGAAAGGAGTAGCCGTCGTTCGGAGACGGAGGGGTGCAGCCTTTGTACGAAGTCCACGCAAAATGCGGTAGCCAGAGAGTTGATGCAGGAGGACACTGTACTCATCGTTGCGGCTGCGAGGGCTATCACCAGTAGAATGCTGACGGCGGCGGGCAGTTGGTGCACGATGAAGTAGGGATAGACGGCGTCGATGCTCATCTCGGGCAATGCGTGTGTGGAGTAATAGGTGTAAAGTCCCGTGCCGATGGCGTAAAACAGCACGGAACTGCCTATATAAAGCCATGCGTTCATCCAAAGGCTGCAGCTGCCGGCCGCGATATCGCGTGTGGCCATATAGCGTTGGATGATGGTCTGGTCGCTGGTGTAAGAAATGAGGCTGGAGGCCAGGCCGCCCACCAAAATCACCCACCAAGTGGCCTTGCAGGCGCTCATGTCCCAATCCACCAGTCGCAGTTTATCTGCTTCAAGTGCCATGTTGATGAAGCCTTCCGCTCCTCCCTCAGTGTGGATAATGAGATAGGCTAGTGAAAAAACTGCTCCAAGAATGAGCACCCCTCCCTGAACGACGTCGCCCCAGATAACCGCTTTCAGTCCGCCGACGGCGCTGTATATCATCGTGGGCAGAGCAACCAGAACAATGCACAGCACGATGCTCCATCCGGCTACGGTGCTCAAAGCCAAAGCCGGCAGATACAGCACGAGGGCGATGCGCACTATCATATAAATGCAAAACAAGCCGGAGGCCATCCAGCGCGTTAGGGGCGTAAATCGTCTTTCCAGTAATTCGTAGGCCGAACTGCATCCGCTGCGTTGGAAGTAGGGCAGATAGCGGCGCGTCACCAGGGGCACCACCATCGGGATGGTCAGCAGCATGGGATAGTAGGTCCAGTCTGTGGCGAAGGCTTTGGCCGGAATGGTGAGGTAGGTCACCGATGAGATGATGGTGGCATAAATGCTTACGGCCGCAGCCCACGAAGGAATGCGGCCGGAAGCTCGAAAGAATTCGTCTGTTCTCATCCGTTCGGTTTACAGCACCTTGGCGTAGAGCGCCTTGATGTCGTCCAGGGTGACGTCGCGCGGGTTGCCCGGCGTGCAGACATCAGCCAAAGCCTGATTGGCCAGAGCTGGGATGTCATCGGCGGTGATGCCTAAGTCGCTCAGATGCTGAGGGATGCCGACGCGTACGGACAAAGCCTGTACGGCATCGACGGCGGCTTGTGCAGCCTTCTCTGGGCTCATGCCTTTGGTGTCAACGCCCATATGCTGCGCGATGATGCCGAATTTCTCTATACGGGTGGGCATATTGAATGCCATAATTGTTGGCAACAGCAAGGCGTTGGCTACACCGTGAGGTACATCGTGCAGCGAGCCCATCGGATGGGCCATGCCGTGCACCAAACCGAGACCGACATTAGAGAATGCCTGTGCGGCGATATACTGGGCCAGAGCCATACCTTCGCGTCCTTTGGGGTTGGTGGGCTCCTCCACTGCGAGGGGCAGGTTTTCGGCAATCATCTTGATGGCCTGCAACTCATACATGTCGGACATTACCCAGGCGCCCTTGGTGATGTAGCCTTCGATGGCGTGCGTCAAAGCGTCCATGCCGGTAGCGGCCGTGAGACCTTTGGGCAGCGAATACATCAGTTCGGGGTCTACAATGGCAACGGCGGGAATATCGTTGGGGTCGACGCAGACCATCTTGGCCTGACGCTCCTCATCAATAATGACGTAGTTGATGGTGACTTCGGCGCCCGTGCCGGCAGTGGTGGGCAGAGCGATGATGGGCACGCTCTTATGCTTGGTCGGGGCGCAGCCTTCGAGCGAAACGATGTCGGAGAATTCCGGATTGTTGGACACGATGCCGATGCCTTTGGCGGTGTCCATCGAGCTGCCTCCGCCGATGGCGATGATGCAGTCGGCTCCGGATACTTTGAAGGCTTCCACGCCCAGCTTAACGTTGGTGACGGTGGGGTTGGGCTTAATCTCGGAATAGATTTCATAGGGGAATCCTGCCTCATCGAGCACGTCGGTGACCATCTTGGTGGTGCCCACTTTGATGAGGCCCTTGTCGGAGCAGACAAGGGCTTTGTGGAGATTCATGCGGTTGATGACTTCGGGGAGCTCGCGGCGTGCGCCGGCTCCGAAATAACTCACTTCATTCAATATAAAACGTTGAGCCATGATGGATATGGTTTAAGGATTAATCGTTTTCTCCCGACAAAGATACGAAAAATCGGAGAATAGACAAACAAAAGGCGCAATTTTGTGGCTTGTTTGAAAAAAAAGAAATATCTTTGCGCCCGATATTATGTATTGAAGAATATTATAACACGCACAATAATGAAAAATCAGCTTAGGAGTGCAGTTTGCACCGAAGGACGTCGTATGGCGGGAGCCCGTGCCCTTTGGGTAGCTACCGGCATGAAGAGGGAGCAGTTTGGTAAGCCCATCATTGCCATAGTAAATTCTTTCACCCAGTTTGTGCCCGGTCATACCCATTTGCACGAAATCGGTCAGATTGTTAAGTCTGAGATTGAGAAACTTGGATGCTATGCGGCCGAATTCAACACCATCGCCGTGGACGACGGTATTGCTATGGGTCACGACGGTATGCTCTATTCGCTGCCTTCGCGCGACGTGATTGCCGACTCTGTAGAGTACATGGTCAACGCTCATAAGGCAGACGCCATGATTTGCATCTCCAATTGCGACAAGGTGACGCCCGGTATGCTGATGGCAGCCATGAGGCTCAACATCCCCGCCGTATTTGTCAGCGGCGGTCCGATGGAGGCCGGCAAATATAAGGGCGAGAACGCCGATCTTATCACAGCGATGATTAAGGGCGGCGACAGCACCGTGAGCGATGAGGAGCTTGCAGAAGTGGAGCAGTGTGCCTGTCCCGGATGCGGCGCCTGCTCGGGTATGTTTACCGCCAACTCTATGAACTCGCTGACGGAGGCCATCGGTCTCTCGCTGCCCGGCAACGGCAGCATCCTGGCCACACACGTCAACCGTGTGCAGCTCTTTAAGGATGCCGCCCGACTGATTGTGAAGAATGCGTTGAAATACTATGAGGAGGGCGACGACAGCGTGCTGCCCCGCAGCATCGCCACCCGTGACGCTTTCCTCAACGCCATGACGCTCGATATTGCTATGGGAGCCTCTACCAACACCGTGCTGCATCTTCTGGCTGTGGCTCAGGAGGCCGAGGTGGACTTCAGAATGCAGGACATTGACCGCCTTTCGCGCAAGGTGCCTTTCCTCTGTAAGTTGGCTCCTAACTGGCAGAAATACTCTGTACAGGAAGAAAACCGTGCCGGCGGCATTCTCGGCATTCTTGGAGAGTTGACCAAAGGCGGCCTGCTCAAGTTGGACTGCAAGCGTGTCAACGGCGCCACATTGGGTGAGGATATCCGTAAGTACAGCATCACGGGCGAGAGCATCGACCCCGAGGCAGAGCGTATTTATCGCAGCGCTCCCGGAGGTAAGTTTTCCACGAAGATGGGTTCTCAGGACTGCCGTTGGGAGACGCTTGATACCGATCGCGCCAACGGTTGCATCCGTGACATTGAACACGCCTACACCAAAGACGGTGGCATGGCTGTGCTCTTCGGCAACATCGCACAGGACGGTTGCGTAGTGAAGACTGCCGGCGTTGCTCCCGAGTTGTGGCATTTTGAAGGTCCCGCTGTAGTGTTTGACTCCCAAGAAGACGCCTGTGAGGGCATTCTCGGCGGCAAGGTGAAGAAGGGCGACTGCGTGGTGATTACCCACGAAGGTCCAAAGGGCGGTCCCGGTATGCAGGAGATGCTCTATCCCACAAGTTACATCAAGTCCATGCACATGGGCAAGGAGTGTGCGCTCATCACCGACGGACGTTTCTCCGGCGGCACCAGCGGGCTCTCTATCGGTCATATCTCTCCAGAGGCTGCCAGCGGCGGCAATATTGGCAAGATTAAGGACGGCGACATCATCGTCATTGATATCCCCTCGCGTAGCATTAACGTGAAGCTCAGCGACGAAGAGTTAGCCGCACGTCCCCAGCAGCCGTTGAAGAGAAACCGTGTTGTTTCTAAGGCGCTTCGTGCTTACGCCCAGAGCGTTTCGTCGGCTGACAAGGGCGGTGTGCGCATTATTGATTGAACAAAAAAAGAAACAGACAGAAGATATAATGGCAGAAAAGATTACAGGTGCAGAGGCTCTGATGCTTTCGCTGAAGGCAGAGGGCGTAACCACCATCTTCGGTTATCCCGGAGGAGCCATCATGCCCACCTATGATGCTTTGTACGATTACACGAGGGGAGAGAAGAAATGTTTTGAACACGTTCTGGTGCGCCATGAACAGGCCGCCACACACGCTGCAGAGGGTTTTGCCCGAGTGAGCGGTAAGGTGGGCGTGACGCTGGTGACGTCCGGTCCCGGTGTGACCAACACGTTGACCGGTGTGGCCGACGCCATGATGGACTCGACGCCTATTGTGGTGATTGCCGGACAGGTGGGTACTGCCGTGCTTGGCAGCGACGCCTTTCAGGAGATGGACCTCGTGAGCGTTTCTCAGCCCATCACCAAGTGGACTTACCAGATTCGCCGCGCCGAGGATGTGGCATGGGCTGTGAGCCGTGCCTTCTATATTGCCAGCACGGGTCGTCCCGGCCCCGTTGTGCTCGACTTCACGAAGAATGCGCAGACGGAGCTTGTGGAATACAAGCCCGCCAAGGTGGACTTCATCCGTTCCTACGTGCCTTCTCCCGAACCTCAGGATGAGGCCGTACGTGCTGCCGCCGATCTCATCAACAATGCCAAGAAGCCTATGGCCCTTGTGGGACAGGGTGTTGAGTTGGGCAATGCCCAGGAGGAGTTGAAGGCTTTCCTCGAGAAGGCCGACATCCCCGCCGGCCGCACGATGCTGGGCCTGTCTGCTCTGCCTTCCAACCACAAACTCAATATGGGTATGCTCGGCATGCACGGCAGCTACAGCGTCAACATCAAGGAGCAGGAGGCCGACGTGCTCATCGCCATCGGCATGCGTTTCTCCGACCGTGTGACGGGCGACCTCAAACGATATGCCAAGCAGGCTAAGGTGATTCACCTCGACATCGACCCCTCTGAAATCGATAAGAATGTGAAGACCGCAGTAGCCGTCATCGGTGACTGTAAGGAGACGCTGCCGGCCATCACGAAGCTCATCAGCAAGGCTGACCATACGGAGTGGAAGGATTCTTTCCAGCCGTTGCGCCAAAAGGAGATAGACAATGTGATTACCCCCGCCACGAAGCCCGTCAGCGGTCCGCTGCTCATGGGTGAGGTGGCCCACGCCGTGGCCAAAGCCACCGGTGGAGAGTCGATTCTTGTCACCGATGTGGGTCAAAATCAGCTGATGTCCGTTCGCTACTTCAAGTATCACAAGCCTCGTTCCATCGCCACTTCCGGCGGCATGGGCACGATGGGTTATGGCCTGCCTGCCGCTATGGGTGCCACATTCGGTGCTCCCGACCGCACGGTGTGCTGCTTTATGGGCGACGGCGGTTTGCAGATGATGATTCAGGAGTTCGGCACCATCATGGAGTATCAGATTCCTGTCAAGATGATTCTCCTCAATAACAGCTATTTGGGCAATGTGCGCCAGTGGCAGGATATGTTCTTTAGTCACAGGCGTTCCTTCACTCCGATGTGCAACCCGGATTTCGGCAAAGTAGCCGAAGCTTATGGCATTCCGCATCGTATCGTTTCGGAGCGTGCCGACCTGCAGGACGCCATTCAGGAGATGCTCAATGCTCCCGGTGCCTTCTTCCTGGAGGCTGTGATCAAGCCCGATGCCAATGTCGAGCCCATGACGGCTCCCGGTCGTGCTGTGGACGAAATGCAACTTAACGTAGAATGCTGATGGAAACGAAACTCTATACAATGATTATCTATTCCGAGAACTTCGCCGGAATACTGAATCAGATTACTGCGGTGTTTACACGCCGTCAGGTGAATATCGAAAGCCTCAATGTATGCGCCTCCTCTACGCCCGGCGTACACAAATACACCATCACCTGCAACTGCAGCGAGGAGATGGTCCAAACGCTCTGCAAGCAGATTGAGAAGAAGATCGATGTGCTCCAGGCCAACTATTTCACCGATGAGGAAATCTTCATTATGGAGGCTTGCCTGTTGAAAGTCAGCACCGAAGGCCTCCTGCAGAATCCCGCTGCCAGCAAGGCCGTGCGTCATCGCGGCGCCCGCATTGTGGAAGTGAACCCCACCTTCAGCATCATTGAGAAGAAAGGTCTGACGGATGACATCATCTCTCTCTTTTCGGAGTTGAACGCTTTGGGTATCGTGCGTCAGTTTGTGCGTTCCGGCCGCATCGCCGTGACACGCGACTGCATTGAGCACCTTGATCGCTATCTGGAGTCCCGCACGCAAAAGAACAATTGAAAGCGCCACCCGCATGTTGGAGAAGATAGACAGTCATAAGGTGTTCGTTGAGCCGTTCCACGTGGATTTCACGGGGCGCATCTTTATGGGCGTTTTGGGCAATCATCTTCTCAATGCTGCCGGCAACCACTCCTCCCGTCGCGGGTGGGGGATAGGGGCGCTCAACGAGACGCGCCACACATGGGTGCTCTCGCGTCTCTCCGTGGAGATGACCGAGATGCCGCGACAGAACGAGCACATTGAGATACGCACGTGGGTGGAAAGTGTCATGAAGCTGTTCACCAACCGTAACTTCTCCATCCATCGCGCTGACGGCACCGTTTTGGGGTATGCCCGCAGTGTGTGGGCCATGATTGATATGGAGACGCGTCGCCCCTGCGACCTGCTCTCCCTTTACGACGGCGACATCCTCAACTACGTCGTTTCCGAGGAGGAGAACGTCTGTCCCATCAAGGGTCACGGACGTTTCCGTTTCAGAGAGCCCGAATTAGTGCGCAGTCTGGAAACGCGTTACAGCGACATTGACATCAACCGTCACGTCAACTCCATCAAGTACATGGAGCATATCCTCGACCTCTTCTCCCGTGAAGAGCTGGAGCGAGGCCTGCGTCGCTTTGAGATTGCCTACAAGGCAGAGTCTCGCATGGGCGATACGCTTTCCTTCTACATGCAGAGGGGCGAGAGCGGCGAGACCGATGTGGAGGTGCGTCGGGGCGGTGAAGACACCGTATGTCAGGCGCGTGTGATATTTAATGAATGAGAAACAAATAACAAATCACTGATAAATTAACCATTAAAAACTGAAAGAAAAATGGCAAAAATGAATTTTGGCGGTGTTATCGAAGAAGTGATGACCCGCGAGGAGTTTCCTCTTGAGAAGGCACGTGAGGTGTTGAAGGACGAGACC
>CACZUX010000042.1 GCA_902784475.1 uncultured Bacteroidales bacterium | reverse complement strand
GGAGAGCAGCTGCCCCATGTTGAAGAGCATGCCGTCCTCGAAGGCCACCTGATTCTCCTTGGTATATTCGATGAAGATGCGGCTGAGGAAGATGAGGAAAATGCAGAGGCCGAAGAAGAAGCCCGTGCCCACCTTCTCAGGCCAACGACGATAGCAATACCAGTGGATGAGAAAGAAGAAGGCATAGCAGAGCGCCTCATAAAGTTGGCCGGGATGGCGCGGCAGGGCGTCCACACGCTCGAAGACAAAAGCCCAGGGCACATCGGAAGGACGGCCGATGATCTCGCTATTCATCAAATTGCCCAGACGGATGAACATCGCCGTGATGGGGGTGACGATGCTCACGTTGTCCAGGACGTGGAGATAGGTGAGATGCACCTTGCGCGCAAAGAACCAAAGCGCCGCAATGAGGCCGATGGTGCCACCGTGTGAGGCCAGTCCCTCGTAGCCGGTGAAGTGCCAGGAGCCGTCGGCGCCTAACTTGACGGGCAGAATCATCTCCAGAGGATGCGCCAGGAAATACTCCGGCTCGTAGAAGAGGCAATGACCCAGACGGGCGCCGATAAGGATGCCCGCAAAGCAGTAGAGAAACATGGGGTCGAACTGCTCCTCCGTAAGCTTTTGCTCGCGAAACATGCGGTGCATGAGCATGTAGACGCTCAGGAGACCGACGCACCAGCAGAGCGAATACCAGCGCACGGCAAAGGGGCCCAGATGAAAGGCCACTACGTCGGGATTCCAGTCGATGAAAAGTGTGCTAAACATTGAAGCGGAAATGCATGATGTCGCCGTCCTGAACGACGTATTCCTTACCCTCTACACCCAGTTTGCCGGCCTCGCGGACTGCAGCCTCGCTGCCGTACTTGATGTAGTCGTCGTATTTGATTACCTCGGCACGGATGAAACCCTTCTCGAAGTCGGTGTGGATGACGCCGGCGCACTGGGGCGCCTTCCAACCCTTGCGGAAGGTCCAGGCCTTCACCTCCATCTCACCCGCTGTGATGAAGGTCTGCAGCGTGAGCAGATGATAGATGGCCTTGATGAGTCGGTTGCAACCGCTCTCCGAGAGACCCATGTCCTCGAGGAACATCTGCTTCTCTTCATAGGTCTCGAGCTCGGCGATGTCGGCCTCCGTCTGCGCCGAGATAATCAGCATCTCAGCCTCCTCGCCCTTGATGGCTTCGGCGACGGCCTGAGTGTATTGATTGCCTGTGGCGGCACTCTTGTCATCCACATTGCAGACGTAGAGTACGGGCTTGGCAGTGAGCAGAAAAAGGCCTCTGGCGGCTTGCTGCTCGTCCTCCGTCTCAAACTGCACGGTACGGGCGCTTTTGCCCGATTCTATCGCTGCTTTGTAGGCCTCGATGACGTCGAGTTCTATCTTGGCCTGCTTGTCGCCGCCAACACGGGCTGCCTTCTCCACACGCTTGAGTCGGTTGTCGAGCGTCTCAAGGTCCTTGATCTGCAGTTCGAGGTCGATGATTTCCTTGTCGCGCACGGGGTCCACCGAACCGTCAACATGAACGATGTTGTCGTTGTCGAAGCAACGTAGCACATGGATGATGGCGTCGCACTCGCGTATGTTGGCCAAAAACTGATTGCCGAGACCCTCTCCCTTGGAGGCGCCTTTCACCAGACCGGCGATGTCAACAATGTCGCACACGGCCGGCACTATGCGTCCGGGATGCACCAGTTCAGCGAGCTTGGTGAGACGCTCATCGGGCACACTGACCTGTCCCAGCTGCGCATCAATGGTGCAGAAAGGGAAGTTGGCCGCCTGAGCCTTGGCGCTGGAGAGACAATTGAAAAGTGTGGATTTACCCACATTAGGAAGTCCTACTATACCTGCCTTCATTATCTAACTATTAACTATTATCTTTTAACTGTTAACTAAACATCAAACTGAATTTCTCCTTCTTTAATGATAAACTCCGGATGCGTGATGAGTCGGAGCAGTTCAATTTGCTCGTATTCACCGATGACCCAAATAATCTCACCCTTGATGAAGATGTGGTGGGGCGGCATGCGCTGCAAGTTGCCCATCTTGTCTTCGAGGCCGATGACGCTGCAATGGAACTTGTCGCGAATCTGACTCCCGGCTAGGGTCTGGAAAACCAAAGGAGAATGCGGTGCAATCTCCAACTTCTGCAGCGTGAGCTGATGGCCGGAAGCCATAGCCTCCGGACTCAACACCTCCGTCTGGAGGAAGAAGCGGACTGTCTCAATGCCGGCATCGTCGCCCACCAGTTCGAGCACATCACCGGGAAAGAGGCGATTGCTGCCGTCGGGGATGTTGATACGCAGACGACCGCGCACAATAGCCGCCACAGTAGTCTGGGTGCGGGCACCGATGTTGAGCGAACCGAGCGACTTGCCCGACCAGGCGCTGTTTTCCGGTATGACGAGGGAAGTGAGATGCAGATCGCTGCCGCGAAGGGCTCTGCCGTAGATGGGACCCTGCTTGCTGAGCTCGCGGCGGTGGAGGTTGAGAAAGAAAGTGCGCTCCAGACGTATGCTCATGAACTTGAGGCCGCGACTGAGGATGATGAGCAACATAGCTACATTGGCCATGCCGAAATTCCACAGGAAAGGTAGCGGACTCTCCAGGACAATCAACTGGAAGATGATAGCCAGCGTTACTAAATAGCGCAGAATAAAGAGGAGCGCAACGACCAGGCGCGTGCGCCAGTTCTTTCTCCAAAAATAGAGCATGTTGACGTTGCGGTTCTTACGCATCACGATGGCACGCAGGAACGGGCTGGCGGCAATGATGGAGAAGATGACGCACATGGCGTTGGCCCACCAGTGCTCCAAGAAAGAGTGAAAGATGGGCTTGAGCAGAGAGAGCATCAGAGACACCACGGTGGAAGCCAGCACGAAATAAGCTACCGTCTGATAGAGCAGCGAAGTGCAGAGCACCTTCCACTTGTGGGAATCGCCGCTCAGGGAAATAGTAGCGCGCTCCTCAATGGAAGAAGAAACACGATGGAGGCCCTTCATGTTGATGCGCTTGAGGATGCGCTCCACAAAAGAAGCCGCCGGCTCGGAAGCCTTGATCATGTAAGGCGTGGTAAAGGTGGTGACGATGCTGACGGCCACCACTATGGGATAAAGAAAATCGCTGGTAACATCGAGACTTTCGCCCAAAGAAGCCAGGATAAAAGCGAATTCACCAATCTGTGTCATGCTGAAACCGCTGGAGATGGCGTCCTTGACGCTGCTGCCGGTGACAAAGAAACTCAGAGAGCCCAACACCATCTGACCCACAATAATGGCGCCTGTGAGCGCAAGAATAGCAGGCCAATGCGCCAAAAGTACATGAGGCGATACCATCATGCCCACACTGACGAAGAAGACGGCGCCGAAGAGATCCTTCACCGGACCGATGGTGTGCTCTATATCTTCCGCCTCCATCGTCTCCGAAAGGATGCTGCCCATCATGAAAGCACCGAAAGCTGGAGAATAGCCCACACGGGAAGAGATGACCACCAGAAGAAAACACAGTGCGCTGGAGACGATGAGCAGGGTCTCTTTGTTGATATAAGGTTTGTTTTTCTTGAGGAAAAGCGGTAAAATGTAGATGCCAACCAGGAACCACAACAAAAGCACACTGCCCAACTGAGCCAAAGAGTTGATGAGAGCACCGCCTTCAAACTTGCGCGTAGCGGCCATAGCACTCAAAACCACCATAAGCAGGATGCCCAAAATGTCCTCCAAAATCAACACGGAGAGCACATTGCCCGCAAACTTGCGATGGCGCATGCCCATATCGTCGAAGGCCTTATATATAATGGTGGTGGACGACATCGCCAACATGCCGCCGAGAAAGAGCTGATCCATGTCGCCCCAACTGAAAAGACGGCCCACGGAACTGCCTACACCCATCATGCTGCCCATCACCAGGAAAGCACATATAACAGGCCCAACACCCATCTTCACTATCTTCTTGAAAGAGAAATCAAGGCCCAAGGCAAACATGAGGAAGATGACGCCGATTTGACCCCAGTCCTCCACGTTCTCCATATTGGTGATGGAAGGCATGTAGATCATGTTGGGACCCGTAAGGAATCCGGCCACAATATAACCCAAAACCAAAGGTTGCTTGAGACGCTTGAAGATGATGGTAGTGATACCGGCTACAATAAGGATGTAGGCCAGATCGGTGATTATAATAGGCAAATCACTCATTGTTATTTTTTTAAATGCTCTATCCTACCCTATTACTTCTACAGGCCCAGTTTTTCGCTTATTTCCAACATCTTCTTGATGGGTAAAACGGCACGACGGGCTACCTCTTCGTTCACCTCCACCTGAGGCGATTCGTTAAGCAGACAATTATATACCTTCTCCAAGGTTACGAGTTTCATATAGTTGCACTCATTGCAGCTGCAAGTGGCGTCGTCGGGAGGAGCGGGAATGAAAGTCTTTTTGGGTGCACGCTTCTGCATCTCGTGCAGGATACCACTCTCGGTAGCCACGATGAAGGTAGAAGCCTCAGACTCAATACTGTATTTAAGCAGAGCGGCCGTGCTGCCAACCTTATCCGCCAACTTCACCACGGCACCGCGACACTCGGGGTGCACCAGAACCTTGGCTTCGGGATATTGCTTTTTCAGAGCCACTATCTTCTCCACCGAAAACTTCTCATGCACATGACAAGCACCGTCCCAGAGCAGCATGTTGCGTCCGGTGATGCTGTTGATGTAGTTACCCAGATTATGGTCGGGACCGAAGATAATCGGTGTGTCTTTAGGAAAATATTCCACCACCTGACGTGCATTGCCGGAAGTCACCACCACATCGGTCAAAGCCTTAATGTCGGCAGTGGTGTTGACATAAGAAATCACCTTATGGCCGGGATGAGCCTTGACAAAAGCCTCAAATTCTTTGGCCGGACAACTCTCTGCCAAAGAACAGGTGGCATTGGGATCGGGAATGAGGACTTTCTTCTGGGGGCAGAGTATCTTGCAGGTTTCGCCCATGAAGTGGACGCCGCACATCACAATAATGTCGGCACTGGTCTTGGCGGCCTGCTGGGCCAAAGCCAAAGAGTCGCCTACAAAGTCGGCTATATCCTGAATGGCACCGTCAACATAGTAGTGGGCCAGAATGACGGCATTCTTTTCTTTGGCCAGACGCTTGATGCTCTCCTTAATATCCATATTTATATTCTTTTTATTTTTTTATTTCTAAATACTCTATGTTGATAATTATGATGTGCTGCAGATATGTAGATAATATTATATTTGCTTTATATTGAGTATTTTACAAAATAATAAAATGTAGATAATCCACTCATAAGTTGTGAACATACAGAGTGGTAAGTTTGCTTTTTCATACAGGGTGTATAATTTGCATTAATTTTCATCAACACTTATCTACATATTATTGAAGTTGTGAACAACAAAGATGCCAAATTACCATACCGGCCGTCACACTCACGTTCAAAGAGTGTTTTGTACCGAATTGGGGTATTTCTATACAGCCATCCGATCTGTCGATAACTTCCTGTTGTACTCCTTTCACTTCGTTGCCAAGCACGATAGCTAACTTTTCATTTCCGGTATAGTGAAAATTCTGCAGCATCGTGCTGCCTTCACACTGCTCTATACTCCACACCTTATAGCCTTCACGATGGAGTTCATCAACAGCTTCAAGCGTGGATTCAAAATACTTCCAGCGAACTGTGTCTTCAGCGCCGAGTGCCGTCTTGTGTATCTCGGGATGAGGCGGAGTAGCCGTGATGCCGCAAAGATAAACAGTCTCCAATGCCATAGCATCCGCCGTACGCAATACGCTGCCTACATTGTAGAGCGAACGCACCCGGTCGAGCACCACCACGACAGGCCGTTTTTTACTTTCCCGGAACTCTTCGGGAGAAAGACGGTGCATCTCTATGACGTTGAGCTTGCGCAAATCTGTTTGCTTTTAAAGCGATTCGAGCATCTTCTTCAGCACCACAGTGGCAGAAATCTCTCTGTTGGCAGCTTCGGGAATTACCAGGGAAGTGGGGGCCTCGATGACATCGTCGGTGACAATCATGTTGCGGCGTACGGGCAGACAGTGCATAAAGTGGGCGTTGTTAGTCACCGCCATCTGACGATCGCTCACCGTCCAGTCCATCCACTTGTGGTAGTCGTCGAGCACCTGGCCGTAACGGTCGGGAAGCGTGACTCCGGGACAGCTCCAGTTTTTGGCATAAACGAAGTCAGCGCCCTCGAAGGCTTTCATCTGATCATACTCCACGCGGGCATCGCCAACGAACTGGGGATCCAGTTCATAACCTTCGGGATGAGTCACCACAAACTCTACATCGGCGGCACGCATCCATTCGGCAAAACTGTTGGGAACGGCCTGAGGCAGCGCTCTGGGATGAGGCGCCCAGGTCATCACCACCTTGGGGCGCTCCGTCTTCTTATATTCTTCAATGGTGATGAGATCGGCAAAAGCCTGAAGAGGATGCACCGTGGCGCTCTCCATGAAGAAGACGGGACGGCCGCTGTATTTGATGAACTGCTGCAGGATTTTCTCTTCGTAGTCGTCCTGACGGTTTTCGAAACGGGCGAAGCTGCGTACACCGATGATGTCGCAGTATGAACCCATCACGGGAATGGCTTCCAGGAGATGTTCGCTCTTGTCGCCGTCCATGATGACGCCGCGTTCGGTCTCCAGCTTCCAGGCGCCCTGGTTCACGTCAAGCACGATGACGTTCATACCCAGATTCATAGCTGCCTTCTGGGTGGAGAGACGGGTGCGCAGAGAGTTGTTGAAAAAGATAAGCATCGCCGTCTTGTGACGACCCAGACGCTCATACTGATAACGGTCCTGCTTGATGTTAAAAGCCTCTTTCAGTGCCTCATCCAGAGGACCTATGTCACTTACGTGTTGAAATACTTTCATATGTGTATGCCTATAGTTTACCGCGCAAAAATACAAAAAAAAGGTGAATTACAAAAAAAACATGACGTCGGGAAGTTTCAAACTTTAAACTTTTTCGTAACTTTGCGCCCGGTATGGGTAGAAGATTGTCTATACTGGCATTATTGTTGGCGTTCCTGACGGGTCAAGTGAGGGCGGACGATGATGACAAGTACGATTGGGAAAATCTCCCCCGGGACTATGAGTTGAAACTCACCCGATATCGTTACCCGAAACCCGAAATTGTTGACGGAGACACCATGTGGGTTTACCTCTTGCCTGAAGTGCCGGTCTATCCGCCCATCAAATTCACTTCGGCCAAGCATAAAAGGAAATACGACCGTCTGGTGTATAACGTGAAGAAGGTGCTTCCGCTGGCGCAGATGGCTAACCGCATGTTGCAGGAAACCTACGAGACGCTGGAAACACTGCCGACAAAGAAGGAGAAAGACGCCCATCTCAAGCAGGTGGAGCGCGACATAAAAAAGCAGTACACGCCGCAGATGAAGAAACTCTCGCTGACTCAGGGCAAATTGCTCATCAAGCTCATCGACAGAGAGTGCAACCAAAGTTCCTTCCACATTCTGAAGGCTTTTCTGGGTCCGTTCAGGGCCAACTTCTACCAGGTGTTCGCCTGGACCTTCGGCGCCTCGCTTAAGAAAGAATACAAACCGGACGACGAAGACGCCATGATAGAGCGCATCGTCGTGGAACTGGAAGCCGGACAACTATGATATTGTACGATTCTCCCATATTCGGTCCCGTTCACAGCAGAAGGCTCGGCATCAGCTTGGGCATCAACCTGTTGCCGGCCGACGGCAAATGGTGTTCGTTTGACTGCATCTATTGTGAATGCGGACTGAACAAAGACAGTAAAGCCACTGCCGCTCTGCCCACCAAAGAAGCTGTGGGAGAAAAACTAAGGGAAAAACTTGAAGCGCTCAAAAAGGAAGGCATCGTCCCCGATGTGTTGACTTTTGCCGGAAACGGGGAGCCCACGCTGCATCCCGACTTTCCCGACATCGTAAAGGAAGTCATCAGGGTGAGAAACGAATATTGTCCTTCGGCCAAAATCAGCATACTGAGCAACAGCACGAGAGTCACCGACGCGAAGGTGAGAGAAGCCCTGATGTTGCTGGACAATCCCATCATGAAGCTCGATACGGTGGATGCCTCTTACATAGAACATGTGGACCGTCCGGTGGGTCAGTACGACGTCCGGAAGATCATAGAAGGCCTGAAAGCCATGCAGGGCCAGTGCATCATCCAGACGATGTTCATGAAGGGCCGGGACGCCAACGACCTGACGGAGGATTATCTGCAGCCCTATTTGGCGTGCCTTAAAGAAATCAATCCCCGCAGCGTGATGATCTACACCATCGACCGCGCCACACCGGTGGAGGGATTGGAGAAGGCCTCGCATGAAGAAATGGATGCCGTTGCGGAGAGAATAAGGGCTCTGGGACTGATATGTACGGTGAGCTATTGAAAAAGAAACAAATAAAGCAAAAGAAATAATATGGGTGGTTTTTTCGGAACAATAAGTGAGAAACCTTGTGTGTCGGACCTGTTTTACGGGACGGACTATCAGTCACATCTCGGAACGCGGCGGGGCGGATTGGCCACGTACAGCGAAGAATGCGGATTCCTGCGCAGCATACACAATCTGGAAAACAAATACTTCCGTTCCTGCTTTGAAGACGAGCTGGACAAGTTCCAGGGTAACAGCGGTATCGGTGTGATTAGCGATCAGGATGCACAGCCGATGCTGATGAATTCCCACCTGGGGCGCTTCGCTCTGGTGACGGTGTCGAAAATCAACAATATGGAGCAGCTGGCCGGTCAATTGCTTCAGGAAAACATGCACCTCTCGGAATTCTCGTCCGGCCGCATCAACCCCACAGAGTTGGTGTCGCTGCTGATCATCAAGGGCAAAGATTTTGTGGACGGCATCGAGAACGTGTTCCGCAACATCAAGGGCAGCTGTTCCATGCTGCTGCTCACTGAAAACGGCATCATCGCCGCCCGTGACAGTTGGGGCCGTACGCCCATCGTCGTGGGTCAGAAAGAAGGCGCCATGGCCGTCACCAGCGAGAGTTCTGCATTCCCCAACTTGGACTTTGAGACGACGCATTTCCTCGGCCCGGGCGAAATCGTACGCATCCATGCCGACCGCATGGAGACGCTCCGTAAGCCCAATAAGAGGATGCAGATTTGCTCCTTCCTCTGGGTGTACTACGGATTCCCCACCAGCCAGTTTGAGGGCCGCAACGTGGAAGCTGTGCGCAACGAATGCGGCAGAAAGATGGGTCGGGAGGATACAACGGAAGTGGACTATGCCTGCGGCATTCCCGACAGCGGCGTGGGTATGGCTGTGGGTTACGCCGAAGGTCACGGATGTCCTTATGCCCGAGCTATTGCCAAATATACACCCACCTGGCCCCGTTCCTTCACCCCCTCCAATCAGGAGCGCCGCCGTCTTGTGGCCAAGATGAAGCTCATTCCCAACCAAAGCATTTTGAAAGGAAGAAAGATGCTCTTCTGCGACGACAGCATCGTGCGCGGCACTCAGTTGCGCGACAACGTGAAGGATCTCTTCACACTTGGCGCCAAAGAGGTGCACATGCGTATTGCCTGCCCGCCCCTGATCTACAGCTGTCCCTTCGTGGCCTTTACGGCGTCGAAGAGCGACCTCGAGCTGATCACGCGACGCATCATCAAGGACTTTGAAGGCGACGATTCCAAGAATCTGGAAGACTATGTGAAGACGGATTCTCCCAAATACAATAAAATGGTGGAGGAAATCCGCAAGCAGTTGGGTCTCACCTCATTGAAGTTCTCCAAGCTGGAGACGCTCATCGAGGCCATTGGTTTGAACAAAGAGGACGTCTGCACCCATTGCTTCGACGGCAGCTCGTTCCACACGCTGGAAGAAGACAACATGGATTAAGGAGAAAGCGCTTTATGACTCAGTTTTATACCATTGCGCTGCTCATTGTCTCCAATATCTTCATGACCTTTGCTTGGTACGGTCATCTGAAGTTGCAGCAAATCAACGTCTTCACGGCGCATACGCCGCTCATTTTCGTCATCCTGGTGTCGTGGCTTCTGGCCCTGCCGGAGTATTCGTGTCAGGTGCCGGCCAACCGCATCGGTTTTATCGGTAACGGCGGGCCCTTCACCCTGATGCAGCTGAAGGTCATTCAGGAGGTAATCACACTCTCCATCTTCACCATCTTCGTCACCGTGTTTTTCGAGGGTGAATCGCTTCATTGGAACCACGCCGCTGCCTTTCTCTGTCTCATCATGGCGGTGTATTTCGTCTTCCTGAAATAAGCATCTGTCATGAAGAGAATAGGGCTGCTTTCCGACACCCACGGATGGTGGGACGAACGCTACGCCAAGCACTTCGCTGAATGCGACGAGATATGGCACGCCGGCGACATCGGCAGCATGCTGTTGGTGGAGCGTCTGCAGGAAATAGCCCCCTTGCGTGCGGTCTACGGCAACATCGATGGCGGCGACGTAAGGCGTATGTTCACCGAGGTTTATCGCTTCCGCTGCGAAGAAGTTGAAGTGGTAATGACTCACATCGGGGGTTATCCCGGACACTATTCGCCCTACATTTACAAAAAGCTGGTCAGCAATCCACCGCAGCTCTTCATTTCAGGTCATTCGCACATCCTCAAGGTGATGTACGACAAGCAGTTGGGCTGTCTGCACATCAACCCTGGAGCGGCCGGAATACAGGGATTCCAAACGGTGAGAACGCTGGTGCGCTTCACTGTTGATGGAAAGGAAATTAAGGACTTGGAGGTGGTGGAGCTCAGCTCCCCTAGCGGGAAGGGTCTTTAGGCGAGAATCTTCTTCACCATGGCGCTGATGGCCTTGCCGTCGGCTTTGCCTGCCAGTTGTTTGGTGGCTACGCCCATCACCTTGCCCATTTCGCGGGGTTCGGTGACGCCCAATTGGGTGATGATGGCGCGCAGAGCGCTTTCCAGTTCAGCCTCGGAGAGTTGTTTGGGGAGATATTCCTCGAGGACACGCACCTGAGCCAGTTCGTTTTCAGCGAGATCCGCCCTACCCTGCTGGGTGAATATTTCAGCGGATTCGCGACCCTGTTTGGCCAGTTTCTGCAGAATCTTCAGGGCATCGGCGTCGGAGAGTTCGTCGTTGGCTCCGGGAGCGGTTTTAGCCTCAAGAAACACCTTTTTTACGTTGCGCAGCGTGTCGCGGCGCACGGCATCTTTGGCCTTCATGGCCTCCTTGATGCCTTCGGATATGTCATCAAACAGCATTGTTTCGTTTTTTTAATTGTCTCTTCTTGAATTGAGTTTCTCCCCATACATGAGGTCGCCGGCGTCACCAAGACCCGGCACTATATAAAAATGGTCGTTAAGCCCCGGATCTATTGCAGCGGTGATGAATGTGACGTCGTCCTCGGGGAAGATCTTGCGCAGATGGTCCACCCCGCTCTTGGCGGCAATCACGGAGACCATGATAAGGCGGGCGGGAATGCCTTTGGTGCTGAAAGCCTTGTAGGCCAGCTCCATACTCTCGCCGGTGGCCAGCATGGGATCGACGATGATGAGCGTCTTGCCCTCCAGAGAAGGTGTGGCCAGATACTCAATGTTGACGCCGATGTTCGTACCTTCTCGGTTGAGATAGTAGCGGTAGGCGGACACGAAGGCGTTGCCGGCGTTGTCGAACAAATCCAGGAAACCTTCGTGAAGAGGCAGCCCGGCACGGAACACGGTCCCCAGGACGATGTCCTCATCGAGACGCTGCACGGTGCAGTTGGCCACAGGCGTTTGAATTTCCTCTTCCTTGTAGTTCAAGAGACGACTGACCTCATAGGCTTCTATGTGGCCGATACGGCGAATGTTTTCACGGAAACGCAGACGGTCGCCCTGAATTTTCACGTCACGAATTTCTGACAGAAACTGTGAGAGAATGGTGGGTTTGGATGAGAGATTGATGACTTTCATGGTATGTCTTTATTTTTTATTATTTTGTCTTTTCTGTGCTTTCATGATCGAGTCCTGATAGTCCAGTTGCTGTTGCATCAGGATGGCCTCCTGAAGCTGTTCCTCAAAGGTCTTGACCCGGTCGAGACGCTCCAGTCGTTTCTTGGTTTCTTCACGTTTGCGCTGCTCTTTGGTGCCTTTGCGTCCGAGCAGTTTGCGTACGCCGTCGGAGAGCGACATGCTGCCGGGAGCATTCAGCTCCAAGCTGTTGCCGAGAGAGGCTTTGAGAGCTTTTTCCAAGTCGGTTTCCTTGTCGCTGTAGATGTCCACCTCTTTGAGCTGAATGACCGACTCCCCGGGTTGCAGCATTATCGTGTCTTCCGTAGCCACACTGACGTATACAGAATCCTTGTACACATGAATGCGCAGGGAATCAAGATGAACGGTGTCTGCTTTAGTGCTGTCCACCTTGGTGCTGTCCGCTCTGACGCCGCCCTCGCTCTTCTTTCCCGGGGCACCGTCATTTGCAGCGCCCAACAAGCAGAACAGGAGGGAGAAAGCAGTCAGTTTTATAACTTTTCCATTCATTTTTTCTTCTAACTAATCTATTGTGTTCTGTATCTGTATTTTAATGAGCTTCCAGCCAGTTGCTGCCCCACCCTGCATCGGCAATGAGCGGCACACGCAGCGTAACGGCTGCCTGCATCTCTTCAAGAACCAGGCGCTGCATCAGCTCTTTTTCATCGCGAGGCACGGAGAAGTTGAGTTCGTCGTGCACCTGAAGTATCATGCGGCTTTTGACGCCTTCCTGCTTCATGCGGCGGGCCACACGAATCATGGCCACCTTGATGATGTCGGCAGCACTGCCCTGAATGGGCGCGTTGATGGCGTTGCGCTCGGCATAGCCTCTCACCACAGCGTTTCCACTCATGATATCCGGCAGGTGACAGCGACGGTGGAAGATGGTTTCGGCGTAGAGGCGCTCGCGGCACAGGCGGATGCTCTCGTCCATATAGTCGCGCACCTTCGGATAGGTGAGAAAATAGCCGTCTATCAGGCTCTTGGCTTCGCTGCGGCTGCAACCTATACGTTGAGCCAGTCCGAAGGCCGAAATGCCGTAAATGATGCCGAAATTGGCGGTTTTGGCGCTGCGTCGCTCGTCAGAGGTCACCTCCTCTATCTTCTTGTGGAAGATTTTGGCAGCGGTGGCGGCGTGAATATCCTGTCCGCTGAGGAAGGCGTCGATAAGATTTTGATCGCCGGAGAGATGCGCCATGATGCGCAGCTCTATCTGAGAATAGTCGGCGGAGAAGAAGAGCTCGCCCTCGTCGGGAATGAAAGCCTTGCGCACTTCTTTACCTTCCGCGTCGCGCACGGGAATGTTTTGCAGGTTGGGATTGGACGAGGAGAGGCGTCCGGTGGCTGTGACGGCCTGATTGAAGGTGGTGTGGATGTGGCCCGTCTCCTTGTTGATGAGCAGCGGGAGGGCGTCGATATATGTGCCGAGCAGCTTTTTGAGGCTGCGGTGCTGGAGGATTTTCTCCACGATGGGATGGCTGCCGCGCAGACTCTCCAGTATCTCTTCCGATGTCACATACTGCCCGGTCTTGGTTTTTTTCGGTTTGTCGCTCAGATGAAGACGATCGAAGAGCACTTCTCCCACCTGTCTCGGCGAGGCGATGTTGAATCCGGGCACTCCGGACAGTTGATGAATCTCTTCCTCCAGAACGTTCATCCGCTCGGTATAAAGCCGTGAGGTCTCCTTCAGGCCTTCCGTGTCGATGCGGGCCCCTACCCTCTCCATTTCCAAAAGAACGGGCGCCAAAGGCATTTCAACGGTTTGGAAAAGGTCCCAAAGGTTTTCTTCTCTCAGTTCCCGTTCCAGACGCTGTCGCAGTTCGGTAAGACTTTCTCCCTGCGATATGGCAGAGAGATTATGAGTCATCTCGGGGTGCAGCAGATAGTGGGCCAACATGGTGTCGAAGCAGGGCTTTTCCGGCCACGCCTGTCCGTTCTTGCGGAAAATGGATTTGAGGTCGTGTCCGATGACTTCTTCCCCGTTTTCCACCAGCTCCTCCATCGGCTCCGCAGGTGCTGTTGTGTTGTCCTGAGGCTTGAAGTCGGTGAATAAATCCAGTTGGGCGTTGTCTGCCGGTTTCTTTTTAGCTTTGGGTGTCGGATCAGTTTCTGCACCGCCGGCCTTAATCTTCTTCAGCAGGAAGCCGAACTCAAGGGATTCGTAGATTTTGCGCAGCGCGTCTTCGTTCAGATTCTTGCGCTCCAACAGGTTCATATCCAATGTGATGGGAACGTCAAGCGCTATTGTGGCCAACCAATAACTGTCGCGAATCTGCTGCTCGTTTTCCGTCACTTTCTTCTGTATGGCGCCTTTGAGCTCGTCAGTTCGTTGCAGGAGTCCTTCCACGCCGCCAAACTGTTGAATGAGATTGGTGGCCGTCTTCTCCCCTACTCCCGGGCATCCGGGTATGTTGTCGGAGGAGTCCCCCATGAGCCCCAGGATGTCAATGACCTGCCTGGGATTCTGAATGCCCCATTTTTCGCACACCTCGTGAGGACCCATAGCGGTCCAGTCGCTCTTGCCTACAGGTGGACGTAGCATGGTGACACGCTCGGTGACGAGTTGTCCGTAGTCCTTGTCGGGCGTGATCATAACGGTCTCGATGCCCTGCTCGTCAGCCTGATGTGCCAGAGTGCCGATGACGTCGTCGGCTTCGTATCCGGCCACTTCCAAGATGGGGATGCGATAGGCTTCCAGAATCTGTTTGATGATGGGCACCGCAAAGGTGATGGCTTCCGGCGTCTGTTCGCGTTGTGCTTTATAGCTGGGAAAGGCTTTATGACGGAATGTGCCGCCGTGCGGATCGAAGGCGACGCCGATGTGCGAGGGCTGTTGTTTGCGAAGTATTTCCTCCAGCGTGTTGACAAAGCCCAACACGGCGCTGGTATTCTGCCCCTTCGAGTTGATGCGGGGAGAATTGATAAATGCATAA
>CACZUX010000041.1 GCA_902784475.1 uncultured Bacteroidales bacterium | reverse complement strand
CACCGCCTGGAATACCGCGGATACGACTCCGCCGGATGCGCCCTGCTCTCGGACGAGGGCCTCAAGGTGTACAAGGCCAAAGGCAAGGTGTCGGACCTGGAAGAAGTGGCCGCCAAAGCCGCTTCGCCCGCAGCGATGAAGAGCACGCTGGGTATCGCCCACACGCGATGGGCCACACACGGCGTGCCCTCTGAGGCAAACGCCCATCCCCACGTGTCGGAATCCGGACATATCACGCTGGTGCACAACGGTATCATCGAGAACTACGCCACACTGCGCGAGCAGCTCAAGCGCAAGGGCTACCACTTCAAGAGTGAGACCGACACCGAAGTGCTGGTGCAGCTCATCGAATACACCCAGAAGCAGAACGGCTGCAACCTGTGCGACGCCGTGCGTCAGGCGCTGAATCTCGTCTACGGCGCTTACGCCATCGCCGTGATTGACGAACGTCATCCCGAAGAGCTGGTGTGCGCCCGCAAGAGTTCGCCTCTGGCCGTTGGCGTGGTGGACGACCGCTCGGAGTTTTTCCTGGCATCGGACGCCTCGCCCATCGCCGAATACACCAAGCACATCATCTACCTCAAAGACGAGGAGGTGGCGCTCATCTCACGCGGCAAGGATATCAAGATATACAAGCTCACTGGCGAAGAGACCGAGGGCGAGGTGAAGGAGGTGAATCTCGACCTCTCGATGCTCGATCACGACGGCTTCGACCACTTCATGCTCAAGGAGATTTTTGACCAGCCCAATGTGCTGAAAGACTGTATGAGCGGCCGCATCGTAGAGTCGCCTTACTCCTCGGCGCAGACGGGCCACAACGGTCCGACGAGCGGACTGCAGGTGGTGCTCTCGGCTGTGACGCAGCACAGGCGCGAACTCCTCAGAGCGCGCCGCATTATCATCGTCTCCTGCGGCACTTCGTGGCACGCCGGCCTCATTGGCAAACAGTATCTGGAGCATTTCTGCCGCATCCCGGTGGAGGTGGCTTACGCCTCGGAGTTTCGCTACAGTGATCCCGTCATCGAGCCCGACGACGTCGTGATGGCCATCTCGCAGAGCGGTGAGACGGCAGACACGCTGGCTGCCATCCAGCAGGCCAAAGCCCACGGAGCGATGGTCTTCGGCATTGTCAACGGCGTGGGCAGCAGTATTGCCCGCGAGAGTCACACGGGCGTCTATATCCACGTGGGTCCCGAGATCGGTGTGGCTTCCACGAAAGCCTTCACCGGACAGGTCACCGTGCTGGCAATGATAGCGCTGGCGCTCGGTATGGCCAAAGGCACCGTCACGCAGGAGGAATATGACGAGACGATTCACGAGCTGGTGCAGATTCCCGACAAGATTCGCAAGGTGCTCAAGCAGAACGACAAGATCAAGAAAATGTCGAAACGTTTCGCCGAATCCTCCAATTGTCTCTATCTCGGTCGCGGATGGAACTTCCCCGTCGCCCTCGAAGGAGCGCTGAAGCTGAAGGAGATCTCCTACATTCACGCAGAAGGCTATCCCGCCGCCGAAATGAAGCACGGACCTATTGCTCTGGTAGACGAGCAGATGCCGGTGGTCTTCATCGCCACACATCACGGACTCTACCAGAAGATCATCTCCAACATGCAGGAGGTCATCTCCCGCGGCGGACACATCTACGCCGTCGTGACGGAGGGCGACGAGCAGGTGAAGAAAATGGTGGACGACATCATCGAGATTCCCCAGACGATCGGCTGGCTCGTGCCGCTGCTTTCGGTCATTCCGCTCCAGCTGCTCTCTTACCACGTGGCAGTAGCAAAGGGGCTGAATGTAGATCAGCCCCGTAACCTGGCCAAGAGCGTCACCGTGGAGTGAGGCGCCGAGGCCGTCGTTTGCCAATAGATATTCTTACGCCTTCTTTGCAGTCAGCAGGCTGACAATCCAAACGACGGGAAATCCGCCGAGCATGGCGACAGCGCCGCAGTCGATGGGGTTGAGGATGGCGTTGCCCGTCATCATATTGACCACCGTGAGGCCCACACCCCAAATGAAGCAGGCCCAGACGGCCTGACGGGTGACACCCTTCCAATAGAGTCCCAGCATGAAGGGGGCGAGGAAGGCGCCGGCCAGAGCACCCCACGAAATGCCCATCAGCTGGGCAATGAACTGAGGCGGATTGAGGGCAATCATCAGCGAGATGACGATGAAGAAGACGATTAGCACGCGCATGACGACCACCTTGCGCTTCTCGATGGCGCCGCGTACGGTGTCATCGATTTCACCCTCGCGCACCTCGTCGGCATTGGCCTTCTTGTCGCGATAGATGAGGTCGAGCGTCATGGTCGAAGATGATGTCAGCACCAGACCGGCCAGCGTAGACATCGAGGCCGAGAGCACCAGGAGCACCACCAGAGCGATGAGTGCATCGGGCAGCGTCTCCAGCATGGTGGGCACGATGTTGTCGTAGGCAAACTTACCGGTCTCGGCATTGAAAGCGGTGGGGACGAAGAGACGTCCGAAGCCACCGAGGAAGTAGCATCCGCCGGCCACGATGAGGGCGAAGACGGTGGAGATGACGGTCCCGCGACGGATGGCGTCCTCGTCGGTGATGGAGTAGAACTTGCCCACCATCTGGGGCAGTCCCCACGTGCCGAGCGAAGTCAGAATGACGACGCCGAGGAGGCTCAGCGGATTGGGGCCGAACCAGGAGGCAAAGTCGCCGGCCTTGAAGTTCTGATAGAGTTCGGCGCCGCGCTGGCTGAGGTCGTCGGCATTGGGCGCCTGCAGCAGCATCTTCTCATAAGCGCCCGAGAATCCGCCCTGTCCGGCCAGCACGACGGCGATGACGGTGGTGATGCCGAAGAGCATGATGAGGCCTTGGATGAAGTCGTTGATGGCCGTCGCCTTGTAGCCGCCGAGAATCACATAGACCGCCGTCAGTACGGCCATCGTCATGGCGCAGTAGGAGTAGGGGATGCTGAAACCCATCTCAAAGAGCTTCGAGATGCCCATATAGACGCCGGCAGTGTAGGGGATGAGGAAGATGAAGGCGATGATGCTGGCCACCACACGAAGCCCTTCGTCGCCGTAGCGGCTGCCGAAGAAGTCGGGCATCGTGCGCGACTGCAGCTTCTGCGTCATCTCACGGGTGCGTTTGCCCAATACGAGCCAGGCCAGCAGCGAACCGATGACGGCGTTGCCCACACCGATCCACGAGGCGCTCATGCCGTATTTCCAACCGAACTGTCCGGCGTAGCCCACAAAGACGACGGCGGAGAAATAACTGGTGCCGTAAGCGAAAGCCGTGAGCCATCCGCCCACGTTGCGTCCGCCCAGAACGAAGCCGTCGACGCTGCGGGCCTGCTTGCGGGAATAAAGGCCCACACCGATCATCACGATGAGGAAGATGAGGGTAAGACTGATTTTGATGAACATAGCTTATGTGTGTTTGTTTCTAGACAAAAGGGAAAATCAGTTGAAGCGCACCTGCAGCTGCACCTGCACGCCGTGATTGGCGCCGGGCACGTAGCTGCCGCCGTTGATGCTGGCCGACTTGTAGACGTACTGCGCCTGCACGCGACACTTCTTGAAGAACCAGTACTGCAGACCGAAGACGGCTTTGTGCTGGCCGTAGTCGCGATCGACGTTGTAGTTGAAATAGTCGTAGGAGAAGACGCTCTCGAAGCCCTTCAGGCCCAGAGGTACGCTGCCGGTGAGATAGCCGCCGCGCGAAATGGCGGTGCCGTCCTTGCCCTCCAGATATTCGCCGTGGAGGCGAATCCACTTGCAGTCGTAAGCGCCGCCCACGGAGTAGCGGTTGCGGATGTAGCGTTCGCCGGCGCCGACGCCCGTCAGTTCCGATTCGTGGTCGAGCATATTCTGTCCGCGTCCCATTCGTCCGGTGGCCACGATGTTGAGGCCTTTGACGGGACGGTACTCCAGACGCAGCAGCACGTCCTTCTGGTTGTTGTTGTCGATCTTGTTGATGATGCAGCCGTTGAGCACCTGGAAGTTGTAGGCGAACTTGCCGTTGGCGGCTTCACCGAAGAGGGCCAGACCCATCTCACGGCCGTAGGAGGTGCCGAACATGCGGTCACTGCCGCAGCCGGCCAGATAGGTGACACCCTCGCTGTAGACGTCGACGGTCTCCATCGAAGTGGGCGAGAGGGGGTTCTCGTAGCTGTAGCCGTGCTTGAACTGACCGAAACGTACGGTCAGATATTTCTTGTTTTTGAAGAAACTGAAGTCGGTGTAGTATTCCTGTACGACGGACATGAAGTCGTGCATGAAGGAGAACGACCAGCGCTCGGTGATGCGGGCGTCCACCCAGAAGATGACGCGCTTCATGTTGAAGCTGTTGCTGTTTTCGCCGTTGGCGTTGTTGAAGATGTAGGCGCCCTGGGCGTAGCCGTGGAGCTTGATGCGGTCGGCCACGTCTTTGGTCCAGTCGGGGGCTTTCGCCATCACGGGAGCCAGCACCTCCCTCACCGTCTTGTCGTTGGGATCGGGATGGAAGTCCGTTTCTTCCTGCGGGGTGAATTCTCCGTCGCCTTTGGGCGTGTTGTCGTCGGCCCTTACGGGCTGATGTGCGATGGCCAGAGCACACAGCACCGCCATCATCGTCTTTTTGTTCAACATACAAAAAATGAATCTTTAGAAGTTTTTGTTATTGTATTTGGGGGTTTATGTTTTATGTTTCGTGCGGTTCGTCGTCCATTGTGACGACGGCTTCCTTGCTGCGCCCGTCGATCTTGATGCTCAGAGGGCGGTCCAAATGCACCAGACGCACGTGCTGGGTCTCCATCTCGGCGGGCATTTTCTCGACGACGTCTTCGCGCCAAAGGCCGTCGCCGCTGAAAGCATTGATGGTCAGATAGCCCACACCGAGTGAGGTGAGATTCTGGAAGAAATGCGTGCCCTGGGAGGGATCCACCTGGAAGCTGTCGAGGCCGGCCTCCACGATGACCTGCGCCGCAGAGATGTGGGGCCACTTGACGGGAATGCCCAACCAGGGGTCGGAAGTGCCCCAACGGCCCGGACCCACGAGGATGCATTTGCGACCTGCTTCCAGCAGATGACGGTTGATGCGGTCCACCTCTTCGGCCACAAGGTCGTTCTTCGAGGGGTTGAAGCAGCGGGTGGGGATGTAGACGATGTCCTGCACGTCGTGGCTCACACCGAAGCCGATGGCGTTGTGGGAGCGTAGCAGGCACTCCTCGTCGGGCACCTGACGCAGATCCTCGTCGAGCTGCATGCGGTTGTCCACCATGGGGCGGATCTGCAGCAGGTAAAACTCGCCCGTCTTGTCCTCGTGCAGGTTGACGGCGAACTCGATCTCCACGGGGCGCCTCATGGCCTTCTGGCCCATGTCGAGCACTTCGCGCAGGAGTTCCGGCAGCGGGAACACGTTGTTCTGCAATACGCCGGCGAAGGAGATGATCTTGCGGTTGCGGCCCTCGTAGTAGCTGTCGTAGATGCGCTGGTCCATGGGGTCGAAGGTGGAGCAAATCCACTGCAGCGTGCCGTCGCCTTCGGCCTCTCTCACGGGAACGCGTACGAGGTTGAAGCCGTCGTCCACGCTCATGGTGCCTTCCGTCTTTCTCAGGTCGAGGGCCAGGAAGGAGGTCTGCGTGTCACGCAGCGCAATTTCCATCTCCGACATCTGCAAGACCTGATCCGGATGTGCCGGACAGACGCGCAGCGTCGTGCCGCCGTCGACGATGTGTTTGCCCAGACCCATCGCCAGCGACACGATGCCTTCTTCGGCCCTCTCGTCGCCGATGGGATAGTAGTTGATGCTGCGTGCCACACCCGAGATGGTGGGGTAGAAGCGTTCGCCGTGCTGCTCGCCCACGACTTCCTGCAGGATGACGGCCATCTTCTCCTGGTCAATGACGTTGGAGGTGGCGGTCATATAGTCCTTGCTGCTGCGGAAATAGACGGAGGCATAGACGCCCTTGATGGCCTGCACGAGACGCTGCAGATTGCTCTGGGGACCCTCTGTATCGTCGTTGTCGTAGCGCACCATATAGGTGGAATAGATGCCGGCAAATGGCTGGTAGTGAGCGTCTTCAAGCAGAGAGGAAGAGCGCACGGCCAGAGGCCCTTTGACCACATCCTGGAAGGCCTTGAGGTCGTCCCTCAGATGCTCCGGCAGTTTGGCCTCGAGGAAGGCTTGGAGAATCTCGTCGTCGGAACGGTCGGAGAGGGCCACGCCGTAGAGGTCATTGCTGTCCATGAACTCGTCGAAAATGTCGGTGCAGAGCACCAGCGTCTTGGGAATCATGAGAAACTCCGATTGACGGTCCTTGAGCAGGCGGTCGAGAAAAGCCAGACCGCGACCCTTGCCGCCCAGACTGCCTTCACCGATGCGGGCGAAGTTGGAATATTGGTCGAAGCGGTCGCGCTGATATACGGCCACGACGCCCTTGTTCTTCATGCGCCTGTAGGCCACGATGGCGTCGAAGATGATTTGGCGGTGGGCGTCCACATCCTGCAGCCGCTCCCAGGTGATGCCCTTGAGGAATTCGGCGACGGGGAAGATGGCGCGTGAGGCCAGCCAGCGCGACACGTTGTTGTGCGAAATGTGATAAAGCAGAGAGTCAGCGGGCAACGTCATGATGCTGTCCTGCAGCTCTTTAAGGTTGTGGATGCGGGCCACTTCCTGCATCGTCTGCGGGTCGCGGAAGACGAAATCGCCGAAGCCGAAGAAGCGCCTCATGTGTTTGCGCAGCTCGTGCTCCACCGCCTTGGAATTTTTGTCGATGAAGTGTGCCCCGACGTTGTGGGCCGGCTCCTCCATCTCCGAGTCCGACGACTCCATGATGAGCGGCGTGTAGGGGCTCGTCTCGTGGATGGCTTCGAGCAGCTCGAGACCGGCGCGGGGATTGGGCTGTTCGGCGCCGATGGCCGTCGACGAGGGGCGCCAGTGCTCCATCGGGAAACGGCAGTCGGAGATGACGCCGAGCAGGTTGTCGCTGTAGCGCGTGTAGAGCTCCCAGGCTTCCTTGTAGGTGCGCGCCAGAACAATCTTCGGACGACCCCTCATGCGCAGCGTCTCCAGCGAGGTGTTGAGCGCCTCGGTGGCGAAGGCCAGCGACTGTTGCAGTACGAACTTGTAGAGCATGGGCAACAGGCTGGAATAGAAGCGGATGGAGTCCTCCACCAGCAGTATCATCTGCACGCCGGCGGCGGTGTCGTGCTCCAAGTTCATGCGGTCCTCGATGAGCTTGATGATGGAGAGCAGCAACTCCGTGTTGCCCAACCAGCAGAAGACGTATTCGAAGGCCGAGAGGTCCTCGTTCTGTATGCGCGAAGTGATGCCGTGGGAGAAGGGCGTCAGGATCACGATGGGGATCGTGGGGTGGTTGTTCTTGATGCCGCGCGCGATGTCGAAGATGCTGCTGTTGCCCGTGCCCGGCATACAGATGATGAGGTTCACACCCGTGCGTGCGATGGTCGCCTCGGCTTCTTCGCTGGAAGCTACCTGAATGAATCGGGGCGGGAAGCGCAGGCCCAGCTTGGTGTATTCCGAAAAAATCTTCTCGTCCACACGACCGTCGTCCTCCAGCATGAAGGCGTCGTAGGGATTGGCGACAATGAGCACGTTGAAGATGCGTCGCTGCATCAGGTCGACAAAGACGGTGTCTCTGAGTGTGAGTTTTTTTTCGGACGCCATTTTTTCGCTTAATTCCCCGCAAAAATATGAAAAAAAAATGAAATACGTGAAAAAATCTTAAGTCTCTTTCGCTTCAACTCTCAACTATTTTGTAATTTTGTACCGCGAATGGACATTCAAACCAAGATAGAGGCTTATAAAGAGCGCATTGAGGCCCTTAGAGGCGGCGATGCATCACTCGTGGAGGACACGCTGCAGGTGATGGCGCCCGAGGCCGAGAAATACGGCCTGCACGCCCTGCAGGTCGAGATGCAGAATCTGGCCGTAGAGGTGGGTTATCCCGACGACTACCGTCAGATTAAGAGCCTCTTGCAGGAGAGTGAAGCCATGTGCGAAATCGTCTTCAAAACCTTCACGCTGCCCATTCGCGCCATGCTCGACGCCATCGGTTTGGAGTATGAGCTGGAGTACCGCATGAAGTCGCCCTACAGCATCTGGCGCAAGATGCGCAACGACCACAAGACCTTCGACGACGTCTACGACCTCTTTGCCTCGCGCATCGTCTACAAGCCGCTGCCGTTGCCTGAGATGCAGCCTCTGGGCGACGTGAACCCCAAGGTGGAGCCCTTTATGGACGCCGAGATTCTCACCTGTTGGAGGATCTACAACATCATCCTCTCGCTCTACCGCATCCATCCCGACCGCATCAAGGACTGGGTGACGCATCCAAAACCCTCAGGTTATCAGGCGCTTCAGCTCACGGTGATGGGCCCCGACTGCAACTGGATCGAGATGCAGATCCGCTCCGAGCGCATGAACTACGAAGCAGAGTACGGCGTGGCCGCACACTGGAAATACAAAGCAGAAACAAATAACTTATAACTCACGCAGATATGACACTTACCATTACTTCCGCAGGCGACACCATCAACGGTGTACTCGAGGGCCGTCTCGACACTGCCAGCTCGCAGCAGTTCTCCATCGACATGCAGCCTCTCCTGGAAGGAGCAGACAAGCATATCGTTCTGGATTGTAACAAGTTGGAGTTCATCTCATCCAGCGGCCTCCGTCTCTTCCTCACGCTGCGCAAGGCCACGATTGCGAAAGGCGGCGACGTCACCATCACGGGCGTTTCTCCCGAGATCAAGCAGGTGTTCACCATCACCGGCTTCTATTCGCTCTTCCAGTTCGCCTGATTTTGTCAAAAAATCGGTTTCCGAATCGTGGAGAAACACGCCTCGGAAATCGGATTTTCTGAAAACGTAACAGGCAGAAAGAGAGATACTTGATGATTTTGGAGGGTCTTCTTTCCCTCTCATCAGATACCCCGCAGAGACCACGCAGAGACCGAGCAGAGGCGCTGTTTGGTCTCTTTTTTGTAAAGAAATATGTAGGCTTTGGTTGAAGCCTGGACGGAGGCTTCAGCGCCCCTCGAAGCGCTTGATGCGGACGCGGCTGTAGCGGTGCAGACGGATGAGGAAAACGATGAACGCGATGCTGATGGCCGCAGCAATGACGGCGGGCAGATCGTGGTTCATCATCAAGAGGCCGTCGTAGATGCCGTGCGCCACAATGGGTGCCAGCAGCACCATCGGACCCAGACGCAGTTTTTTCCATTTGCTGCGCGCGAAATGTACTTTGCCGTAGTAGTAGCCCATGAGCACGGCGAAAGCAAAATGGCCGGGCACGGAGAGCAGGCTGCGCGCTGCTGCCAACTGCATCCAGTCTTCTGCCGCGTTGAAGAGATAGAGCACGTTTTCCAGTCCGGCAAAACCCATGCCGATGCAGACGGCGTAGACGATGGCGTCCATCCGCTCGTCGAAGTGGGGATTGCTCTTGGCGATGCGCGTGAGAAACCACCATTTGCCCAGTTCCTCGGGAACAGCTGCAAGAAGAAACGCCGTAGCCCAGGCGTGCAGGGTGGAGCCTTCGGGAACGAGCGCCCACAGGGGCAGATGCTCGATGCCTGCAGCGAGGAATGTGGACACAACGGCAGCGCCGCAGCCCATCATCGTGGCGTAGAGTATCCACCAGACGGGCTCGGGGTGTTTGCGGTCCTTCCAGCAGATGTAGGCCACAAGAAGGATGGCGGGCATGATGCCCGCCATCACAATCTGAAACGATTCGTTGCGGAGAACGGAAATCGCAGTTTCTTGCATCCGTTACTTCTTGTCTTTCAGCAGATCACGAATCTCCGTCAAAAGCTTTTCTTCAGCCGAAGGTTCGGGGGCGGGAGCAGGTGCAGCGGGCTCCTCTTCCTTCTTGGCTGTGAGGCGGGTGATGCCGCGCACGAGCAGGAAGACGCAGAAGGCGATGATGAGGAAGTCGATGCAGGCCTGACAGAAGGCGCCGTAGTTGATGGTGACGGGCTCCAGATCGGGGTTCAGGGGATTGACGGGCAGCTCGTACTTGAGTTCGTCGAACTTGACGCCGCCGATGAGCCATCCGATGGGGGGCATGAGCACGTCGTTGACAACGCTGGCGACAATCTTGCCAAAGGCACCGCCGATGATTACGCCGACAGCCATGTCGACCACATTACCGCGCATGGCGAAGGCTTTAAAATCCTGAAGGAATCCACATTTTGCCATAGTTTTGAAATTTTGAGTTATTAAAATGTACGTTTAAGCGTTTTTTTTTGCCAAATGCAGTGCGAAATTAAAAAGAATTTCGTAATTTTGCAACAAAATAGGCCGGAAAAGTGCAAAAATACTATCTGTTTATCATTCTGGGGGCCGTTTTCGGGCTCTTGATGACAGCTTGTAAGAGTGCGCACTACTGCAATTGCGGCTGATTTAGGGATAAGAGACAAAACAAGCGAAATATAAACCGTATTATTAACCAAATTTTAAAACTATTAGAACTATGACAAGAGTTGCTATCAATGGTTTCGGCCGTATCGGCCGCCTGGCTTTCCGTCAGATGTTTGAGGCCGATGGTTACGAGGTAGTTGCTATCAACGACCTGACCAGCCCCAAGATGCTCGCTCACCTGCTGAAGTATGACACCGCTCAGGGCGGTTTCGCCGGCAAGTTCGGTGAGGGCAAGCACACCGTAGAGGCTACCGAGGACAGCATCATCGTTGACGGCAAGGAGATTAAGATCTCTGCCGAGAAGGATGCCGTAAACTGCCCCTGGAAGGCTAACAACGTGGACGTTGTGCTGGAGTGCACCGGTTTCTACACCAGCAAGGAGAAAGCTTCTGCCCACATCCAGGCAGGTGCCCGCAAGGTTGTGATTTCCGCTCCCGCCGGTAACGACCTCCCCACCATCGTTTACAACGTAAACCACAAGACTCTGACCAAGAACGATAACGTGATCTCCGCTGCCAGCTGCACCACCAACTGTCTGGCTCCCATGGCTGCTGCTCTGAACAAGTACGCTCCCATCTGCAGCGGTATCATGAGCACCATCCACGCTTACACGGGCGACCAGATGATTCTCGACGGTCCTCAGCGTAAGGGTGATCTGCGCCGTTCTCGTGCAGGTGCTTGCAACATCGTTCCCAACAGTACCGGTGCTGCCAAGGCTATCGGCCTGGTTATCCCCGAGCTGAACGGCAAGCTGATCGGCAGCGCACAGCGCGTTCCGACTCCCACCGGTTCTACCACCATCCTGGTTGCCGTTGTCAAGGGTAAGGACATCACCAAGGAAGGCATCAACGCTGCCATGAAGGCTGCCCAGACCGAGAGCTTCGGTTACACCGAGGACGAGATCGTCAGCAGCGACATCATCGGCATGAAGTTCGGTTCTCTCTTCGACGCTACCCAGACCATGGTCAGCAAGATCGACGACGACACCTATCAGGTACAGGTTGTCAGCTGGTACGACAACGAGAACAGCTACACCAGCCAGATGGTTCGCACCATTAAGTACTTCTCTGAGAACTGCTAATTGTTCGATTTGATTACCATCCTGGGGCCCACAGCCTCGGGAAAGACCACTTTCGCCGCCCATTTGGCCCAGCGCCTTAGGGGCGGCGAAATCATTTCCGCCGATTCACGCATGGTGTATCGGGGGATGACGATCGGCACGGGCAAAGATCTCGACGACTACGTCCTGCATGATGCGGACGGCGGCGAGGTGCATGTGCCGTATCACCTTATTGATATATGCGAGGCCGGATATCGCTTCAACGTTTACGAGTTTCAGTGTGCCTTCCAGAATGCCTACATGGACATAAAGGCGCGCGGAGGCATCCCCATTCTCTGCGGCGGCACGGGGCTCTATATCGAGAGCGTGCTGAAGAGCTACGAATTGGGCAGCGTGAAGTTCCCCGAGCGGCATTCTCTGACCATAGGGCTTCGCATCGACAGAGACCTGCGGCGCCAAAAAATCACGGAGCGCCTCCACGCGCGTCTTGAAGAAGGTATGGTGGAGGAGGTGAGAGGCCTGCTCGAAAAACTCCCGGCTGAGCGTCTGATACGCTACGGGCTGGAATACAAATACGTGACGGAATACTGCATCGGCGAGTTGAGCTACGACGAGATGGTGCGCCGTCTGGAAATCGCCATTCACCAGTTTGCCAAGAGGCAGATGACCTGGTTCAGAGGCATGGAGGAGCGTCGCGGCGTGCCCATTCACTGGATTGACGCCACACTGCCGATGGAAGAGAAGGTGGAGGAGGTCGTTTCGCTTTGGGAAGTCGTCAGCCGATTCGGTTGATTTCCTCAAGAGCGGGTATATTGATCAGTTTTATTTTCTTGCCGTCGATGGCCACGATTCTCTCTTTGGCAAACGCCGAGAGCGTGCGGATGGCGTTTGAGGTGGTCATGTTGGACAGATTGGCCAGATCTTCGCGCGAGAGATACAGCGACAGCGTGCATCCGTCTTCTTCGAGGCCGTAGTTGTCGCGCAGGAAAATGAGGCTTTCGGCCAGACGGCCGTTCATGTGCTTCTGCGTGAGGTTGACGGTGCGTGCATCGGCCTGTCCGAGCGCCATGGCCAGACGGCGCACGAAGAAGACAGCCACTTTGGCGTTCTCCTCCATGTATTTTTTGATGAGGTGAAGCGGCATCATCGCCACGATGGATGGCTCGAATGCTGCGGCCTCCGTGACGAAAGGTTCTCCGGCAAGAGCGGCACGATAGCCGAAATACTCCACCGCATTGGCCACACGCATGATCTGCTGACGGCCGCTGGCGCCCTGCTTCGAAATCTTCACTTTGCCCTGCAGGAGGCAGTAGAGTGTGTCGGGCATATCGCCCTCGCCGTAGAAGACTTCGTTCTTCTTAAAAGAGCGCACGTGAATGTTCTGTTTGAGCTCTTGCTGTTGGCTGACAGACAATGTGGCGAAAAATTCGCCCATACAACCGAGAACTTTCTCGAGTTCTATCTGTCTTTTGCTCATTTTTACCTTAAAAAATATGTTTTATGACACAAAAGTAAGAAATTCTTGGTTAACGACCAAATTTCTTTATAAGAAAAAGTGTAAATTTGGGGACGAAACAGTAAAATATTTAAACTATAGAACATTAACTTATGAGTTATTTGCGTTTTGACAAGACTCTGATGACGAACTTGGAGGAGTCTCTCCCGAAGGAGATTCTGAGAAGCAATCGCAGCGGAGCCTATTCGTGTTCGACGATTGTCGACTGCAACACCCGCAAGTATCATGGCCTGTTAGTGGTGCCGGTGCCGGAGCTGGACGATGAGAATCACGTGCTGCTCTCTTCTCTGGATGCCACGGTCATACAGCATGGTGCTGAGTTTAACCTGGGATTGCATAAATACAGCGGTGACAACTTCGCTCCCCGTGGTCACAAGTACATCAGAGAATTCGATTCTCTCCAGGTGCCCACCACGCTCTACAGAGTGGGCGGTGTGATTCTCAAGAGAGAGCAGATGTTCCAGCATTTCGAGAACCGCATCATCATCCGTTACACCCTGGTCGACGGCCATTCGGAGACGACGCTGCGCCTGCAGCCCTTCCTGGCGTTCCGTTCGGTGAGAGAATACACCCACGAGAACTATGCTGCCAACCGTGAATACGAAGGCTGCGAGAACGGCATCTCCTGCTGTCTCTACGCCGGGTATCCGAGGCTCTATATGCAGGTGAACAAGGACAACGAGTTCGTCTACCGTCCAGACTGGTATCACGGGGTGGAGTATCCCAAAGAGCAGGAGCGCGGCTACGCCTCCAACGAGGATCTCTACGTGCCCGGCTACTTCGAGTTCAAGATTCAGAAGGGCGAGAGCGTGGTCTTCTCTGCCGGATTGAGCGAAATCGAGACCGCCAAGCTGGCAGAGCTGGCCGACTTCGAGGTGAAGATCCGCACGCCCCGCGACAACTTCTACAACACGCTGGTCAACAGCGCCCATCAGTTCATTGTTCACCGCACGACGGAGGACTATGTGCTGGCCGGTTATCCCTGGTTCAAGTGTCGCGCCAGAGACATGTTCATCTCTCTGCCCGGTCTGACGCTGACCAACAACGAGGTGGATAAGTACGAGGCTGTGATGAAGACCGCCCAGAAGGGTCTCAAAGCCTACATGAAGGGTAAGGTGCCCGCAGTCAACATTCAGGAGATCGACATGCCCGACGTGATGCTTTGGGCCGTGTGGTGTATCCAGCAGTACGGCCGTCTGGTGAGCATGGACAAGTGTCTCAAACACTACGGCAAACTCCTGCAGGATATGGTGGAGTTTATCCGCTCCGGCAAGCATCCCAACATCGAGGTGAAGGAGAACGGTCTGCTGTATATTGAGCCGCGTACGGGTTATGTGGTTGAAATCAACGCCCTGTGGTACAACGCCCTGATGTTCTCCGTCGACGTCTGCAAGAAGACCGGCGACGAGAAGACGGCCGAGATGCTCTCCGAAGCAGCAGCTCAGGTGGCAGAAAGTTTTGTGGAGGTGTTCTGGAACGAGTACGGTTATCTCTGCGACTACGCCGTGGACGGCTATCGCGACTATCTGGTGCGTCCCAACATGATTTTTGCCGCTGCGCTGGAGTATTCTCCTCTGGACAAGAAGCAGCGCAAGAGCGTGGTTGACTTCTGCACAAGGGAGTTGCTTACGCCGAAGGGCCTGCGTTCGCTCTCGCCCAAGTCGAGCGGCTACAATCCCATGTATGTCGGTCCTCAGGTGCAGCGCGACTACGCTTATCATCAGGGCACGGCGTGGCCCTGGCTCGCCGGTTTCTATATGGAGGCCTGCCTGAAGATCTACGGACAGAGCAAGGTGGGCTATGTGGACCGCTTGCTGGTGGGTTACGAAGAGGAACTCTTCTACCACTGCATCGGCACCTTCCCCGAGCTCTTCGACGGCAATCCGCCTTTCTCCGGACGCGGTGCCATTTCGTTTGCCATGAACGTGGCCGAAATCATGAGAGTAGTGAAGCTTTTGGATCAGTACAATGAATATTAATAAGGGAGGAACGCAAGAATGAAAGTACTAATGTTCGGTTGGGAGTTTCCTCCAAAAATTTACGGAGGACTCGCTGTTGCCAGTTACGGCATCACCAAAGGTCTGAGCCTGCAGGGCGACGTGCAGACGACGTTTTGTCTGCCCAAGCCTACGGGTGAGGAAGAAAAGTTCTTGAACATCATCAATATGAGCCAGGTGCCCGTGGTATGGCGCGATAAGAACTACGACGACATCCGTGACCGCTTCGTCGGCCACACCGCTGTGGACTACTATCGCTTCCGCGACCACCTGTACGCCGACTTCAACTACCTGCAGGGTCTTGACGATTTGGGTTGCATCCAGTTCGCCGGCGGTTATCCCGGCAATCTGCATGAAGAGATCAACAACTTCAGCATCATCGCCGGCGTGTTGGCCCGCAGCGAAGACTTCGATCTTATCCATGCCCACGACTGGCTGACTTATCCGGCCGGCGTGCATGCCAAGATGGTGAGCGGCAAGCCTCTGTGTATCCACGTGCACGCCACCGACTTCGACCGCAGCCGCGGTAAAGTGAATCCCACTGTCTACGGCATTGAGAAGAACGGTATGGACCACGCCGACTGCATCATGTGTGTGAGTGAGCTGACGCGTCAGACCGTCATCAATATCCGCTTTCGGAGGAGTATCAGGCCATCGTGCCCAACAAGACGCCCGATGAGAAGGTGGTGACCTTCCTGGGTCGTATCACGATGCAGAAGGGCCCCGAATATTTTGTCGAGGCGGCTGCAAAAGTGCTCCAGCGTACGCACAACATACGTTTCTGTATGGCCGGCAGCGGCGACATGATGAACGCCATGATCCGTATGGCTGCAGAGCGAGGCATTGCCGACCGTTTCCACTTCCCCGGATTCCAGAGAGGCAAGCAGGTGTACGAGGCTTACAAGAACTCCGACGTCTTCGTGATGCCTTCCGTCTCAGAGCCTTTCGGCATCGCTCCTCTGGAGGCCATGCAGTGCGGCTGTCCGTGTATCATCTCCAAGCAGTCGGGTTGCGGCGAGATTCTGAGCAATGTCATCAAGGTGGACTATTGGGATATCGACGCTATGGCGGACGCTATCTACAGCATCTGCACCAACGACAGCCTCTATCAGTATCTTTCCGAGGAAGGTCTTAAGGAGGTCGACCAGATTACCTGGGAGAAAGTCGGACTGAGAATACGTGAATGTTACAACCAGCTCACCGGCCGTGGATGGTTTGACAATTTTGAATATTTGGAGGCCGTGAAAAACATCAAGTAAACAACTTTAAAATCTAATAAGACAATGAAACAGATTTGTTTGTATTTCGAGATACATCAGCCCATCCACTTGAAGAGGTATCGCTTCTTCGACATCGGCAAGGATCATTATTACTACGATGATTACGAGAACGAGCGCGCCATTCAGGAGACTTCGCGCAACAGCTACATTCCCGCCCTTACCACCATGCTCGAGATGGCGAAGAAGGACGAGGGCTTCAAGGTGGCTTTCTCTCTTTCCGGCACCGCCATTGAGATGTTGGAGCAGTATGCCCCCGAGGTGATTGACCTTCTGCAGCAGTTGGCCGAGACGAAGTGCGTGGAGTTCCTGGCAGAGCCCTACAGTCACGGTCTGGCTTCCATCGGCAATGAGGAGAGTTTCCGCGAGGAGGTTCAGCGTCAGGCCAAGAAGATGCACGAGCTCTTCGGCCAGACCCCCAAGGTGGTGCGCAACTCCTCGCTGATTTATTCGGACGAGATTGGCGCCGTTTGTGCCGATATGGGCTTCAAGGGTATGATAGCAGAGGGTGCCAAGCACATCCTCGGTTGGAAGAGTCCCCACTATGTATACAGTTGCGCCCAGGACAACCGCCTGAGTCTTTTGATGCGCGACTACAACCTCTCCGACGACATTTCCCTGCGCTTCGGCTCTCAGCCCATTACTGCTGACACCTATTGCGATTGGATTGCAGGACTGCCAGAAGGCGAGGATGTGATCAACATCTTTATGGAGCTGGTAGCGTTGGGTATTTTCCAGCCTCTGAGCACCGGTATTCTGGAGTTCTTCAAGGCCTTGCCCGCTTGTGCCCGTGCTCGCGGTCTTCAGTTTGCAACGCCCAGTGAGATTATCGCCAAGCATAAGGCTGTGGCTCCGATGGAGTGTGTCTATCCCGTCAGCTGGAACGATGAGGAGCGCGACACCAGTTGCTGGCTCGGCAACACCATGCAGCGTGAGGCTTTTGCCAAGCTCTACGACGAGAAGGTTGTAGGCCGCATCTTGGCCTGCAAAGACCGTCGCATTAAGGCCGACTGGGATCGACTTCAGGCATCCAACAACTTCCGCTTCATGACCACGAAGCCCGCTTCTGCTAATCTCTATCGCGGCATTTATGAGAACGCTTTTGATGCCTTCACCAACTATATGAACATCCTGGGCGACTTCCTCAAGAGAGTGCGCGATCTCTTCTCCGATCAGGTGGAGAATGATGAGCTCAACGCCCTCTACACGCAGATCACCAATCTCGGTGAGGAACTCAGTGTGAAGGAGAACGAAATCAGCCGTCTGAGAGCTCGCTTGGAGAAGTATGAGGCTAAGGAGAAGGCAGAAGCTGTTGCCGATGAAAAACCGGCAGAAAAGCCTGCAGCAAAACCTGCAGCAAAGAAGCCTGCAGTCAAGAAGGCCGAGGCTAAGAAAAAGTAAGTATCATCACGTTCCGCGTGGATTCGTCCACGCGGAAACGGTCGTCAATTTCGTGGTCCACTACCCAGACGATTCTTCCGTCGGAGGTGTGGGCCACGACGCTTTTTTGACGTTCGAACAGATTGACGCCGCGCTCGGCCAGAAAATCGTTGACGAGTTTGCTGCCGCTCTTCATGCCGAACGGACGGAAGCGGTCGCCCGGACGCACGCGCCGGAAAAGCAGCGGGCCGTCCACCTTGTCTGCATCCACGCGAAAGGCCTCTGTGCGCACGGTTTTGATCTGTTCAAAGGCAATGGCTCCGTTTGATTTAATCAGACGATAAGTCTTTGATTGCCATTGGCGCGTCTCCTTGCCCTGGTAGCGGGCGATGTCCAAAATCTGAGTGCGGTTTAATCCCAGCGGAGAAAGCAGATGGAATAGGGCAGATACCTCACTCGCTTCGAGTTCGTTTTTGACATTCTCTGCCAAGCGGCACAAGTGTTCGCGCACCTGAGGATTGAGCTGTTCCATCATCGGGAGCAGGTCGAGGCGGATGCGGTTTCTCAGCGCTTCACGCTCGCTGTTGGTAGAGTCTGTGACAAAGTCCTGATGCTCTTCTTCCAAGCGGAGAAGGATTTCTTTCTTGCTCATTTTGAGGAGCGGGCGTATGATGCGAAGCGTCCGTGTGTCCTCTCCTTTTTTGTCCGTGTGAATTGTCATCATGCTGTCTTCCGAGATGCCGGACAGGCCCTTGAGCCCGGCGCCTCTCAAAAGGTTCATGAGCACGGTTTCTGCAAGATCGTCTCGATGGTGTGCCACATAGACCGTATCCGTCTCCTCTGCAAACCACCCGTAGCGCAGTTCGCGCGCTGCCGTTTCGATGGAGAGATGCTGCTTCTGTGCATACTCTGCGGTGTTGAAATGGCGCACCTTCAGCTTCACGCCCAAGCGTTCGCAGAGCTGTCGGCAGAACGTTTCGTCGCGGTCGGACTCTTCGCCGCGCAAGTGGAAATTGCAGTGAAGAGCCGTCACTTCATGGCCTTCCTTCAACAGTTTGAGCAGAAGGAAGACGCTGTCGGCACCGCCGGAGAGAGCGATATGTTTCACGGAGTGTGTCACTTTATTTTAAAGAGAGAGTAAGGCTTTGGCGTTCTCCACGGCAGCCGCTGTCACGTTTTTGCCGGAGAGCATGTGGGCCAGTTCCGTGACGCGTTCTTCTGTAGTGAGCACGGAGATGTGTGAGCGCGTAGCTTCGTCGGTATCCTGCTTCCACACGCGCAGGTGGTGCTGTCCGCAGGCGGCAATTTGGGGCAAATGGGTGATTGAGATTACCTGACGTCCTTCTCTGCCCATTTCCTGCATGATGCGTCCCATCTGCTGTGCCATCTGTCCGCTGGTGCCGGTGTCGATTTCGTCGAAGATGACGGTCGGCAGATTCACGTGTCCGGAGATCAGAGCCTTGATGGCCAGCATCACGCGGGCTATTTCACCTCCGCTGGCGATTTCGCTGATGGGCTGCAGCGGCGCATTCTTGTTGGCCTGGAACAGATATACGATGCGATCCTGTCCGCTGGGGAGCAGCTCGCCTTTGGTCATCATCACTTCGAAGCGCACATTGGGCATTCCCAGCTCCCTGAGTCGCTGTTCCATCTCGTGATGCAGCCGCTCCGAAGCTTTGCGGCGCAGGGCGGTGAGACGGTCTGCCTCTTCACACGCTTTTTTCTGCGCCGAGGCCAGTGCCTCTTCAAGTGCTTCGAGATTGACGCCGGCATTGTCCAGAATGTCCAGTTTCTCATGCAACTCTTTAAGGATGTTCATGAGCTCGTCGCTGGAGGAGACATGGTGTTTCTGCTCCAGGGAGTAGAGGCGGTCGATGCGCTCCTGCACGTTTTGCAGACGCTCGGGGTTGACCTCGACGTCATCAGCTTCAGCCGAGAGCGTCTCTGCGATGTCGCGCAGCTCCACCAGCGTGGACGAGAGGCGTTCGGCCAGTTCGTCCGCTTTGGGGAAAACATTCACGAGCGACGAGATGTTCTTCTCCGCCTGGCGCAGGCGGTCGATGACGCCTCCGTCGTCAGCGTCAAGCAATTCGCTCGACAGCAGCAATCCCTCCTTGATGTCTTCTGCATGGGAGAGTGTGCGCAATTCCTCTTCCAGACTTTCGTCTTCTCCCCCCCGCGGCGAGAAGTCCTCCAGCTCCTGCATCTGATAGCGCATATACTCTTCATCCTCCCGACTGCGGTGCATGGCGGCTTTGGCTGCGTTGAGCCTTTGCTGCGCTTCCGTAAACTGTCCGTACGTCTGTGTGTAGCGGCTTAAATCCGCGTCTTCCAGCAGATCCAGCACCTGCAGCTGAAAGTCTTCCTGTGAGAGTAGCAGGTTCTGATGCTGTGAATGGATATCGATGAGTTTCTCACCCAACGCTTTCAGTTCGCCCATGGTGACGCTCTTGCCGTTGACGGTGGCCTTCGAGCGTCCGCTCGTGTGTACTTCGCGCAGGATATGATAGCGGTCGAACTCTGCCTCCACGGCACATTTCTCCGCGCCGCTGAGTATGCTGTGGCTGTCGGCCCGTCCGCCCAAAAGCAGAGCGATGGCCCCCAAGAGGATGCTCTTTCCAGCACCGGTTTCGCCGGTGATCACGGTGAAGCCGTCTTCCAGCCGCAGATCCAGCTGTTCGATGAGGGCATAGTTCTCTATGTGAAGTCTTTTGAGCATGCAGGATTTCTGGGGTTATTTCTTCAACTTGTCCAGTTTGGTGGCAGAGGAGGGGTCGATGCTGAAGAGGATGTCATATACGCGGTTGCGCTCCTCTCTGGTGCCTTTGCCCGAGAAGATGTTGATAATCTCTTCGCGCTTGTATTCCGTAAAGAGTTGGGGCACGGACGACATCGTGCGAGCCTTGTGGGCCTCCGACAGGGCTCCCAGTGCTTCCAGAATGCTGGCGCGCGCTTTGTCGGGATTCTCCGTCATGTGGTCCAAGCCTTTGCGGTGATATTCGTACATGAGTATGCGCATTCCTTCCAGAGCGCCGTCCAGATAGTCATTCAGCAGGCCGAAGCGGTTCTTGCTGTTGTCAAACGGCTTCCAGCCTTCGTAGCCCAGATCCTGGCTTTTGTTGACGACGTCCTCCGCCATCTCCAGATATTTTTGTCCGCCCTTCAGCGAGAAGCTCTCCATGTCCATGCCGATGATCATATAGGCATAGTAGGCAATCATGGCGATGAGGTTGCTCTGATTGTTTTCCGGAGCATATTCCATAGGGTCGCCCGGTTCGTACTTGAAGTGGAAGTTGTCGTCCTTGACGGACCACACGGTGGTGTTGTAGGATGAGTTGAACACGGGACGCGTGCTGCTCATGAGCAGGGTGGTCTCAAACTGGCCGGTGTTGTCGGTCCACTTGTTGATGGTGATGTTGAAGCTGCAGTCGATGCGCTCCTCTTCGCGAAACTGCAGTTCCGTCCATTTATTCTCGTTGATGAAATCCTGCAGGCGCTTCTGCAGATCGTCAAAGATTTCCTTACCTTTCGAGTTGCTGATCTTTTGGGAATTGATACTCACTTTGGCTTTCAATTCCTGGGCTGCGCATTGGATGGAAAAGCACAGCAGCATAAGGACGAAAAAGAGCAGACGTTTCATAGAAGTCCGGTCAGTTTGTCAACGATGTGTGTCGCCGTTTCCTGTTTTGACATCAGAGGTAGCGACTCTTCGCCGTTTCCGTCAATCATGGTGACTTTGTTGGTGTCGGTGCGGAATCCGGCACCTTCGTCTCGCAGCGAGTTGAGCACGATGAAGTCCAGCTTCTTGCGCTCTAGTTTCTCTCGGGCGTGCGCCGCTTCGTCGCAGGTCTCCAGGGCGAATCCGACCATCACCTGTCCCTCTTGTTTCATACGCCCCAGTGTGGCGGCGATGTCCGGCGTCGGACGCAAGTCCAGATGCAGGGTGTTGCCTTCACGTTTGATTTTTTCTTCGGCCGTGTTTTGTGGTGTGAAGTCGGCTACAGCGGCGCAAAGGATGGCGGCCTGACAGCCGGGGAACTCCCTGATGCTGGCATCGTGCATCTCCTGGGCGCTCTCCACGTTGATGCACTTGATGAGAGCGCTCTTGGCCGAGAGCGACGTGGGGCCGCTCACCAGCACCACCTGCGCGCCTCTGGAGGCGCACTCTTCGGCCAGGGCGTAGCCCATCTTGCCGCTGGAGTAGTTGCCGATGAAGCGCACGGGGTCCAGCTTTTCGTAAGTGGGACCGGCAGTGATCAGTATTTTCTTGCCGCTGAGGTCGCCTTCTTTGCGGGCGAAGTAGTCGGAGAGATGCTGCACGATGTTTTCCGGCTCTTCCATGCGTCCCTTTCCTTCCAGGGTGGAGGCCAGGAAGCCGCTTTGCGCTTCCATAACACCTATGCCCCTTTCGCGCAGCAGACGCAGGTTGTCCTCCGTGGCGGGATGGGCCATCATGTCCAGGTCCATTGCCGGCGCAATGAACACCGGCGCCTTCATGGAAAGATAGGTGGTCAGGAGCATGTTGTCCGCTATGCCGTGCGCCATTTTTCCTATGGTGCAGGCAGTGGCGGGGGCAATCAGCATGGCGTCGGCCCACAGCCCCAGTGCCACATGGCTGTGCCACGTCCCGTCTTTTTGGGCGAAGAAGTCCGAGATGACCGGATTTTGGGAAAGGGCAGAGAGCGTTATCGGGGTGATGAACTCCTTGCCTGCCGGTGTGATGACCACCTGCACTTCTGCTCCGGCTTTTTTCAGCAGACGGATGATGAGGCATGATTTGTAGGCGGCGATGCTGCCCGTGATGCCCAATACGATTTTCTTGCCTTTCAGCATTCAGAGTTTGTATTTAAGTTTCAGTGCCGTCAGCATCTGTTTGGTGTTGAGCGTGAAGTCACCCTGCATCATCCAGGTGTAGTAGCTGGGCTCCTTGAGCAGCACCTCATGCACGGTCTTGCCCTTGTGCTTTCCGAAAGTGATGATGGGCTCGGCGCCTTCTTCGGGGATGACGAATTTGCCGGCGAAGTCTAGTTTTTGACAGGGGTTGCAGAACTTGTGCAGCCCGTTTAAGTCTTGCGGGAGCATACGCTCTTCTTCTGTCTGGTTATCTGCGGAATACATTTCCAATTCCCCCTTCAGTACGGCCCATGTTGCTGCGGTATCCTGGTCGGCCAGGTGCGCCTGGAAATCTTCTTCCATCTTGCGCCCGCAGTAGTATTTGTAGGCTGCGGCGAGGTTGCGCGGCTCCATCTTTGTGAAGATGGTGAAGGCATCGATCAGCCTCACGCCGCTCATGTCGAAGGTGATGCCCACGCGGGCAAATTCTTCCATCAGCAGGGGCACGTCGTAATTATTGGAGTTGAATCCGGCGAAGTCGCAGCCGTTGAACTCCTCGTAGAGTCCGTTGGCCACTTCCTTAAATTGCGGTTGGTCTTTCACCATGTCGTCGGTGATGTGCGTGAGTTCCTGCACCACCTCGGGGATGGCCATTCCTGGGTTGATCAGCAGGCTGACGGATTTCTCCTCCCCTGTGGGGAGTACCTTGATGTAGGCGATTTGTATGATGCGTGCTGTGGCGATGTCCAAGCCGGTGGTCTCCAGGTCGAAGACAACGAGCGGACGTTCCAGTTTCAATGCCATATTGTTTTCGTTATTCCGTTATTCCGTTGATTCAGTCATCCACTCTCATGGGCATGAGCAGCATCAGGATCTCTTCGTTCTCTGCTGGCACATCCGGTCTGATGACGCCGGGGCGTGCGGGATCGGCCAATTCGATGACGATGTTGTCGCTCTCAAGTATGTTGCAAATCTCCAGCATAAATTGGCAAGAGAATCCGATGGCGATATGGTTGCCAAAGTAGTCACAGGAGATAATTTCCTCACCACTGGTGTTGTACTCGTTGTCCTGTCCGGTTAACTTCATCGTACCTTCGCTAAGTTCCACCTTAACTAAGCCGCTGGCCTGATTGCAAAACACCAGTACACGCTTCAGGGCACCGGCCAGAGAGAGGCGGTCCACTGTGGCTCGGAAGGGGTTGTTCTGGGGGATAACAGCGTTGTAGTTGGGGTAGTTACCTTCAATCAGGCGGAAGTGCATCGTCACGTCGGCGGTGCTGATTGTGGTGCGGTCCTGAGTGTAGCGGATCTCGACGGCGTCGTCGCCGGCGGGCAGCACGCTGCGCAGAATGTTGGCGACTTTTTTGGGTAGGATGAAGTTGCCCTCTACGCCGGTCTCCACACCCTTGTGCAGATCCTTCACCAACTTGCGTCCGTCGGTGGCAGCGAAGATGATGTTGTCGCTATGGATGTCGAAGTACACGCCGTTCATCACCATGCGTATTTCGTCGTTGGCTGTAGCGAAGAGCGTGCGGCTGAGTCCGTTGGTGATCACGCTGGCAGGCAGGCTGAAGCTGGTGCCTTCGTTGCTGAGTGCACGGGGTGTGGGGTAAGGATCGGCGCTTTGTCCGGTGATGTTGAATGTGCCGGTGGCGTGTTTGCCCTGGATTCTGTAGCCCTCCTCGTCCACACGGAGTTCGATGGGCTGCTCGGGTATCTCGCGTATGGCGTCCATCATCTTTTTGGCTGAGACGCAGAATCGGCCAGTGCCTTCCTGCTCGAGCACGGGCACGGAAGTGATGAGGCTTTTTTCGGCGTCGCTGGCCGTGATGGTCATGCGTCCGTCTTCCACTTCAATGAGGAAGCAGTCCAGGATGGGGAGGGAGTTTTTCGAGGCCAGGGCCTTGCTGGCCACACTCAGTCGGCTCATGAGAGCCATGCTTGAAACTTTCAGCAACATAGCGTTTTTATGTGTATTTTGTTAGTGTTTGTCGTTTGTTATTATACGATATCGCCTGCAAATATAAGGAAAAAATCCGAATTAAAATCCCGAAAGGGGAAAAAACTGACAAGATAATTTGTTTTTCTCGGCGATATTTCGTACTTTTGCGTTCGAATTAAAATTTCAACCCTATATTTAAATGGAATTAACTGGTAAAATTATTGCTGCGCTTCCTGTGCGCAGCGGTGTCAGTCAGCGCACCGGTTCCGAGTGGCAGCTGGCTTCTTATGTGCTTGAAACTCAGGGTGAACGTTTTGCCCGCAAGATGGTTTTCGAGGTGTTTGGTTCTGATCGCATTCAGCAGATGAACATCCAGGTGGGCGAGACGCTCCGCGTGAGCTTCGACATCGACGCCCGTGAGACGAGCGAGGGCCGTTGGTTTAACTCCATCCGTGCCTGGGCTGTGGACCGCAACGTGGACGTTGCTCCTACTGCTGCTCCTGCTCCGTCTGTTGCTCCGTTTGGCCCGGCTCCGGCTCCGTCTTCGGCTCCTGCGCCTTCTCAAGCTCCTTTCGAGCAAGCTCCTGACAACGAATCTCTGCCTTTCTGAGGCGGAGACTGTCTATACGATCCAAAGCAAACCCGGCAAATTTACTGTCCGGGTTTGTTTTTATATATTGCTCCAACAGCTCGATGCTGTCGCATTCGGCCACCATGCGCCACTGTCGGGCCTGCTCCTCCTGAACGGCCAGAGCCATTTTCATTGCGGCTTCCCTTTCGGCGTTCTCTCGTGCGCGTGCTTCCTCTTCGTATTTAGTGAGACCGTAATATACAGCCGCAGCAGCAGCCAGGATGATCAGTACCGTGGCCCACAGTCCGGGGTGGAATTTGTGCTTAGGACGCATGTCACCCTTAGGCTGGTTTTCCTCCTCTTCGTGCCCCTCCTGCGGGGCGGGGGCGTCGGGGTTTTCGTTGCCGCATTTTTTGCAGACGGTCTGCGAGTCCAGCATGTAGCCGCCGCACTTGGGACATTCCACTAAATGGTCTTTGATTCCGGTGCCGCAATGCGGGCAGGTCCAAGCCATTGATGAGATTCGTTTGCCGCACTCGGGGCAGGTGATCATACTCATAGCGTGTGAAATTTTCTGCAAAATTATCTTTTTTTTCTCTTTCATCCAACTTTTCCGGGTATTTGTTTGCCTATGTGTGTGAAAATAGGTATATTTGTCCTCCGAAAACTGTTTAACATCTCTTTTAATGGCACGTATTTTCCGCATTTTGTTCTGCTCTGCGCTGCTTCTCGTTTGCGCAGGCATGCAGGCTGCCAAGCCCGGCACATTCACCGCCGGCGAAGGCACGTTTTTGCTCAACAGCAAGCCCTTTATCGTGAAGGCCGCCGAGGTTCATTATCCGCGCATCCCCCGTCCTTATTGGGACCATCGCATCAAGATGTGCAAGGCCTTGGGTATGAACACTGTCTGCATCTACATTTTCTGGAACATCCACGAGCAGCAGGAGGGTCAGTTCGACTTCTCCGGCAACAACGATGTGGCAGAGTTCTGCCGTCTGGCGCAGAAGAACGGCATGTATGTCATCGTGCGCCCCGGACCCTATGTCTGTGCAGAGTGGGAGATGGGCGGTCTGCCTTGGTGGCTGCTCAAGAAGAAGGACATCAAGTTGCGTGAGCGCGACCCCTACTTCATGGAGCGTGTCAAGATCTTCGAGGAGAAGGTGGGCGAGCAGCTCTCCGGTCTCACGATTCAGAAGGGTGGTCCCATCATCATGGTGCAGGTGGAGAACGAATACGGCTCCTACGGCGAGGACAAGCCCTACGTCAGCGAGATTCGCGACTGTCTGCGTGGCATATACGGCAGTGAGCTGGCGCTCTTCCAGTGCGACTGGGCTTCCAATTTCGAGAAGAACGGCCTTGAGGACCTCACCTGGACGATGAACTTCGGCACGGGTGCAAACATCGACCAGCAGTTTAAGCGCCTGGGCGAGTTGCGCCCCAACGCCCCGAAGATGTGCTCCGAGTTCTGGAGCGGATGGTTCGACAAGTGGGGCGCCCGTCATGAGACCCGCCCCGCAAAGGCTATGGTCGAGGGTATGGACGAAATGCTCTCCAAAGGCATTTCTTTCTCCTTGTATATGACCCACGGCGGCACGTCGTTCGGCCACTGGGCCGGCGCCAACTCTCCCGGCTTCGCCCCCGACGTGACGAGCTACGACTACGACGCGCCCATCAACGAATACGGCCACACCACACCGAAATATTTTGAGCTGCGCGAGATGATGGCAAAATACAACGACGGCAAGAAGATGCCCGCCGTGCCTAAAGCTCCCAATCCCATCATTACCGTGCCTAAGTTCGAGTTGAAGGAGTTTGCGCCTTTCATGGCCGCCATGACCAAGCCCGTCAATGGCGCACCCAAGACCTTTGAGGAGATGGATATGGGCTGGGGCACGATGATGTACTCAACCCGCCTGCCCGAGATTACGTCGCAGAGTGTGCTCTCCGGCGAGTTCCACGACTTTGCCCAAGTGTTTATCGACAAAAAATATATTGGTAAGATTGACCGTGTGAAGAACGAGAAGTCGCTCACCATACCTGCCGTGAAGAAAGGCGCCGAACTGATTATCATCGTCGAAGGCATGGGCCGCATCAACTTCGGTCGCGCCATCAAGGACTTCAAGGGCATCGTGGGCAACGTCACGCTGACCACTGAGACGGACAACATGGAGATGGTGCTGACACCGAAGAACTGGATGAACGTCGCCATCCCTGATGACTACGAGACAGCCGCCAAGGCGCTTGACATGGTAAAGGGCGTCAACGACCAGGTTGCTGCAGGCAAGGTGAAGGGAAGTGTTCCTGCACTCGCCTTTACACAGGGCTATGAGGGGTCGAAGAAGCTCGGCGACATCATGAAGCCCGGCTACCACCGCGGCTATTTCACGCTGAAGAAAGTGGGCGACACCTTCCTCAACTTCGAGACGTGGGGCAAGGGACAAGTATGGGTGAACGGACACGCTCTGGGCCGCATCTGGTCCATCGGCCCGCAGCAGACGCTCTACGTGCCCGGCTGCTGGCTGAAGAAGGGCAAGAACGAAATCATCGTGCTCGACATCGTCGGCCCGAAGGAGGCTGTTGTTTGGGGTCAGGCTGAGCCCGAACTCAACAAGCTGCAGCTGGAGAAGTCCAACAAGCACAACGACATCGGCTCCAAGCCCGACCTCAACAGCGACACGCCTGTAGCCGTCGGCAGCTTCAAGGGCGGCAACGGCTGGCAGACCGTCAGCTTCAGCGCTCCCGCCAAGGGCCGCTATCTGGCCATCGAGTGCCGCTCCACCCAGAAGGAGGGCGACCGTGTGGCAATCGCCGAGATTTATCTGCAGGGTCAGGACGGCAAGCGCCTCTCGCGCGAGTCGTGGACGACGAAGTATGCGACCTCCGAGGAGGAGAACGGCAACCACATGGGCGACAAGGTGTTCGACCTCCAGGAATCGACCTACTGGCGCACGGAGAAGGGTAGTGCGGCGCCCCATCTGCTCTATATCGACCTGGGCGGCGTGCACACCGTCACCGCGCTGGAGTATCTGCCGCGCGCAGAGCAGGGCGCTCCCGAGAGTGTGAAAGACTATCGCATATACATTAAATAAAGAATATTTTTAGCGACGTGAGTAGAATTCTTATCATAGGCGCCGGCGGTGTTGCCACCGTGTGTGCCCACAAGGTATGCCAGAACAGGGACGTCTTCACCGAGGTGATGATCGCCTCTCGCACCAAGAGCAAGTGCGACGCTCTGGCCAAGGTGCTCAACGAGAAATACGGCACCAACGTGCAGACGGCCCAGGTGGACGCCGACAGCGTGCCCGCTCTGGTGGAGCTGCTGCACAGCTGGAAACCCGTGCTGGTTATCAACTTGGCCTTGCCCTATCAGGACCTCACCATCATGGACGCCTGCCTCGAGTGCGGCTGCAACTACATGGACACCGCCAACTACGAGCCCAAGGACGAGGCCCATTTCGAGTACTCCTGGCAGTGGGCCTATCGCGAGCGTTTCGAGAAGGCCGGCCTCACGGCCATCCTCGGCTGCGGCTTCGACCCGGGTGTGACGTCGGTCTTCACGGCCTACGCCGCCAAGCATCATTTCGACGCCATCGAGTATCTCGACATCGTGGACTGCAATGCCGGCAACCACCACAAGGCCTTCGCCACCAACTTCAATCCCGAGATCAATATCCGCGAGATCACGCAGAAGGGCCTCTATTGGGAGAACGGCCGCTACATTGAGACCGAGCCCATGGAGATCCACAAGCCCCTGAATTATCCCAATATCGGTCCGCGCGAGTCGTATCTGCTCCACCACGAGGAGATCGAGAGTCTGGTCATCAACTATCCCACCATCAAGCGCGCCCGCTTCTGGATGACCTTCGGCCAGCAGTATCTCACGTATCTCGACGTGATTCAGAACATCGGCATGTCGCGCATCGACGAGGTGGTCTATGAGGCTCCTTTGGCCGACGCCACCGGTGTGGCCAAAGTGAAGATTGTGCCGTTGCAGTTCCTCAAGGCCGTCTTGCCCAATCCTCAGGATCTGGGTGAGAACTACGAGGGCGAGACCTCCATCGGCTGCCGCATCCGCGGTCAGAAGGACGGGCAGGAGCACACCTACTACGTCTACAACAACTGCTCCCACGAGGCCGCCTATCGCGAGACTGGCATGCAGGGCGTCAGCTACACCACCGGCGTGCCGGCGATGATTGGCGCCATGATGTTCCTCACGGGCAAGTGGGCCAAGCCCGGCGTGCACAACGTGGAGGAGTTTGATCCCGATCCCTTCATGGAGCAGCTCAACCTGCAGGGTCTTCCTTGGCACGAGCTTTTCGATATTGACCTGGAGCTTTGAGGCCAATTAAAAATGAAAAATTAAAAGTGAAAAATTAAAAATTAAAAGTTACACACATACATCATTATATTATGGTAGAGAAACAACAAATGGATTCCAGAGACGACAGGCTCAAGGCACTTCAGTCGGCTCTGAGTAAGATAGAAAAGGACTTCGGCAAGGGGTCCATCATGAAGCTCGGCGAGCAGGCCGTGGAACCTGTCGAGGTAATCCCCACAGGCAGCATCGGTTTGGACGCCGCGCTAGGTGTGGGCGGTTTCCCCAGAGGTCGCATCATCGAGATCTTTGGTCCCGAGTCGTCCGGCAAGACCACGCTGGCCATCCACGCCATCGCCGAGGCTCAGAAAGCCGGCGGCATTGCGGCGTTCATCGACGCGGAGCACGCCTTCGACCCCTTCTATGCCAAGAAGCTGGGTGTGGACACCGACAACCTCCTCATGTCGCAGCCCGACAACGGCGAACAGGCCTTGGCCATCGCGCAGCAGTTGATTGCTTCCGCTGCGGTGGACATCGTCATCATCGACTCCGTTGCAGCGCTCACGCCCAAGGCAGAGATTGAGGGCGACATGGGCGACAACAAGGTCGGTCTGCAGGCGCGTCTCATGAGCCAGGCGCTACGCAAACTCACTTCCACCATCGCCAAGAGCAAGACCTGTTGCATTTTCATCAACCAGTTGCGTGAGAAGATTGGCGTTATGTTCGGCAATCCCGAGACGACAACGGGCGGTAATGCTCTGAAGTTTTATGCCTCGGTGCGCCTCGACATCCGTAAATCGACTGCCATCAAGGATGGTGACGAAGTAGTAGGTAACCTGGTCAAGGTCAAGGTGGTGAAGAACAAGGTGGCGCCCCCATTCCGCAAAGCTGAGTTTGAGATTACCTTTGGCGAAGGTATTTCCCGTGCAGCTGAGATTGTTGACTTGGGTGTGGCCTACAAAATCATTGAAAAGAGTGGCAGTTGGTTCTCCTACGGTGGCGTCAGGCTGGCTCAGGGACGCGATGCTGTTAAGCAATTGATGAAAGACAATCCCGAAATGGCCGACGAAATTTCTGCCAAGATTGCAGAAGCTATTAAGGGTGCCCCCGCCATAGGTGAGTAGAGACTGACATTCTGACACCTTTTTACTGACACAAAGCCCGTGCCTCCTTTTTGGCATGGGCTTTGCTGTTGTCTAGAACGAAGAGTTGCTAGTACGACTAGTTCAACTAGCCCGACTAGATCTTTAAACTATTAAACGCTTAAACTATTAAACTAAAAAGAATATGAGCAAGATTATCGGAATTGACCTCGGAACCACCAACAGCTGTGTTTCCGTATT
>CACZUX010000040.1 GCA_902784475.1 uncultured Bacteroidales bacterium | reverse complement strand
ACCTCCTGCAGTCCGATGGCTGTCTGCCACGCTCTGCCTCTTTCCTGTTCTTGCGGTTCACCCTGTCGGATGTATTCGTCGAAGTCTGAATATCTTTCTATTTCTTTCATGCCTCTTCTTTTCTGTCTTTCGGCCTTTTATGCTATCCTTTTAGGGTTATATTACACTAATCTCGCCCCAAATATACGAAATTTAATTGATAATTGAAAATTGAAAATTGACAATTTAAGGTTATTCCATTTTTTTGTTTTACCTTTGCACTTACCAAGTGCGAATACGCACATTGGGGTTAAACTTCGAAAAAGAATTGGCCGCTCCGCTTGTGAAAGTAGAGCGGTTTTTTGCAAAAACACCCTCATAGACCAAAATATCCCAGCAATGCCATCTTTGCACCCGAAAATTCAAATCGGCATTGCACCAAAGTAATTTGGGGCCGCTCTATCTTCATCAGGCGTAGAGCGGTTTTTTTTGTTGATTACCCAAGAACCGCTCTTTCTGCTGCCTTGCCTGCTTATTACTCCAGCATCTTGTTGTTTATACCGAACTTTATACCGAACTACTCCTTCAGTGTTTTATATATCTCGAAAACATCGTCGGGTGTATTTCAAAAAAAACAATAAAAACAGCCAAGTGTTTATGTTTGATGGCAACGGCTGTGGGCTGAAGTCTGTTGGCTAATGTAAAAAGTTTAACCCTTGTTCATCTTAACAGGCAAGATTCTGTCAACGACAACAAAATCGCCATCTATGTGGTAAACATACAGCCACTTGCGATTGTGGGATTCGCATAATCCTGGCGCACCAAAGATATCAGTTCGTTGAAATACTCATCAACAGACATCGTGCTGGCCAAGATACGGTCGCGGGTCGAGTCCTGTTGGAGCGGAACACTTGGAGTGTCCGTCCGAACGCCGTAGGTTCCCGTGGACTCTGATGCCTGGAGAGGCTTGTCCTGATAGTCTTTATATGCCTTGCTCATGATGCAATCTGTATGGATGACGCCGCAAAGATATGACAAATATTTGAAACTACAAACTTTAGTAATGAAAAATTAAAAATGAAAAATTAAAAATGGCCCTGCCGGATTGCTCCGGCGGGGCTTTTTTTTGCCTCAACAGAAAAAAAAATCACCTGTCAATTGTCAATTTTCAATTAAATTTCGTATCTTTGCGCCTGACAAGCGAAAAAAATAAACATGTACGACGCCGACCTGCTTGACATTTACCTGCGACGCTGGGCTAAAGAGGCCGTTTTTTGCACCCCCCATCACCCCGAAAACAAGGTGATGGTGCTGCGCGAATATACGGACTTCGGCGCAGCCTACGAACTGCGTTGGCGCATCGAGGACAAACGAGCGACGGAGAGCCCGATGCAGCCGTTTTCCATCCACAGGCTTTGCAACTCGCTGCACGTCCGTCGGGAAGTGGAGCGCATCGAGCGCGAGGTCATCACACCCCGGGTACACGCCATGCTGACGCAGATGTAGTCGTCGGCAAGTCATCCTATCTTATCGGTACAGCAACGAAAAACCGCCCTACCCATCACGAGCAGAGCGGCTGGAAAAAAATAAAATGACCATAATCCATAAGGCTGTACACCATGAATCGGGTGCAAAGATAAGGATTTAATTTGAAACAGCCAAATTTATTGAACAAAAATCTTACCGTTGACGAGAAAAAAAACGCCTTTTTTGTTTGTTTGCTTGCATTGTTTGCGTGAGCATTTTTCACGCGAACATCGTCCGCAGATCTTTAAAATCTCACACTGAAAGCACTGAAAGCACAGAAACATAGCCGGGTGTGGCATCATACGCAAAACTAAAACGTCAGCGTCTTGCGTCTGTAGTCAAACGAGAGCCAATAGCTCCGCCTGAGGCCGTCCGGAAGAAACGAGCGGTCGATCAGTTCTTTGACCGAAGGCCTCTCTGCAGCAAAGAAATCTATCTCGCTTTTTATCAGCCTCTCCGACAGACCTATCCGGCGACCGAACTCCTCAAAGTCGCGACGTCCGATGCCCCTGGTGTCCGACTGCTGCATCCCCTCTTTGAACAGGCCTTTGTCCAGAGCGAAGATGCGGGGCATGTGCAGATGCAGGCTGGTGTTGATGAGGTCGTAGGCCGGCGTCAGCCGATATTCTCCGTCGCCCCTGTTGATGAGCGAGAAGTTCTTGAGGTGAGCATCGTCATTAAGGCTCAGGTAGTTGAACACCACAATGCGGAAAAACTTCAGGATGTCCACCGGCGAAGCCTTGACGTATTCCCTGATGATGCCGGCGCACTCCTCGTAGCTCAGGTTGGCGTATTTGAAGTCGCTGCCCCCGTTGGCTTTGTTCAGCCCTGCGATGGAGGCAAAGTCCTCCTGGCTGTATTTCTGCCCCCCGGGCCCCACATCGAAACGACGGCACAGATAGGCTGCCTCGCCGTCGCGGAAAAAGCACATAGCGTTGGCTGCCGTCTCGATGCGATACTCCTGCGCTGCCAGCTGCATGGTCAGATGTTCGTTGGCGGGACAGTGCTTGCGCTCTGTCAGGGCATACGATGTCGGCGCCGGTTTCAGGATGTAGGTGCCGCGCTCCCCTTCCGCTGGCTTCACCAGGTGTCCCCCGCCGTCCACCACCAGGCTGGCTTTGGGTTGCACGCCCGAGAGCGAGATGCGTCCCACGCTCTCTCTGTAGGATTCGTTGTCGGCACTTTCGCTGTTGGGGCTGTCGAAGTCCAATATGTGCGACACCTCCTTCCCGTCGAACAGCAGCCGTCGGGCTGCGGGGGAATAAGTCTCAAAGCCCTCCTTCAGCGTGGACGGGCAAACATGGAGCTCTGTCATGATGCTATAGGTTTCACGGTGACTGCGCCTATGGTGTCGTGCTGCGCCGTAGCCAGCATGATGCCGAAATCGTCGTTTTCATCGATGTGCAGCAAGGTGGATTGCAGCTGTCTGTTGGCGCCTTCCGACAGCAGATTGGAGAAATAGGGGAAAAGGCTGTCCGAGCTGTAGGGCAGCTCCCTCACGGGCATGGCCAGGCATATCGGCTCGCCGTGATAATCCCTGTCGTAGGTGAACACGTATTCTCCGGTGTCTGTTTCCTGAAGCAGCCCGGCTTCTCTGTCGTGGACGTACACTTTACATTGTCTCATACTCCAGTCGCTTGATGTTGATATCCAATTGCAGCCCCAGGATATCCAGCAGTGTCAGCAGTGTGGACATCTGGGGATTCCCTTCACCGCGCTCTATGGCCACTACGGTGTTGACGGCAACGTTGGCCAGACCAGCCAATGTCTGTTGGTTGATGTCGAGCTTCTTTCGCCTCTCCCTGATGGTGTTTCCTATTTCCTGCAGTGTCATAATCCCAATATATTGCGATTTTCGCTGCAAATATAGAAAAAATCACGCCAACAACCATAAATAATCCCAATATAATGCGATTTTTGTGCAATTTTGTATCTCATTCCCTTTTTTCTCACCAAAAATCCCAATATATTGCGATAAAATGCCTGCCGGATTGCTCCGGTGGGGCGTTGCTACCAACTGCAAACGGTTTTTAGGTTTTCTTTGAAATCAGCAGACAAGGCATCAACAACCGCCTTCTGTGTGATCATGGTCGCCTGCCTGGTGACGCTAAAGGCAGAACAGTGCCCCGTGGTGTCCTTTTAAAGGTTATTTTACTGTTTTTCACATCAAAGGTAACAAAAATTAATGAATATGAGATGTAAAAGATGAAAAAATAGTATCTTTGCCTGACGAAAAAGGAATTAGACAGCAAAAAATAAAAAAAATAAGAAGTTTCCCACTTTTCCCAACTGATGAATTATAAATTATGAAAAACCTGATTATATCATTGCTGACCGCACTGTGTGTGGCCACAAGTGTGACGGCCCAACCGGCCCAAATCAGCGAAAAGAAAGCCGCAAAAATTTTTCAGACCAATTCCAAAAAGGCGGCCAAAGGGGATGCCCGCGCCCAATGTATGCTTGGCAATGCGTATATTTATGGCTTGGGCGTGGCCCGGGACTCCACAAAAGCCGTGTACTGGTATGAAAAAGCCGCAGATCAGGGCGATGCTGAGGCACAGGGCATCCTCGGCGCGATGTATCTTCTGGGCCAGGGAGTGCCTAAGGACGAGAGCAAATCGTTCGCCCTGTTGGAAAAGGCAGCCAATCAGGGCTTGGCAGAGGCACAGGTCTCTTTGGCCTTGTTCTATCTTGAGGGCATGGTGGTGGAAGAAGACGAGAAGCAGGGCGTTGCCTGGCTGGAGAGGGCGTCGCAGCAGGGCAACGCTGCGGGACAGCTCGCTCTCGGCATGCTCTGTCTTGAGAGCACCGACGCCGAAGACATCAGGAAGGGCGTGTATTGGATAGAACAAGCCGCCAAAAACGGCGTGCCCCGTGCGCAGCTCTTGCTCAGCCAGATGTACGAAAAAGGCCAGGAGGTGACAAAGGACCCCAAGAAAGCGGCGTACTGGAAAAAGAAATATGAGAAGAATCCGGCTGCTAAGAACTAAGATGTCTGATGTGTCAGACCTCTTACCTCTTACTTTAACGTGGCCTTGAAGGCACGGAATTTGGCGAGGAGCTCGCTGTGGGCTTTCGGATTGAAGAAGAAGATGCGGGCATCGTCGTCCTTGTACTCCAAAAAGCATGGATTCTTCAGTTTGTGGGTGAAGTTGAAGTACATCATGCGGTCATCTTGGTCTTCTTTTGTCAGGATCGAAAAGTTACCCTGTTCGTCGCAGATGATGACCTCGTCTTTCAATTGGGCCTTTTCCTCCTCGGTAGCCAGTTCTCTCGCCGCTTGCCAGCCTACCAGCGGACGCTCCATGTTCCAGTATGGGGTCTGCACGATGAAGTACTTCTTGCCATCCTTGAAAAACTGCGGCAAGGCATAGCGGAAGTATTGGGTTTGCTCAACAAGGTTTCTCTCCAGAGCCATCTCCAGCGCGATGTTGGCCAAATCGATGTTCTTAATGCGTTTGTCCTTCGGAGCGAGCGCATTGTCCATGAAGGCCTCTGAAGCCCTCATGTAGGCACGCGTGGGGTTCGCCCCCATCATATAAAAGCCGTACATCAGTTTGGTGCCGATGGTCACGGGGTCGTAACGTCCCAGTTCCTCCTGAAAGCCGTCCATGGCCATGTCCATATAGTCAAGGGCATTCTCGTAGCTCTGCTTCTGAAAATACATCATTCCGATGGCGAGGCAGCTGAGCCCCTTCAGCGTGTCCTGGGGGGCGGGGTGCTCCTGCGCAATTTTAAGCGCACGCACGGCATAGCTCAACGCACGATCCAAATCCTTTTGCTCGCCCAATTCACTGTTAAAGTACGCCAATGCGGCCTGGAGATTCATCTTGCCGTTCTCCGGGTGCTTGTCGGCCAGCCTGGCCTTTTCTTCTGCCTCTTTCAAGGCCTGTTCCTGGGTCATCTGTGCCATAGTGGCTGTTGCGCAGCAAAGGACGGCTGCAAGAATCATCAAGGTCTTTTTCATAGCATTTTTCAGTAATTCCGTGACGCAAAGTTACACATTTTAAAGTTTTCGCGTCAAATTCACGACAAAAATAATGCACAAATAACAAAAAAATGTGCCGTTTTGTTTATAATATGCTAAAAATGCCATAATTTTGCGGTCGGATTGTTAAAGTTGAACGAAAAAAACACATTTTTAACCTACCTTTAAGAATATCAATGGCTATGAAGAAGTCCTTTTTGACGCTCGTCGTCCTCCTTTGCTTTGCGACGGCGGCGATGGCGGAGGTCGTTTCTCCCGCTGCGGCCCGTGAGGCTGCGGCCAGGTTCCTTCAGGCGCAGGGCGCCACACTGACGGACAACGCAGCAACGCTTGAGCGCGGCGGACGCGTGGCTCCCTCCGGCGACGCTCCGGCCTACTACGTGTTCAACGCCGACGCCTCACGGGGCTTCGTCGTAGTGAGCGGCGACGACTGCGTGGGCGACAACCTCGTGCTGGGCTATGCCGCCGAGGGCAGCTACAGCGAGACCGACGCTCCCGACGGCCTGCAGTGGTGGCTCGAGACGACGGCTGAGAGCATTGCCCGCCTCAGCAGCCTCGATGCACGTCCCGCACGCGTGGCGGTCCACGACAGAATTGACCCCATGCTGACGAGCAAGTGGGACCAGAACTTCCCCTACAACGCCTACTGCCCCGTAGTCTCAGGACAGGTGAGTCTCACCGGCTGCATGGCTACGGCGCTGGCGCAGGTGATGCGCTACCACCGTTGGCCGCAGGACCCCACCAGCGGCACGCTGCCGGCCTACACGATGGCCAACGGCACCCAGATTCCGGCTCTCCCCGTGACGCAATTCGATTGGGACAACATGGTGGACAACTACACTTCGACCGTCACCACTGATGCACAGAAGAGCGCCGTAGCCGAGCTGATGCGCTACTGCGGACAGTCGCTGCAGATGAGCTATTCGCCCCAGGGCTCCGATGGCTTTTTCTATGACATTGACATCCTGGTCAACCGCTTCGGCTACGATCCCGAGCAGTATACCGCCAGAGCAACCGGCTACACCGTCAGCGGATGGGACGACCTCATCTACGGCGAGTTGCAAAGCGGCCGCCCCCTGATCTATACGGCATATTCCACCGGCGGCGGCCACGCTTTCGTCATCGACGGCTACGAGGCGGAGAGCGGCGAAGGCTACTACCACGTGAACTGGGGCTGGAGCGGCAACAGCGACGGCTTCTACAAGATAAGCCTGCTCAATGCCAACGGCTCGGGTTCGGGCGCCAGCTCCACCACCGACGGCTACAACAGAGACCAGAGTGCCCTCATCGGATTCCAGCCGCGCCGGAATCCTTCACAGCCGTTCTACCGCCACCTCTTCGGACGGACGTGGGATACAACGGACGGCGCCACCTGGCACCGTTTCGTGATGGTCAACCAGTCCTACAAGTCCGGCACCTTCTCCGTCGGCATCGCGGAGCGTAAGGAGGACGGTACGCCCGACCCCACCAAATTCGTATTGCGGGATGATATCGAAATACCGGGATTCTCCACCGCATCGTTCGTGTCGGGCGGCTCGTCTGGCTTGATAAACTTTACGATCACCAATGAGAACGCTCCCTACATCTTCAGCGGTCTCACTCCCGGACGGCACCAATATGTGTTCGTCAGCAGGCTGAATGTCATCGGTGCTCCGTGGGAACCCGTTTTCGGTCCCAACAACTACATCGAGGTGGACATCAGCGCGACGGGGGGGCTGACGCAGCTGACCGTTCACCCGCTGCCGCTGCTCTCTGCCGGCGATGAGGACATCAAGGTGGAAGGACCGCATCAGCGCGACCTCGCCGACAGGCTCACCGCCACGGTCAGCAATGCCGGCAGCGATGACTATATCGGCCACGTTGAGTGCGTCGCTTATCTTCTGAAGGACGGCATACTGCAAGCCCACACACCCGCCTCCCTTACAGGCCTCATGATTGAGGCCGGCGGCACGGCGGACGTTAACTTCAATGTCTTCGTGCCTCAGGCCGGCGACTACGTGGTCCTGCTGACAAATGGCGGCGACGACGAGGCGGGTCTTTCACTGGACGACATCCGTCAGGCACAGGGTTATATCGGCCACAAGTGTCTCAGTTTCGGCGAGCTGGAGTTCTTATGCACCGGAGCAGAGTATCAGGAGGTGAAAGACGAGTATGACCAACCCGAATATCGCCTCCGCGTCGGTGTGGACAACGGCACGCCTATGAACTACGACGCCTTCCTGGTGACCAACCTCTTCCACAAGAACACCTCGGGCAATTGGGAGCCCGTGACGATTACCGGCCTGCCCACGATATACTGCCCCTTTGAGGTGGCCGCCGGAGAGAAGTCCGACGCCTTCCTGTTCCTGCCCGAGCCGCTGACGGCGGGCGAGTATATGTCAGAAGTGCAGATTGCCAGAGACTTCCGGAGCAACGACCCGCGAAACTACTTTGTTTTCGGCATCGTGCCCTTCACCGTCGCCCCCGAAGGCATAGAAGAAGTTCAGGGTTCAATGGTCAATGGTCAATGTTCAATGGATGATGTGTGGTACGACCTCTCCGGCCGCAGGCTCTCCGGCAAGCCCAACAAGAAGGGTGTCTATATCCGTGAGGGTAAGAAGTATCTCATACCGTAAAACAAACGAATAAACCACGATGAAAAAAACATTGACGATCCTCGCAGCCCTCTTGTGCTGCGCCGCAGGCGTGGTGAACGCCCAGACGGCAGAGGAAGAGACTTCGTCTGAGCGATATCTGCGATTGTCGAATTACGCCGACGAGCATCAGGATGACTGGAAGGCTCAACTGGAAGTGGGCCGCATCCTGATCGACAAGAGCAGCGGATTCCATAATGCGTCGCGAGCCGTTAGATACTATGATCGCATCTACCGCTGTGCGGTTGACCACAACCAGGAACTGCCCGATTCTGTACTCGCCGAAACCGTCACCGTGCTGGTGAGTCAGCCTGCCGTCAAAAAGGATCCGAAAAAGGGCCTGTTCTACGTCGATGAACTGCTGCGCGCGGATAGAAACGGCAGGGCGTTCAACGTGTTTGCGATGTTGAGCATCGAGACGTTTGGTATACTCTTGACCATGCCCTTACATGAACCGTGGAAGTCGTTAAACTACATGATGGATATGCGTCAGCGGGTTAGCAAAAACAACATACCCGGTATCGAGTATATGGATATGATGACCGCCTATCTGTTCGAACTAGTAATGGCTGAATACAAAAAACTGTTCGGCGACAAACTTCCGGAGATCACCATAGACGGCAAGAAATATATCGCGATTTCCATGAAAGACTGGAATATCGAGCAGCCTTTTCTTTTGAGATGGTTGGGCGGTTTGGATGACACAGAGGGCCCGTCCCAGCCTCTCCTGTTCTACGGTGAAGACGGTAAAGTCTATGACGATGTGAACGGCGGGGTGTACGGCAGTTTCAAGTTCACGGAAAAAGTCGGGAAGGTAGAGCCTCAGGAAGACCACAACACGATCCTGATCAGCGTCACTCCGGAACGCCGCCAGGAGATGGTGGACGCCTATCGCCGCTACATGAAGAAAGCGAAAAAGAAGTAAGAAGTAAGGGGGAAGAGTTTAGAGAGTGCCTCAGCATCTTCCTGCTGGGCGTTTCGGAAAAAGATACAAGAATGGCCGTCGGAGTAATCCGGCGGCCATTCTTGTGTTCAGGATTTTGAAGCTTACTCGCGGCCGTACTGCTTCTTAGCCTTCTCGAAGTACTCGTTCCAATTGGCGTCCACCTTCTTGAAGATCATCTTCTCTGTCTTCTTGTCGTAAACGGCCTTAATCCACAGATCATGGATTACCTGTTTCGTGCCGTCGGAGTTGGTGTGCTCGTAGAAGGCATACAGCGTGCGGCTATTGAGGAGCTTGTAGGTGAAATTGAGGGTCGTTTCCCAACCCTTGTCGTTGTGCAGGGAGATTTGCTCGGTGTAGGTACTGTCGGAGGTCACCTCATAGTCGGCAAACAACCAGGGCTCGAAGTTATATTCCTCGTAGTGCTCGAAATCGGAGGGATAAAGAGAGTAGCCGAACAGGCGGCCGTCGGGAAGGAACACCTTACCACCGGGGCCGAGGGTCACAAAGCCGTTTTCGACTTGGCGCACCTGTTGCCATACACCTACGAGAGGATTCTTTTTTGCGAAGGATGTGCTCGCCAACATAAAGACGAGCATGAAAGTGAAAGCTTTTTTCATAATGATTTATTGGTTGGTTTTTAGGTTTAACCGCCACAAAGTTACAACTTTTTTCATTTTTAGGTTATTTATTATCATTATTATATGCTTAAATGGTGGTAATTGAGCAGAAAAATCTTCGGTCTTATTAACACAGGTCAAAAATATCGGGCAAAATTTGCCCCTATTTTGTTGATAGATAAAAGAAAATGTCGTACCTTTGCATCCGTGATTCCGAAAATCAATGAAGATTAATATCATGACGCTCATGCTGATGTGGATGACGGCAACATCCACACTCAGCGCGCAAACAGACCGGACGCTGACAGCAGACGAAGTGGCCGGATTGGGGAAGGACCTGACGGCGCAATGGAAAGACTCGGTGCGCACCGCCTATGACGAATTTTATAAGAACAGGATACTGACGGACGACCCCTATTTCATGATACTGCATTGGAGCATACTCGGCGAGAAGCCCGCAGACGGCTATGCCCTCTACATCTCGCTGCACGGCGGAGGAGGCGCCCCCTCCAAGATCAACGACATACAGTGGATGGGGCATCAGGGGCTCTACCGGCCCTATAACGCCGTCTACCTCTGTCCGAGGGGCATCACCGACACCTGGGACATGCACTTCCGTCCGGAGGACGATGCCTTCTACAAGCAAATCGTGATGATGATGGTGGCCTTCTGCGACGTGAATCCCGACAAGGTGTACATCATGGGCTATTCGGCCGGCGGCGACGGCGTCTGGCGTATGGCGCCGCGCATGGCCGACCACTGGGCCGCGGCCTCCATGATGGCCGGGCATCCGGGCGAAGTGTCGCTGGTCAACCTGCGCAACACGCCCTTCATGATCTGGTGCGGCGAACTGGATGCGGCCTACGATCGCAACATACGCTGCCGGGAGCGCATCGCGGAGATGGATTCGCTGCAGCATACCGACCCTGAGGGCTATATCCACGAAGGTCATATCCTCAAGGGCAAGGGGCACGATATGAATCGGGAGGATACGGTAGCCGTCAGCTGGATGGCAAAATACAGGCGCGACCCTTATCCCAAACGCATTGTGTGGCGACAGGAGGAGGTGACTCGCCCCCATTTCTACTGGCTGACCGTGCCTGCCGGAGAACTCGCACCCGGCAAGGAAGTCCGGGCCGACATCAAGGACAACACCATTGCGCTGACACGCTGCGACTACTCGCAGCTGACCCTTTCGCTCAACGACACAATGCTGAACCTGGACGAACCTGTTACCGTCACCTTTCAAGGCAAGACGCTCTTTCGAGGCAAAGTGGAGCGCCGACTGAGCACGATGCGCAGCACCCTCTACGAAAGAAACGACCCGTCGTATATGTTTCCCGCCCAAGTTACCGTGAAGATCAACTGAATGTATCCCAGTAACAAGAAACCAGAGCTTCCCACCTCGTGAATGTCTTCTATGATTTCGCCGATGACGGCAAGGTTAAGGAAAGAAGTAAGAAGGCTGAGGGCTGATGTCTGAAACCTGAAACAAGAAAATGGCCGCTGGAGCGAAAGCGTTGGCGGCTTTTTTTTATGCCTGTAACTGCTTTCTAACGAAAAAAATATGCAGAAAAACATCATTCTCTAACCTCTATGCTCTAAACTCTAAACTATTTTTCGTAATTTTGTGCCTGGATTGTGATATTTGAACATACCTTATTCATCGAAAAACATCAAAAACTCCTATGAAAAAGTTTTTCCTGACGCTCGTCGTCGTTCTGTGCGCAGCGACGGCATGGGCTGCGGAGAGAACCGTGACGTACACCTTCCTGGCGGAGCAAAGCCAATACACAAGCCGGTGGAAGCTCACCTTCACGCGCTCTGGCACCAGCTTCAACTACAGCACCGGCACGAAGGAAGCGATTATCCCGGACCTCACGAATACCACGGGCTTCACAGTGCAGCTCGACGATGGCCTGCAACTCACGTACAGCAGGGATGCGGGGCGTATGACGTTCGTTGGCTTCAACAGCTTCTGGCTCAACTTTCAGGGCGATGACAACACGCATCTCATCCTCAGCAGTTCGCACTACTACGTGACGCACGTCAGGCTGGCGACCGCCGACGGTGATCCACTCATCGGCCAGGCTTCACCCTGGACCGGCGCTGGCGCCCAGATGGACGCCGACGTGGATATGGTGACGCAGACCGACGCCCTCGATAACTACCGCACCTTCGACGCACACATCACCACCACGCAGACCTTCGCAAGGCTCACCGTGACCTACGCCGATGCGCCGCGTCCCTATGCCATCAGCTTCAACGAGGTGGAGGGCCTCACGAACCCCAACCCCGCAACGTACAGCATGACGACCAACACCTTCAATATTGTAGCGCCCACACGCACCGGCTACGACATCGGCGCCGTGACCTATACTGACGCCCTGCATCCCAACCCCACAGCGGCCGTGCTGCCCATGAATATCGTTCGCGGCGACGCTGCCACACGCAAGGCCATCAGCTTCAATGCCGCATGGACGGCGCACCACTACAGCGTCAGCTATGAGGCCAACGGCGGCAGCGGTGAGATGGCGGATCAGGACTTCACCTACGACGACGCCGGGCAGGCACTCAGCTCCAACAGCTTCACAGCCCCCACATGCTACCACTTCACCGGATGGAACACGGCGGCTGACGGCAGCGGTACCGGCTACGCCGACGGACAGCAGACGCCGAACGTCACGGCGACCGACGGCGCCACCGTCACCCTCTATGCGCAGTGGGCCATCAACACCTACAAAGTCCACTATGAGGCCAACGGCGGCACGGGCACGATGGACGATCAGGACTTTATCTACGGTCAATATCAGCAGCTCAGCGCCAACGCCTTCTCCCGAGAGGGCTACACCTTTGTCGGATGGAACGCGGCGGCTGACGGCAGCGGCGAGTGGTACAACACTACTGCGTATTACAGAAACTTCACCTCCGAGAACAACGCCACCGTCCCCCTCTATGCGCAGTGGGCGGCGTCGCGTGAAGTCTCCTACATCGACGCCAACGGCGCGGAACAGCAGGTGACGGCCATACTCATCAACGAATCGCAAACCGAGTACGGCACTGATCAAGCCACCAACTGGTACGTTGTGGAAGGTGAGGTCAACCTCGACCATTTGCATTTCTATAATGGCTTCACCCACCTTATCTTAGCGGACGGCGCAAGGCTTACCGCTAACAGCAGCACAGAAAATACTGTCCAATCCTACTATCTATATATATATGGCCAAAGCGAAGGCACAGGGCAGCTCGTTGCCTTCAGCGAAAGCAACTATGGCATCGGCACTGGCGACCACGATTTAATCATCAACGGCGGTAGTGTGACAGCCACTGGCGGTAAAAAACATACAGGCATCGACTGCGGCATCATCACTATCAACGGCGGGAACGTGACAGCCATTGGCGGTGAAAATGGTCATGGTATTGATGCCAGCAACTTCACTATCAACGGCGGTAACGTGACAGCCACTGGCGGTGAAAACTACCATGGCATTGATGCCATCAACTTCACTATCAAAGGCGGAAACGTGACAGCCATAGGAGGCAAAAACGGCCATGGCATCTACGCCACTTACAACGGCATCACCATCAATGGCGGTAACGTGACAGCCACGGGCGGTGAAAACGGCTATGGCATCTACACCTTTGGCGGCACCACCACCCTTGCCGGTGGCACGGTAATGGCCAGCAGTTACTATGGCACAGTCAAGATTAAAGCTCCACTCTATTACACCGACGGCACTAAAGACTATCAAGGCACGCTGAACAACGAACAGATATCCTACATCGCCGGCAAGACGATGCAGCCGGTCCTGCGGCTGAGGGACAATGCCAATAATAGCACAGCCATCGCCGACAACGACGGCAAGGCCATCGCCGTAGCACTTTCCGGCCGCACGCTCTACAAGGACGGCGACTGGAACACCCTCACGCTACCGTTTGATCTCGGCAACGAGGAGGCAGCAAGGGGTCATGAGTTCGACGGCACGCCGCTCGAAGGCGCCACGGTGAAGGCGCTCGCCAACAGCGAGAGCAGCGGCACCGGCTACGACGCCTCTACCGGCACGCTCACGCTCTACTTCGTGGACGCCAACAAGATAGAGGCCGGCGTGCCCTATCTGGTGAAGTGGGATAAGGCTGCAGACTACGACGATAATCCGACTGACTATGACATCACTGACCCTGTGTTCACCGGCGTCACCGTCAGCAATGAAGACCCCGCAGAACGCAAGGTGATCAGCTATGACCACAACGTGGAGTTCCGTGGCAACTACAGCCCCGTAAATCTTGATGGCGGCGATGCCAGCAACCTCTACCTCGGCGCCGGTAACAAGCTCTACTGGCCCTCGGCCAACAAGAACATCAAATCGTTCCGTGCTTACTTCCACGTGGAGCTTGGCGAGAATCCGCAGGCCGCCCGCAACATCGTGATGAACCTCGGAGAAGACTCGCCGACGATTGTCGTCGAGAGTGAAGAACGAAGAGTGAAGAGTGAAGAATCTGATGATGTCATCTACAACCTCAGCGGTCAGAAGGTCGATGCCAGCTACAAAGGCATTGTCATCAAGAATGGCAAGAAAGTGGTTCAGTAACGATAACGCTAACTATTATGAAAAAGAAATATATTCAGCCCGCCTGCGAGGTGGTAGAGATCAAGATTGAGAGCAACCTGCTTCAGGACAGCTTCCCAAACAACGCCGGGTTGCGTGGAGGCGGCAGCGACGAGGGCAAACCAGACGAACCCGTCCGCGCTCGCCAAGTCGTCGGTGTGGATTGGGACGATTGGGAGTGATGAGGTCTGATGTAAGAAGTAAGAGGTAAGAGGTAAGAGGTAAGAACTAAGAGCCAAAAACGAAAAGCCAAAAGGCCGCTGGCGCGAAAGCGTCGGTGGCCTTTTTTGGGCTTGCGAACACCTCACAGATGATGCTCCGTGTCGACGACTTGGCCGGAGAGGATGCGGAAGGAGTTGAGCACCGGGCGGTCGTCCTGCAGAGAGAGGATGGCGTAGCGGATGGAGGGATCGTTGGCCAGGCGGAGGTCCTCCTGAGAAGGACGCGAGGGAGACGCCGGATGGCTGTGCCAGTTGGCCAAAATCTTCAGCCCGCGCTCACGGGCATAGCGCAGAGCGGCAAACTGGTCGCGCGGGGCAAAGGAGAAATGCTCCGGGCTGTGGTCGATGTTCTCCATCGGATAGTTTTCGGTGACGAGAGCATCGGCAATGGCGGAGGCCGGACGGCCCAGGAGGTAGCCGCACGACTCGTCGGGCGCCTCGGCGCGAGCCTGCGCCACAAGCTCTTCAATGATATTCTGAGGAATGGTCATCACAGATTCAGGATTCAGGATTCAGGATTCAAGATCCAGGATTCAGGATTCAATGTTTTTTGAGTTCGCAAACGGCCTGTTCGTGCAGGAGGCGACGGTCAGGAATGCTGCCATGACAAGCAGCGCTGTGATAATAGTTTTATGAGACATTGTCTTTTATATTTATTCCGCACGAGAAAGCATGAATCTTGTCACCCATCACGCGATGCAGGACGGCAAACACGGCATCGCCCGTGCAATGGCTGGTGTAGAACTGCGTCCGGGGGCAGGCCTCCGCCAGTCTGCAGGCCAGCTCCGACAGTTTGTCTTCACTCTCATGATTGTCGAGCAGATGGAATCCTCCCACTACGGTATTCACGGGGAAAGGACATGCTGCAAGGATGTTCTCCAAACCGTTGTGGGCACAGCCGGTAAAAAGCAAACCGTCTGTATATAGCGCCAGCTCGTGACGGAAGTCATCGTTCACATAGCTGCCGTCTGCCTTCTCTACGAAGAGATGCTGATTACCCTCCGGCATCGGATGGATATGAGGTATGTGTGCTAAGATTAGGATGTCGTCGCCGACGCTTTCGCTGTGTTCGATCGTCAGCAATCGCTCTGACGGGATCTCCGGCCACTCTGTCGTGATGCTGTGCAGGCCTTGGCGCTTGGAGTAGAACTTCCCTTTGAGGGCGTCGGGCGACACGATGATTTTGGCCTTGTCGTTGATCTTCACGAAATGCTTCAATCCTCCCGCATGGTCGCTGTGTCCGTGGGAAATAAACACATAGTCCACCATGCTGGGATAAAGACATCACTTGCTCCTGTGTCAAGCAGAATCCTATGATGCTCCGTTTCTAACAGGATGGACAGGCCATGCTCCGTTTCGAGCCGGTTGTCATTTGTGCGGTTGTCAGACAGTACTGTCCACTTCATGTTTAAATTCAAACTTCACATAAAACACGCTGCAAAGATAATGTTTTTTTACGGAATAATGGTCCCATGTCTCGAAAATGCTCACGCAAGTTAAAAGTTAGGACAAATTCTCTATACTCTAAACCCTAAACTCTAAACTAAATTTCGTATCTTTGCAGTACAGAATACCACTATGAAACAGTTTTACACATGGATCCTGGCGCTCGTCATCGGCGCCCTCTTCGGATGGCTCAGTCTGGACTGGCTCAACGCCACGCTCGACTTCATCGCCACAGTTTACACCCGTCTCTTCCAATTCCTGGCCGTGCCCACGCTGGTGCTCACCATAACCACCACGCTGGCCTCCATCACCAAGGGGCAGGACATCGGACGCGTGTTCCGACGCACCATCACCTACACCCTGCTCACCACAGCGGCCGCATCGGCCGTCGGACTCGTGCTCTTCGTCACCATAGCACCCGGCGTGCTGCCCGAAGGCGTCGTGTCGTCGTTCGTCAGCGACGAGGTGATGGCCATGCGCCAAAACCCCAGCTACACGGAGCACATCCTGCGCATCGTGCCCAACAACTTCATCGCCCCCTTCCTGGCCGGCGACGTGCTCTCGCTGCTGCTCATCGCCTCGGCGGTGGGTCTGGCACTCAGCGCAATGCCCGCCTCAGACGGCCGCACGACGGTCGTCAACTTCCTGCGCGGCGTGCTGGACGTCTTGCTGACGCTCATCCGCGCCCTCATCCGCACGTTGCCGCTGGCCATCTGCGCCTTCACCGCGCTGCTGGTGGTGCAGATGAGCGACGGCATCGCCGCAGAGGCGCTGGGGCGCTACACGCTGGTCGTGCTGGGCAGCAACCTGCTGCAGTTCTTCGTGGTGCTGCCGCTCTTCCTGCTTTCGCGCAGACTCAACCCGCTGAAGGTTATGGGCGGCATGATGCCCGCCGTGCTCACGGCGCTCTTCACCAAGAGCTCCGTAGCCACCCTGCCCGTCACCGTGCAGTCGGCCGAACAGCGCGTGGGCGTGAACCCCAAGATCTCGCGCTTCATCCTGCCCATATGCACCACCATCAACATGAACGGCTGCGCCGCCTTCATCCTCATCACCTCACTCTTCGTGATGCAGCAGTCGGGTATCGAGCTGACGTGGGGCACGATGGCGCTGTGGTTCCTCCTGAGCATCATCTCGGCAGTAGGTAACGCCGGCGTGCCGATGGGCTGCTACTTCCTCACCTTCTCGCTGATGACGGGCGTGGGCGCCAATGTTGCCGTGCTGGGCCTCATCCTGCCCATCTACACCGTGATCGACATGGTGGAGACGGCCGTCAACGTGTGGAGCGACAGCTGCGTCTGCGCCATGACGAATCACGATCTGAAGGGTAAGGTCTAAAGAATGTGCCACTTGAGGCCGGCAGTGACCCAGATGCCGGGCTGAGGCACGCCGCCGATGTCGGTGTAGTGCGTGTCGGTGACGTTGTTGCCCTGAACCCACACCTCATAGCGCGGGTCGGCCCAGCGCAGCTTAAGGTCGAGCGTGGCATACGGCGTATAGTCGCCCACGCGGTCGTGATAGCGCACCGAGGCGTTCACCCCCATGCAGCGCCAGAAGGTCCAGTCGCCCGTGACGACCAGCTTGTGGCGGAGATACTCCATCGCGTAGTTGCTGCGCCAGACGGCGACGTCGTCGTGGCGTATCTGGTGGAGAAAGGTGTAGGAAGCCTGCACTTTGAAGCGGCGCGCTGAGACGGCGGCGTCGGCCTGCACGCCCACATTGTCGAGCGCAAAGGACGCCGAATGGAAGGCGTCGCCCGGCGCCCACATCACCCAGTCGATGAGGTCGTGACCTCTATGATAAAAGGTACGCGCGGAGAAGCTGCCCCGCAGGTCGCAGCGCTCGGAGAGGAGCGTGCGATAGAGCGCCGAGAGCGACACATTGTCGGAGGTCTCCATCGTGAGATCCTTGTTGCCCTCGTGGGTGGGCGACTGGTAGAAGAGCTCGGTGAAGGTGGGCAGACGGTAGCCTCTGTTGTAGCCCAGCATCAACCGCCATCCCGAAGCCGGACGCCAGGCGACATCCACGCCGGGATAGAACGAGGGCGAGGACGCCGTAGCGCCGATGACGCCCTGCCCCGTGACGCCGGCCGAGAGGGTCCAGGCGCCCAGCGTGACGTTGTGCTCCAGCGTCATGTGGAGGACGGTGCGCGAGGTGTCGATGAGGGCCTTGCTGTAGCGCTCGTGACGCATCTCGGCCGCCACCGCCGTCTTACCGCCCTTCCACTGCCACCAGAGCCGGGCTTTGGCACCGAGCACGTTGGATCGGTGCTCGTTTTCGCCGGTGGAAGTGCCGCGAATGAGCTGGAAGTGGTCGTAATTCCTTTGCCAATACACCTCCGGTGTCAGGGTTAGCGGTGAACGGTTAGCGGTTAGAGGGATGTCGGCGGCGAGGGAGGCCAAGAGGCGCATGTTCTCCTCCCACTGGTTGGGATACTTGGGGGAGTAGAAGGTGTTGGCGCCGTACTGCTTCTGCGAATAGCCCGCCTGCCAGCGGAGCCAGCGCCAGGAGCCGCTGTGGTAGGCCTGCGTCTTCCAGAAGTCGTCGTTGACGGTGCCGCCGTCGGAGCGCGCATAACCGCCCGAGAAGCTCTGACGCGCCACAGAGGCGCGGGCGCTGCCGGCTGCGGTGCCGTATTGGCCGCCTTCGCCCCGTAGCATGACGGCGGAGACGGAGTCCGTGCGGGTGATGATGTTGATGACGCCGCCGAAGCTACCGCCGCCATAGACGCGACCGGCTGCACCCTCCAACACCTCGATGCGCTCGATGTCCTCCAGCGCTACGGGCAGATCGAAGGTGAGATGGCCCGTCTGGGGATTGCAGACGTTGACGCCGTTGAGCAGCAGCGTCACCTGCTCCTGGATGCCGCCGTCAATAGAAATGTCCGTCTGCACACCGTAAGGGCCGCGCTGACGGACATCGACTCCGCTGAACAACTTGAGGAGATCGTTCACACTCTGTGCTCCAGAGTGCAGGACATCCTCTCTCTGAAGCACAGAAACCAGGCGCACCTGCTCCAACTGGGAGAGCGGCGCCAGGGTGGCCGACACGGTGAGCTCCGAAAGATCTTCCCCCTCCTGCTCCTCGGCCTCAATGCGCTCGGGAGCTGCGTCTGCGGCAGGAGCGGCCTTGACGAAGGACACGCTGCCGAGGGTGGCCACCGAGAGCACGCCGATGCGCACCTCGAGGGAGAGACTCCGGAACGCACTCCACGCCTTCCGCTCAAAACGGCGGAACGTGGCCGGACGCCCAAAGTTTCTGTCTTGTTTCATTTGACTTTATTTTAAAAATAACACGATTTCACTGATACTTTCGGTCGAGATCCCTGTGGATGTCGTCGAAGACGCGCGCCATCAGATCCTCGCAGGGCATATCCGCCGGGATGGGCTCGTGGATGGTGATGGAGAGATGCGAAGGCGACGTGAGGCCGAGGCCTTTGGCTCGGGGCAGCGCCTCGAAGCTGCCGTTGACGGTGATGGGCACGACGGGAAATCCGCAGGCCTTGGCCAGCACGAAGCCGCCCTTGTGGAAGGCGGTCATGCTGCCGTCCCACGAGCGGCTGCCTTCGGGGAAGATGCAGATGCTGTAGCCCTCGCGCATCAGGGCGGCCGCCTCGCGGCAGGTGCGGCGCACGGTGCCGGCATTGGCGTTGTCCACCATCACGAAACGCGCGGCACGACAGGCGCTGCCGAAGAGCGGCACGCGCTCCAGCTCCTTCTTCATCATCCACTTGAAGTCACGCCCCAGCCAGCCGTTGATCATCGGGATGTCGAGCATGCCCTGATGGTTGGCCATGAAGACGTAGTGCTCACCCTCGCGAAGGCGCTCCCGTCCGTGCACCTCCACACGACGGAGCAGCAGCCACAACAGGCTCTTACCCCACCAGCGCGGCAGGATGCCTGTGCCCAGACGCTCCAGGTCGACGAAGCAGCAGAGCATCATGCCCGTGAGGAACACAATGCTGTGCACCACAAGCAGGGGAATGATGAGTATCTGGTAAACCCGATACAAGGTTCAGGGTTAAGGGTTAAGGGTCAATGGTTATTTATCCTTTCTGCCGAAGATGGAGAAGTGGACATAGCGCTTGGGGTGGGCCTTGAGGTCGGTGACGAGCGAGTCGGCCGACTGTACCGTGTGGTTGAGGTTGGCGTAGAGCGCACGGTCCTTGATGAGGGCGCCCAGGGTGCCGTTGGGGTTCTGTATCTCCAAGACGAGCTGGTCCACATCCTTGATGGTCTTGTTGACCGAAGCCAGCGTCTGCTGCAGGTCCAGGCGGTTGAGGTTGCCCACGAAGGTGTTCATGTTGTGCCCCATCTCGGTGTAGGTGGCCGTCAGCTTGGGGATGTCGTTCTCCATGAGGCGGTTGAGCTGCTTGGTGGTGACGGTGAGGTCGGAGGTGATCTGGTCGGCGTTGATGAGAATCTGCTCCAGATGGGGGTTGCTGAGCAGACGGTTGACAGTGGTGATGAGGGTGTCCACCTTGCGGATGACGTTGTGCACATCGGGCATCACGTCGCCCACCTTCTCCATCACGCCGAAGTTCTCCGCGCCGGGAATGGTGTCGCCCGGGCTGTAGGTGTAGACGCTGTCGCGCCCGAGGATGATGCTCATCGTGGAGGCGCCCATCAGCGAGGTCTCGATGACGGCGGTGGTGCGTCCGGGCAGACGCAGACGCGGGTCAAGGCTCACCTTGACGAGGATCTGGCCCGGCTTGCGGAAATTGTAGATCAGGTCGGACACGCGGCCCACGGGCACACCGTCGGCATACACGTGACTGCTCTTGGCGATGGCTTTGGCGTTGCGGAAGGAGAAGTAGTACACCTTGTCCATGTGGAACACACTGAGCCCCTTCAGGAAATTGATGCCCATCACCAGCACGATGAGGGCGGCGATGCCGAACAGACCTATTTTGACTTCCTTCTTCATATCTTCTTTCTCTCCCTTCTTTGTTGATTACTGTTTCTTGTTCTTGTAGTTTTTGAAGGCGTTGTAGATACTCAGCGCCATAGCCTGCTGGCCCTTCGCCGTGTTGAGATACTGCTCCTCGTCGGGCGTGGAGATGTAGCCCAGCTCGATGAGCACACTGGGCATCGAGGTCTCCCTCAAGACCAGGAATCCGGCCTGATAGACGCCCTTGTTCACGCGGCCCGCCGTGCGGGCAAACTGCTCCTGCACCCCTTTGGCGAACTCCACCGACGAGGCCATATTCTGGTCCTGCATGAACTCGAAGATGATGTACGACTCGGAACTGTTGGGGTCGAAGCCCTCGTAGTGCTGCTGGTAGTCGCTCTCCAGAGTGATGACGGAGTTCTCGCGCTTGGCCACAGCCAGGTTGTCGGCGGCACGGTGCATACCCAGCGTGTAGGTCTCGGTGCCGCGACGGATGATCTTGTTGGGCATCGCGTTGGTGTGGACCGAGATGAAGAGGTCGGCCTTGGCCTTGTTGGCGATGCGGGCTCTCTCGTGGAGCTCCACAAAGACGTCGGTCTTGCGCGTATAGACCACCTTCACGTCGGGGCAGTTGGCTGCGATGAGTTCGCCCAGTTTCAGGGCGACGGCCAGGTTGACCGGAGTCCTTGCCTCCGTGGCCGGCGTCAATCACCACCGTGTAGGCTCCGGCCCATTGGGCGCAGAGCGCAAGGAGGGTGCAGAGGATGAGTTTGCGTATCATTTAGGGCAGCACTTTTACGGTAGTTTTCACAGGTTTGAAGAAGCCCGAGGTCACCTGCACCTGGCTGTTGCCCTTCCTCTGCTTGGAGCGCAGGATGACGAGCAAACGGCCGCCGCGCAAGTGGCGCGTCATCGTGGTGATGACGGCTTCGGGCATGTTCGTCAGACCGAAGTATTCGAAGCCCGTCTTAATCACACGGCTCTCGGGCACGAAGAGCTCGTCGGTGTAGTGGTCGCCGTTGTCGAGCGTCACGAGCTCCGTGGCGCCGCTGACGGTCACCGTCACCTCCTCGTCGGAGGTCGGCACCACCTGACCTTTGGCGTCCACTGCCTTCACCCAGAGATATTTCAGCGACATGCCGTCGGCCGTAAAGCTGCTTGCAGGCAGAATGCCTTCGTCCTCGATGACCAGACGCACGGGAGCGCCGGCGGTCTGAATCTCGTGGCGGGCCACTTCCTTGCCGCCGTTATAGGCTACGGCCGTGAGGCGTCCGCCCTCTCCGTAGGGCACATCCTGCCAGGTGCACACACCGCGACGGAAGACGTCCGTCGTGTCGTTCTTCACGCGACCCAGAGAGCTGCCGTTGACGAGCAGATCCACCTCCTCGGCGTTGGTGAAGGCGCACACCTGCTTCTTGCTGCCGGCCTTCCAGTTCCACGAATCGCTGTAGGTCTTCTGACCCACCTTCACGTCGTTCCAGTCGATGCTCTCGCCGCCGTTCATCACGCCGATGTGCACCACGGGCTTCTCTGGCTCGAAGGCACCCTTGATGAGCCAGGCCTGCGGATAGGGGGCCAGCGTGTGCGCAAACCAGCTGTAGTTCCAGCCCTTCTTGGGCCATTTGTTCGACTCGCCCCAGTATTCGATGGCACCCCAGTAGGCCAGGCCGACGCCGCGCTCGCGGTTCATGCCGTAGAAGGGGGCCTGCAACTGGTTGGTGACAGCCTCACTCTGGAAGAGGATCAGATTCGGCGCGTGCTCATAGTAGCCGGGATAGGCGTCCCACTGATAGTTGAACGAGTTGACCTCGGTGGCCACACCCAACTCGGGGGCCACATGGTAGGTCTTGAACTCCTTCTCCTCGCGGATGCCGCCGGCACGGGCGGGGAACTGCGCCACGGTGGTCGGACGGGTGGCGTCGTAGCGCTTGGTCATCACGTCGAAGATCTTGTAGGTCGTGATGCCCCAGTCGTTGGTGTCGTAGCCCGACCAGTCCTTGCGCGTCTGCAGCTCGTTGCCCAGACTCCAGAGGATGACGGAGGGGCTGTTGCGGTCGCGCTTCACCCACTCTTTGATGAGCTCCGGCCAAAGCGCGGAGAAGGGCTTGCGGCCGCCCCAGTATTCGTTGTCGCTCCACTTGTCGATGAGCTCGTCCACCACGAGCAGACCCACGCGGTCGGCGATCTTGGTGAAGTTCTCACTATAGGGGTTGTGCGAACAGCGTATGGCGTTGAAACCGAAGGCCTTCATCTGGCGCATCTGGCGCTCGATGGCGTCGTCGAAGGCGGCAGCACCCAGAGCACCCAGGTCGTGATGGTTGGCGATGCCCTTGAGGAACACCTTCTTGCCGTTGAGCTTGAAGCCGAAGTCGGTGCCGTATTCGATGGAGCGTATGCCGAACTCGGTCTCCTGCTGGTCCACCAGGATGCCGTCGTCAAAGATGTCGGCGCGGCAGCGGTAGAGATAGGGCGTCTCGGGACTCCAGAGCTTGGGGTCCAGCACCGTCATGGGCATCAGCTTGAGCTCGTCGGTGGTGTGCTTCGTGAGCTGGTTCATCGTGTCGCGGGCGCTCACGATCTGACGGCCGTCGGCGGTGAAGATTGTGGCAACCACTTCGATGTGGTGCTTGCGGAAGCCCGTCACCTCCACCTCGACCTGCACGGTGGCCTCCTCGGGACTCACCTTTGGGGTGTGCACATAGAGTCCGTGACGGGCGATATGCGTGGGGTTTTGCACCTTGAGGAAGACGTCGCGGAAGAGGCCGCCGCCGGTGTACCAGCGCGAGCCGTTCTTCTTGCCCGTCGAGGCGCGCACGGCCACCACGTTGAGGGTGTCGTAGCGCAAAGCCTTGGTCACGTCGCACTCGAAGCCGCAGTATCCGTATTCCGTCGAGCCGACCTTCTGCCCGTTCATCCACACGTCGCCGTAGTACATGATGCCGCCGAAGTCGAGCAGCACCTCGCGGCCCATCCACAGGGAGTCGGCCTTGAAGGTCTTGCGATACCAGCCCTCGCCCATCGGCTTGAAGCCGCGTGCGCCGCCGGCACTCTCGTCCCAAGGCAGCTCAAACTGGAAGTCGTGGGGCAGCGAGAGCTTGCGCCAGGCCGAGTCGTCGTAGCCCACCTCGGGGCTGCCCTCGGCGTGGTTGAAGCGCCAGTCGAAGTTGAACAGCATCTTCTGGGCCTCCCGGAACGTGCTCAGGGGCACATTCTCTTTCACCTGCTGCTCGCGCTGCTTCTGATACTGCTGTGCATCGGCTGCAAAAAGCGGCAGGAGAAGCGCCGCAAAAGCTATAAGTGTCTTTTTCATCATACAAAATACGCTGATTCGGGCGCAAAATTAGCAAAAAGTTTTGTCTTTTCTCATTTTTTGTTTATTTTTGTCACGCAAAATCACGAAAAACCGAAATAACAACCCCTTTATTACAATGAAAATCCTACTCACCGGAGGTGCGGGCTTCATCGGAAGCCACACTCTCATCGAACTTTCCGCCGCCGGCCACGAGGCCGTTGTGGTGGACAATCTCTACAACGCTTCTCCCAAATGTCTTCCCCGCGTGGAGAAGATCATCGGCAAGAGCGTGCCCTTCTACCAGGTGGACATCCGCGACAAGGAAGGCCTGCAGAAGGTCTTCGACGCCCACAAGTTTGACGCCTGCATCCACTTCGCCGGCCTCAAGGCTGTCGGCGAGAGCTGCGCCAAGCCTCTGGAATACTACGAGAACAACATGAACGGCACCTTCTGCCTGCTCGATGTGATGCGCAAGAACGGCTGCAAGAACATCATCTTCTCCTCCTCGGCCACCGTCTACGGCGACCCCGCCATCATCCCCATCACCGAGGAGTGCCCCAAGGGCCACTGCACCAATCCCTACGGCCAGACCAAGTCGATGCTCGAGGAGGTGCTGATGGACGTGCAAAAAGCTGATCCCGAGTGGAATGTGTGCCTCCTGCGCTACTTCAACCCCATCGGCGCCCACAAGAGCGGCACCATCGGCGAGAACCCCAACGGCATCCCCAACAACCTCATGCCCTACATCACCCAGGTGGCTGTGGGCAAGCGTCAGGAGCTGGGCGTCTTCGGCAACGACTACCCCACCCCCGACGGCACCGGCGTGCGCGACTACATCCACGTGGTCGATCTGGCCAAGGCCCATGTGGCTGCCCTTCAGAGCATTGAGCGCAAGCAGGGCATCGCCATCTACAACATCGGCACCGGTCACGGCTATTCCGTACTCGACGTGGTGAAGGCCTTCATCAAGGTCAACGGCATCGACGTGCCCTACAGCATCAAGCCCCGCCGTCCGGGCGACATCGCCACCTGCTACTGCGATCCCGCCAAGGCCAAGCGCGAACTGGGCTGGGAGGCTGAATACGGCATCGAGGACATGTGCCGCGACTCCTGGAACTGGCAGAAGAACAATCCGAACGGATTTGAGTGAATTGACAATTGACAATTGACAATGAGGCTGCCGGAGCAATTCGGCAGCCTTTTTTGCGTGCAGGATTAATACCCGAAAACTTCCTCTATAGTGAGTCTGCGGACAGGACCGATCTTCCCGAGCGACGTCATGTCGAGTTCCTTCTCGTCACCCAGGATGATATAGCGATAGGTCTTGCCGGCCATTGTCTTCTTCTCAAAGTTCACGATGTCCTGCAGCGTCACTTTGTCCAGATCCTGATATATTTTCCGGTTCAGGTCACAGTCCAGCCCCAGCTTCTTCATGGCGTTCCACATGCCGATGATGCCCATCTTGGTGGTGCGCATGCTGGCCAGCTGCTTGGTCAGAGCCTCCTTGGCGATCCCGAATGCCGTCTCGCTGGCTGGCATCCGGTTCAGAATCGTGTGGAAGTGGTTGATGCAGTCCATCATCTTGTCGTTCTGCGTGATGATGTGGGTCATATAGCTCTCCTTGCCGCCCTTCCTGTCCGGACGTCCGTAGTAGGCTGACGCGCTGTAAGCCAGTCCGCGGGCCTCACGCATCTCCTGGAACACGATGCCGTTCATGCCGCCGCCGAAATATTCGTTGAACAGGCTTATGACGGCAGCCTCATCGATATTCCAGTCGCGATGCTCGTCGTGGTACATACACATATAGATATTCTTGGCATCATACGGAGCTATCCACACCTCGTTGACAGGCGTCTGCAGGCGCTCATACTCCCTGTTCTGCGGCACGGGCATCAGCTTCCCGGGCATCTTGTGCGTCCCGGTCACGATGTCCGAAACCTCCTTCACGCTCATCGGTCCGTAGTACTCCACGCTGTGCTCGTAACCGCTCAGGTTCTTCAGCAGGTCCACAAACACCTGCGGATCGGTCGTCTTCAGCTGCTCCTCCGTCATGACGTCGCGATTGAAGTTGCGCTCGCCGTACACGCCGTAGCTGTACAAGCGGTTGAAGCAGCCGCGCTGGCTCTTCTTGGCGTCATCGCGTCTCTTCAGTATCTGGCCCACCATCTCGCCGTAAGCCTCCCGGTCCACCCTGGCGTTCTGCAGCAGCTCCTCGCTCAGAGCCAGAGCGGCCTGCATGTTCTCGCTCAGTCCCGTCAGCCACACGTTGACGGCATCGCCGCCTTCGCTCACACCGAAGTCGCAGCCCAGCTCATAGAACTTCCGCTTCAACTCTGCGGCGGTGTAGTTGTCGGTACCCAGATAGTCGATATACTCCGTTGCCACATTATAGCGATTGTCCGCCTCGCGACCGAACTCATAGCGCAGGTTCAGCAGGAAGAGTCCATTCTCCGTATTCCTGACATACTTCAGCGGCAGTCCCTTCCTGGTCCTGGCCATGATCATATCCTTCTTAAAGTCAACGAATCTCGGCCGGATGGGCTCCACCCGGGCGTTCTGAATCTCACGCACAAAGCGGCTCATCGTGTCGCGGTTGGCGGGAATGGCCGTGATGGCCGGCTTGTCTATCTTTTTCTGGGTGTCGTCCACCCCCTGCTTCTTGAACACGGTGACGCAGGCCTCGGTGAAGAACCTGTCGGCGAACGCCACCAGCTCCTGCTTGGTGATCTTCGAGATGCGGTCGATGCTCTCCACCTCCTGCTTCCAGTCCACCTCGTTGATGAAGGCTTCCACAAACATGTCGGCTCTGCCCTCGTTGCTCTCTAACACCTGATAGCGGTTGCGCTTGTAGTTGTTGATGATGCTCGGCAACAGACTCTCGGGGAAGTCGCCCTTCTTCAGCTTCTCTATCTCGGCCAGCATCAGGCTGCGCACCTCCTCCAGACTCTGTCCCTGCTTGGGACAGCCCATCAGCATGAAAGCGCCGTGATCGCGCAGCAGCTCCGTGCCGGCGCCGCAGCGCAGCACCTTCATGGTCTGGTTCAGATCCAGGTCGAACAGTCCGGCACGCCCGTTGCTCAGCACACTCGACAGCAGATTCAGGGTGTCTGCCTGCAGACTGTTGGCCCGCTCGGCACGCCATGCCACCCACACCTGCTCCGCCTCCTGTCCGACCACTGCCGTATCCTTGGGCTGTGTCAACGGAGGCAGTGGAGCGAACGTCGGCTGTCTGACGTCTGCCCCCGGCTTCCAGCTGCCGAAATACCTGTCGATGACGGCGACGGTCTTGTCGGGGTCCAGGTCGCCGGCCATACAGACAGCCACGTTGTTGGGGCGATACCACCTGTTGAAATAGTTCTTGATGTTGGTGATCGAAGGATTCTTCAGGTGCTCCTGTGTGCCGATGGTCGTCTGTGTGCCGTAAGGATGGTTGGGCCACAGCATCGCGTAGATTGCTTCGTACAACTTCCATGTGTCATTGCTCAGTCCGATGTTGTACTCCTCGTACACAGCCTCCAGCTCGGTGTGGAAGCCGCGTATCACCATGTTTTGGAAACGGTCGGCCTGTATCCTGGCCCAGTTGTCGATCTCGTTGGACGGGATATCCTCCGTATAGCAGGTCACGTCGTTGGAGGTGTAGGCGTTCGTCCCCTCGGCGCCGATGGCAGCCATCAGCTTGTCGTACTCGTTGGGGATGAAATACTGTGCCGCCACCTGCGACACGGAGTCTATCCCGCGGTAGGCCTTCCTGCGCTCCTCCGGGTCCGTCAGCTTGCGATAGACCTCGTAGCGCCGCTCTATCTCGTCGAGCAGCGGCTCTTCCGCCTCGGGATTTGTGGTGCCGAACTGGCTGGTGCCCTTAAACATCAGGTGCTCCAGATAGTGCGCCAGTCCCGTCGTTTCGGCAGGGTCGTTTTTCGAGCCCGTGCGCACGGCGATATAAGTCTGTATGCGCGGCTTCTCCGTGTTGACGCTCAGAAACACTTTCAGACCGTTGTCCAGTGTGTAGATACGGGTCTGCATCATATCTCCGGGCACGGTGGTGTACGTGTAATCCTTGGCCGGTGCACTCATCCCGAGTCCCACGGCCGCAATAGCCAGAATCAGTTTAAGTTTCATTACTTTTCAGCGGTGATTATAATACAATTGCTCTGTTCACCGAAGACAAAGTTACTGATTTTTTCTTTATGTCAGACGCCTTTCCCACAGTTTTTTGCCGTATGTCGGACAAATCTGGTCTCAATGCCCCTGAAACGGCATCCGTCTTGCGTGAAAAATGCTCACGCAAATTGCAAGTTGTGGAACAAAAAGCGCCCGCAGGAAAATCTGCTGGCGCGAAAGTCTGATGCCGTTTAGTTCAGTTTAAAAACAAACGGTAGCGTAAAATGGCTGCGTACCGCCTCGCCCTTTATTTTGCCGGGCGTCCAGTTGTTAATGAGCTTGGACACACGCAGGGCTTCTGCATCCAGCTGCGGAGACACACTCTTGACCACCTTGCGGGCAGACACTTTGCCGTCCTTCTCAATGAGGAACTGGACGACCACACGCCCCTCAATGCCGGAGCTGGCAGCCTCCTTGGGATACACCATGTTGTTGCATATAAACTTCATCAGCGCATCATTACCGCCCTTGTAGGTCGGCATCTCGTCCACCTTGTCATGGATGGTGTCGTCGGCAGCAGGGCAGCCAAGAGAAATCATTGCTGCGGCAAACAGACACAGGGCG